>NZ_JARJLM010000063.1 GCF_029335485.1 Cupriavidus basilensis
AGCTCCACCGGCACCCGCACATGTGCTGCCGGCGAATGGTCAACCGCGGCCGCGCTCTCTACGCTGGGAGCCGATCGTCATTGTTGACACAGGAGCATGGCCATGGCCACTCAACCCCTCCCGCACGAACCTGTGCCGCGTCGCGCCTATGCGGTACTGGCGTCCAGCACCTTCGCCTTCACCATCTGCTTTGCCATATGGATGATGTTTGCCGTGCTGGGCATTCCCATCAAGCAGCAACTTGGCCTGTCCGAAACCCAGTTCGGCCTGCTGGCCGCCACGCCCGTGCTCAGCGGCGCGCTGGTCCGCGTGCCGCTGGGCATCTGGACCGACCGCTACGGCGGCCGCATCGTCTTCTTTGTGCTGATGCTGGTCACGGTCATCCCGATCTGGATGATCTCGCATGCCACCACGCTCCCGCAGTTGCTTGTCCTGGGCTTGTTCGTGGGCCTGGCGGGCGGCTCGTTCTCGGTCGGCACGCCCTATGTGGCTCGCTGGTTTCCGCGCTCCCGCCAGGGCCTGGCCATGGGCATATTCGGCGCCGGCAACTCCGGCTCGGCCTTGACCAAGTTCGTGGCCCCGGCACTGATCGTTGCCGCCGGTGGCAGCTGGACCGTGGTGCCGCGCGTGTACGCGATCGCCATGCTGGTCACGGCGGTGCTGTTCTGGGTGTTCTCATCCAGCAATCCCGCCCACCGCGTGAAGTCCTCGGCTGGTTTGCGGGCCCAGTTCGCCATGCTGCGCGACCCGCGGGTCTGGCGCTACTCGCAGTATTACTCGGTGGTGTTCGGCGGCTATGTCGGCCTGTCGCTGTGGATGACCAAGTACTACATCGGCGAGTACGGCTTCGACATCAAGATCGCCGCCCTGCTGGCGGCCTGCTTCTCGCTGCCGGGCGGCGTGCTGCGCGCCATCGGCGGCTGGATCTCGGACCGCTACGGCGCGCACCGCACCACCTGGTGGGTGATGTGGGTGTGCTGGGTGGCGTTCTTCCTCCTCAGCTACCCGCAGACCGATTTCATCATCCACACCGCGCGCGGCCCGCAGGCCTTCCATATCGGCCTGTCGGCGCTGCCGTTCACCGCACTGCTCTTTATCGTCGGCATTGCCATGGCGGTGGGCAAGGCGTCGGTGTTCAAGTTCATCGCCAACGATTTCGGCCATAACCTCGGCGCCGTCTCCGGCGTGGTGGGGCTGGCCGGCGGCCTGGGCGGCTTCATCCTGCCGGTGCTGTTCGGCCTGCTGGCGGACCTGAGCGGCGTGCGCAGCAGCTGCTTCATGCTGATGTACGGCACCGTCTGCGTGAGCCTGGTGTGGATGCACTACAGCCAGCGCGGCAAGGGCGCAGACGCCGGCCAGCGCGTGCTGGCGGCACAGCCGGCCTGAATCGGCGTTCCGCTTTCCCTATTCCACATTTCCCTGTTCCTCATTCCTCATTCCTCATTCCGACACATAGGACAGTCATGTCTAGTTCCGTACTAACCCGCTGGGAGCCTGAAAGCAAGACCTTCTGGCGCACCCACGGCGAGCGCATCGCCTACCGCAACCTGTGGATCTCGATCCTCGCCTTGATGCTGGCCTTCGCGATCTGGATGCTATGGAGCGTGGTGGCGGTCAACCTGGACCGCGCCGGCTTCCGCTTCAGCAAGAACCAGCTGTTCTGGCTCACCGCGCTGCCCGCGCTCTCGGGTGCCACGCTGCGCATCTTCTACGCCTTCCTGGTGCCGATCTTCGGCGGCCGGCGTTTCACGGCGATCTCCACCGCCACCCTGTTGGTGCCGGCGCTGGGCATGGGCTTCGCGCTGCGCGACCCGACCACTAGCTATCCCACCTTGCTGGTGCTGGCGCTGCTGTGCGGATTCGGCGGCGCCAACTTCAGCTCCTCGATGTCCAATATCAGTTTCTTCTTTCCCAAGGCCAAGAAGGGCCTGGCGACCGGGCTCAATGCCGGCATCGGCAACCTGGGCGTATCGGTGGTGCAGTTCCTGACCCCGCTGGTGGTTTCCGTGGGGCTGTTCGGCGCCTTTGGCGGTGACGCCCAGACCTACCAGGCCGGCGAGGTGAGCAAGAGCCTGTGGCTGCAGAACGCCGGCTTCATCTGGGTGCCGTTCATCCTGGCCGCGACCCTCGCCGCGTGGTTCGGCATGAACGACATCGCCGATGCGCGTGCCTCGTTCGCCGACCAGGCGGTGATCTTCAAGCGCAAGCACAACTGGCTGATGTGCTGGCTGTATGTGGGCACCTTCGGCTCGTTCATCGGCTTCTCGGCCGGTTTTGCGCTGCTCACCAAGTCACAGTTCCCAGGGGTGAACCCCACCGCCTATGCCTTCCTCGGGCCCCTGGTGGGTGCGCTGATGCGGCCGGTGGGCGGCTGGGTGTCGGACAAGCTCGGCGGGGCGCGGGTCACCCTGTGGAGCTTCGTGGCGATGATTGCCGCCGTGTTCGGCGTGCTGGCCACGTTGCCGCACGACGGCGCCGGCGGCAGCTTCCAGGGTTTCCTGGCGGCGTTCGTGGTGCTGTTCGCGCTGACCGGCATCGGCAATGGCTCGACCTTCCGCATGATCCCGGTGATCTTCCTGACCGAACGCCAGCGCGCCGCGCGCGGCAAGGACGAGGCGGCGCAAAAGCAGGCGCTGCTGGACGCCGGCAAGGAATCGGCCGCGGTGCTGGGCTTTTCCGGCGCCATTGGCGCCTACGGCGGCTTCTTCATCCCCAAGAGCTTCGGCACCTCGCTGGAACTGACCGGCTCGGCGGACGCGGCGCTGTACTGCTTCGTGGCCTTCTATGTGAGCTGCGTGCTGGTGACCTGGTGGTACTACGCACGCAAGCATGCACCCATGCCCTGCTGAACGGCGCCGGCCGGCCTAGTTCTTCCGAACTAGGCAGCCGCGGCCGAACTAGCCCGAGCGCATCGCGCCCTACTCCTCCACCAGCGAATGGGCGCCGCCGGGCCTGGCCGATAAGCTTGGAACATCCCTGGACCGATTGCCCGACGGTCAGCAAAAGCACTCGCGGAGAACAACTATGAGCCATTTTCTGGATCGACTGAAATTCATGTCCCGCGTCAAGTCCACCTTCGCGGGTGGACACGGCGCCGTGGTGGACGAGGACCGCCGGTGGGAGAACGGGTACCGCAGCCGCTGGCAGCACGACAAGATCGTGCGCTCCACCCACGGCGTGAACTGCACGGGTTCGTGCTCCTGGAAGGTCTACGTCAAGAACGGACTGATCACCTGGGAAACGCAGCAGACCGACTATCCGCGCACCCGCCCCGACCTGCCCAACCACGAGCCGCGCGGCTGCCCGCGCGGCGCCTCGTACAGCTGGTACGTCTACTCGGCGCAACGCGTGAAGTACCCGATGATCCGCGGCCGCCTGATGGAGATGTGGCGCGAAGCCCGCAAGACCATGGATCCCGTGGCCGCCTGGGCCTCGATCAGCCAGGACCCGGTCAAGGCCAAGCGCTACAAGAGCGTGCGCGGCCTGGGCGGCTTCGTGCGGGCCGACTGGGACACCGCCACGGAGATGATTGCGGCAGCCAATGCCTTCACCATCAAACGCTTCGGCCCGGACCGCGTGGTCGGGTTCTCGCCGATTCCGGCCATGTCGATGGTGTCCTACGCCGCCGGCGCGCGCTACCTGAGCCTGCTGGGCGGGGTCTGCCTGTCCTTCTATGACTGGTACTGCGACCTGCCGCCGGCCAGCCCGCAAGTCTGGGGCGAGCAGACCGACGTGCCGGAATCGGCCGACTGGTACAACTCCACCTACCTGATGGTATGGGGTTCCAACGTGCCGCAGACGCGCACCCCGGACGCCCACTTCTACACCGAAGTCCGCTACAAGGGCACCAAGACGGTGGCGGTATCGTCCGACTTCGGCGAGATGGTCAAGTTCGGCGATATCTGGCTGACGCCCACGCAAGGCACCGATGCCGCCCTGGCCATGGCCATGGGCCATGTGGTGCTGAAGGAGTTCCATCTGAACGGGCGCTCCGCTTATTTCCGCGACTACATCAAGCAGTACACCGACATGCCGATGCTGGTGCTGCTGCGGGATAACGGCGGCACGCTGGTGCCCGACCACTTCCTGCGTGCCTCCCACCTCGCCGGCGCCCGCGGCGAAGCCAACAATCCTGAATGGAAAACGCTGGTGATCGACAGTGCCAGCGGCGACTTCGCGGTCCCCAACGGCACCATCGGCTTTCGCTGGGGCGAGGCCGCGCACAACGGCGGCGAGAAGGTAGGCCGCTGGAACCTGGAGATGAAGGACGGCGGCAACGGACAGGCGCTTGACCCCCTGCTCTCGCTGATGGCGGCCGGGCACGAGGTGGCCGAAGTCGGTTTCCCGTACTTCGGCGCGGAGCACGATGCCCTGCTCAAGCGCCGCGTGCCCGCCAGGCGCATCACGCTGGCCGATGGCAGCAGCGCCCTGGTGGCCACGGTCTATGACCTGCAGATGGCCAACTACGGCGTGGACCAGGGCCTGGGCGGCGACAATGTGGCCACGTCCTTCGACGACGATGTGCCCTACACGCCGGCCTGGCAGGAAAAACACACCACGGTGCCGCGCCATCTGGTGATACAGGTAGCGCGCGAGTTCGCCGACAACGCCGATCGCACCCAGGGCAAGAGCATGGTGATCGTCGGTGCCGGGCTCAACCACTGGTACCACAACGACATGATCTACCGCGGCATCATCAACCTGCTGATGATGTGCGGCTGCGTGGGCAAGAGCGGCGGCGGCTGGGCGCACTACGTGGGCCAGGAAAAGCTGCGCCCGCAATTCGGCTGGGCACCGCTGGCCTTTGGCCTGGACTGGTCGCGCCCGCCGCGCCAGATGAACGGCACCTCGTTCTTCTACAGCCACACCAGCCAGTGGCGCCACGAAAAGCTTGCCGTGGACGAGATCCTTGCGCCGACCGCGGACAAGGCCAAGTACGAGAACCTCTCGCTGCTGGACCTCAACGCCCGCTCCGAGCGCATGGGCTGGCTGCCCTCGGCGCCGCAACTAAGCAGCAATCCGCTCGATGTCGCCGATGCCGCCGCGGCGGCTGGCCAGGATCCTGTCGCCTATACGGTCGAACAGCTGAAGTCCGGCGGGCTGCAGTTCGCCTGCGACGACCCCGACAACCCGGAGAACTTCCCGCGCAATATGTTCGTGTGGCGCTCGAATATCCTGGGCAGCTCGGGCAAGGGCCATGAGTATTTCCTCAAGTACCTGCTCGGCACCCAGAACGCCGTATTCGGCGACGAGGCGGACGCCATCACGCCGAGCGAGGTCAAGGTGCGCCCCGCCGCCGAGGGCAAGCTCGACCTGCTGACCGTGCTCGATTTCCGCATGAGCACCACCTGCCTGTACGGCGATATCGTGCTGCCGACCGCCACCTGGTACGAGAAGGACGATCTCAACACCTCCGACATGCATCCCTTCATCCATCCCTTGTCGGAGGCGGTGCAGCCGCTGTGGGAGAGCCGTACGGACTGGGAAATCTACAAGGCGATCGCCAAGAAGTTCAGCGAAATCGGCGGCGCCCACCTGGGCACCCGCCAGGACCTGGTCTGCAGCCCCTTGCTGCATGACACGCCGGGTGAACTGGCGCAGCCGTTCGAGCCCAAGGACTGGAAGCGCGGCGAATGCGAGCTGATTCCCGGCAAGACCGCGCCATCGATGACCGTGGTCGAGCGCAACTATGCCGATATCTACAAGAAGTTCACCTCGATCGGGCCGCTGCTCGACAAGCACGGCAACGGCGGCAAGGGCATCAACTGGGATACCCGCCACGAAGTCAAGGAAATCGGCGCGCTCAGCAAGACGGTCGACGAACCCGGCGTGAGCCAGGGGCGGCCGCGGCTGGATACCGCCATCGACGCCGCCGAGATGATCCTGACTTTCGCGCCGGAAACCAACGGCCATGTCGCGGTGAAGGCATGGGAAGCGCTGTCGGCCATCACCGGGCGCGACCACGCCCACCTGGCCACCGGGCGCGAGCATGACAAGATCCGCTTCCGCGACGTCCAGGTGCAGCCGCGCAAGATCATCTCCGCGCCGACCTGGTCCGGCCTGGAATCCGAGGAAGTCAGCTACAACGCGGGCTACACCAATGTCCACGAGCTGATCCCCTGGCGCACCCTGACCGGCCGCCAGCAGTTCTACCAGGATCATCGCTGGATGCTGGATTTTGGCGAAGGCAACTGCGTCTACAAGCCCGCCATCGACACCAAGACCATCGCGCCGATGCTGGGTGCCAGGCCCAACGGCAATGCCGAACTGGTGCTGAACTGGATCACGCCGCACCAGAAGTGGGGCATCCACTCCACCTATTCGGACAACCTGCGCATGCTGACGCTGTCGCGCGGCGGGCCGCATGTCTGGATCTCGGAAGCCGAGGCCAAGGCCAACGGCATCCGCGACAACGACTGGGTGGAAGTCTTCAACGTCAATGGGACGCTGACCGCGCGGGTGGTGGTTTCGCAGCGGGTCCCCAAGGGGATGTGCCTGATGTACCACGCCCAGGAGAAGATCGTGAACGTGCCCGGCGCCGAAACCAGCGGCATGCGCGGCGGCATCCATAACTCGGTGACCCGCACGGTGACCAAGCCCACCCACATGATCGGCGGCTACGCGCAGCTGGCATACGGTTTCAACTATTACGGCACCGTCGGCAGCAACCGCGACGAGTTCGTGATCCTGCGCAAGATGAACAAGGTCGACTGGCTGGAAGGCCCGCTGGTGGAAAAACAAGCGAAGGAAGGAGCTGAGCAATGAAAATCCGCGCCCAGGTAGCCATGGTCCTGAACCTGGACAAGTGCATTGGCTGCCATACCTGCTCGATTACGTGCAAGAACGTCTGGACCAGCCGCGACGGCGTGGAATACGCCTGGTTCAACAATGTCGAGACCAAGCCCGGCATCGGTTATCCCAAGGAATGGGAGAACCAGGACAAATGGCATGGCGGCTGGACGCGCAATGCCGCCGGCAAGCTCGAACCGCGCCAGGGCAGCAAGCTGGGCATCCTGGCGAAACTGTTCACCAATCCCAACCTGCCGCAGATCGACGAATACTACGAGCCGTTCACCTACGACTACGAGCACCTGCAGAAGGCGCCGCTGGTGCAGACGCCGCCCACTGCCCGCCCGGTGTCGGTGCTGACCGGCAAGAAGATGGAAAAGATCGAATGGGGCCCGAACTGGGAGGACGATCTTGGCGGCGAGTTCAGCGCGCGCAGCAAGGACAAGCTGTTCGAAGACGTCCAGAAGGAGATGTACTCGACCTTCGAGAACACCTTCATGATGTACCTGCCGCGCCTGTGCGAGCATTGCCTGAACCCGACCTGCGTAGCCTCCTGCCCGTCCGGCTCGATCTACAAGCGCGAGGACGACGGCATCGTGCTGGTCGACCAGGACAAATGCCGCGGCTGGCGCATGTGCATCTCCGGGTGCCCGTACAAGAAGATCTACTACAACTGGCAAAGCGGCAAGGCCGAGAAATGCCTGTTCTGCTATCCCCGCATCGAAGCGGGCCAGCCCACCGTCTGCGCGGAAACCTGCGTCGGCCGGATCCGCTACCTGGGCGTGATGCTGTACGACGCCGACCGCATCCAGGCAGCCGCCTCGGTGGAGAACCCGCAGGATCTCTACCAGTCGCAGCTGGACATCTTCCTGGATCCGCACGATCCGGCCGTCCAGGCCGAAGCGCTGCGCCAGGGCATTGCGCAAAGCTGGCTGGACGCCGCGCGCAAGTCGCCGGTGTACAAGATGGCCTGCGAATGGAAGGTGGCCTTCCCGCTGCATCCCGAGTACCGCACGCTGCCGATGGTGTGGTACATCCCGCCGCTGTCGCCGATCCAGTCGGCCGCCGAGGCTGGCCACATGGGCATGAACGGCGTGATCCCGGACGTGAAGAGCCTGCGCATCCCGGTCAAGTACCTGGCCAACCTGCTGACCGCGGGGGAAGTCGCGCCGGTGCTGAAAGCGCTTGAACGCATGCTGGCCATGCGCGCCTACAAGCGCTCGGAAGTGGTGGACGACGTGCAGGACCTGGCTGTGCTGGAGCAGGTCGGCCTCACGCCGGCACAGGTGGAGGACATGTACCAGATCATGGCGATCGCCAACTATGAAGATCGTTTCGTGATCCCGTCCTCGCACAAGGAAATGGTGGAGGACAGCTTCAACGACAAGGCAAGCTGCGGCTTCACCTTCGGCAACGGCTGCTCGGGCGGGACCTCGGACGGCTCCCTGTTCGGCAAGAAGCCGCAAGGCAGCGTGATGTTCGCGGACATGCCGAAATCGCGCAAGAAGGCCATGGCGACATGACCGGCGCCTGACTTTCCGCCCCGCTCCCGCCGGCAAACGGGAGCGGCCGGCATCCGCACTTTCGCCATCCATACACCACGGGAGCCTCCCATGCCGCTCTACCCCATCCTTAGCGCCCTGCTGTGCTACCCCGAGCAGGACCTTCTCGACGCCCTGCCTGAAATCGACACCGCGCTGGCCAGGTCGCCGCAGGCGCAAGCCACGCTGGCGCCCCTGGGCGAGCTGTTGAAGACCAACACGCTGATCGAACTCCAGGAGAACTACGTCGCCACCTTCGACCGCAACCCCGCCCATTCCCTGCACCTGTTCGAACACGTGCACGGCGAAAGCCGGGATCGCGGCCAGGCCATGGTCGACCTGATCGACGAATACCGCCGCGAGGGCTTCGAGCCCGCCGAGGCGGAACTGCCCGATTTCGTGCCGCTGTTCCTGGAGTTCCTGGGCGCGCTGGTGGCCGACGGCAAGGACGCGCACGCCGGGCAACTGCTGGGCGACGCCATCCACGTGCTCGCCGCGGTTGGCGACCGGCTGGCGCGCAACGAGAGTCCGTATGCCGCGGTGTTCACCGTATTGCGCACGCTCACTGACGTGCAGCCACAGCCCCGGACCGAGCCGCCGGTGCGGGATATGGACGAAGCGCTGGAGACCTTCGGCCCCGGTGTGGACGGCGTGGAACCGCTGCTCGCACCGCGCCCCCTCGGCGACCAGCCCGTGCGCTTCTACGCCCGCGGCACGGCGCCCATGACCACCGCTCGCTGAGGCAACGACCATGAACCTGCTCAATCAATTCCTCTACGGCATCTATCCGTACATCGCCCTGGTCGTCTTCCTGTTCGGCAGCCTGGCGCGCTTCGAGCGCGAACAATACGGCTGGAAGAGCGACAGCTCGCAACTGCTCCATCGCGGCAACCTGCGGGTCGGCAGTATCCTCTTCCACGTCGGCATCATCGGGCTGTTCTTCGGCCATCTGGTAGGCCTGCTGACGCCCGTGGCGGTCTGGGACGCCCTGGGCGTCTCGCATGGATTCAAGCAAGGCGTGGCCATGGCGGCCGGCGGCCTGATGGGCACCATGTGCCTGTCCGGCCTGCTGATCCTGCTCCACCGCCGCTTCACCAATGCCCGCGTGTCCGCGGTCACGCGCACCGGCGACAAGGTGCTGCTGCTGTGGATCCTGGTGACCTTGCTGCTGGGCCTTTCCACCATCTTCGAATCGTCCCGCCATATGGACGGCCACATGATGGTGCAGCTGATGACCTGGGCCCAGCACATCGTCACCCTGCGCGGGGACGCCGCCAGCTATATCGCCGGTGCGCCGCTGCTGTTCAAGGCCCATCTGTTCATGGGGATCTCGCTGTTCGCCATCTTCCCCTTCACCCGGCTGGTGCACGTGTGGAGCGGCTTCGCCTCGGTCGGCTACCTGGGCCGCGCCTGGCAACTGGTGCGCAGCCGCTGAAGCCCGCCCCGCCAACCGGCCGTCCTGCAAGGAGAAAGCTATGCCCATCTTAGTCAACGGCGTCGAACTGGAAGACGCCGAGATCGAACGTGAACTGGCCCACCATGCCGGCTCGCATGAACCCACCCGGCACGCCGTGGTTGCCCTGATCCTGCGTCATCTGGTGCGCGCGCAGGCACGGCGGCTCGGACTGCCCGGCGACGACGACGAGTCCCTGACTGAGGCCCTGCTGGAGCGGGAGGTCGGGCTGCCCGAGCCCGACGAGGCCAGTTGCCGCCGGCATTACGACAGCCACCTGGAACGCTTCCGCGAGGGCGAGTGGGTCGAGGCCGGGCACATCCTGTTCCAGGTGACGCCGCGGGTCCCGCTCGATGCGCTGCGCGAAACGGCCGAGGCCACGCTGGCGCAGGTGCTGGCCGATCCCTCGGCGTTCGCCGGGCTGGCGAATGCCCGCTCCAACTGCCCGACCGGCGCCGGCGGCGGACACCTTGGCCGCGTGTTCCGCGGCGAAACCGCGCCCGAGTTCGAGCGCGCCATCTTTGCCGCGCGCAATCCGGGCGTGCTGGCCCGGCTGGTTGAAACGCGCTACGGCCTGCACGTGGTACGGGTCATCGAGCGCTGCGAAGGCGTACAGCTGCCGTTCGATGCCGTGCGGCAATCCATCGCCCGCGCCCTCGCGGCGGCGGCGCGCGACCGCGCGTGGAAGCAGTACGCAAGCCTGCTGATCGGCGGCGCCAGCATTGAAGGGATCGACCTCGGCGGCGCCGAAACGCCGCTGGTGCAATAAACAACCTCCACCTCCGGCAACAGGCACTGGCAAGCCCCGGACGCCGCATTCCCGTCTCTCCAGAATGCGCACCGCGCTTCGCCAGTCCGCCCACCCGGAGGCCATCTCTGGGAGAACGATCATGCAACCCGCCATCCTCGGCATCGCCGGCACCTCGGGCAGCGGCAAGACCACGCTGATCACGGCCATGCTCGCCTGGTTTCGCCAGCAAGGGCTGACCGTCAATGTCATCAAACATAGCCACCATTCTCTCGAGCTCGAGCCGCCGGGCAAGGACAGCGCACGCTTTCGCCAGGCCGGCGCCGGCGAAGTCCTGGTGGCTTCGCCATTCCGCTTTGCCATCCTGCACGAACTGAACGGTGCGCCGGAGCCGACCTTGCGCGAGCAGGTGGCGCGCCTGGCGCCGGCGGACCTGACCCTGGTGGAAGGGTTCCGCAGCGAAGCCATCCCGCGCATCGAGGTTTTCCGGCCGGCGCACGGGCGCGCGCCCTACTATCCCCGCGACCCGTCCATCGTGGCGGTGGCCAGCGACGTGCCGCTCGATATCGGCATGCCTTGCCTGCCGCTCGACCAGGCCGCCCAGGTGGCGCGCTTCATTCTCAGGCTGTGCAAGCTGGATGACGCGGTCTCTTCACGTGGAGAGCGTTCCGTCACTTCATCCGCCGAAACTACGCGATGCAAGCCGTCGGCGATCGCCTCCTGAAGGCATCTCCCCAATCCGCCCATCAAGTCCCGAGGTATCGCAATGCCCAAGGCTGACACCACATCCTTGCCTCTCGTCTACGCGTGCTCCGGCTGCTCCAGCGTGGCGCAGCTCGCCAACACCTTCGCCGTACGGCTGGACCGCGGCGGGCTGGCCGAGATGTCCTGCATCAGCGGGGTTGGCGGCGGCGTTGCCGCGCTCACCAGGGTGGCCCGTTCGGGCCGCCCGATCCTGGCCCTGGACGGCTGCCCGCTGGCCTGCGTGAAAGCCTGCCTGGCCAGCGCGGGGGTTGCGCCCGACCGGCATCTGGTGCTCAATCGGCTGGGCGCCACCAAGCGGCAGCATGGCGAATGCAGCGAGACGGAAGCCGGAGCGGCCTGGGAGGCGGTGACACTGGCGCTGTCGGCCATCAAGGATGCGCCGCCCCGGCATGCCGACAAAGCCGCATTGGCCGAAGCCGAAGGGATGCGCCAAGACCGTCTGGAATGACGACGGCTGTCACGCTCTGTCCCCTCACGGGGAGAGGGGAGAAAACCGGAGCATGGCGAACGGCAGTGCCATACGGAACACGCGGAGCATGAGGCGCTACAGCTAGCCCACTCACGCCCGAACCTCAAACCTGCCCCCCTCCCGCAAGCGGGAGAGATGGGGAGCAAACCGCCGCAACCGCAGGTTCATCAGCAAGCTGAAGAGCGGCACTTGCCGCCCTTGCTGCCTCCTCAGGTAGGCTGCGACGTGGCGGCGCCCGGTGCCAGGTGCCTGGTCAACCCGGTCAGCCATTCCGGCCGGCTCACCGCGTCCAGCCAGTACTTCACTTCCAGGCCAAGCGCGGTATCGCCGCCAATCGCCAGACGCCGCTGGAAAAACAGCGTATCGGTGTCGGCTTCCCCGCCCAGCAGGCGCAGGTAATCGACGGCATTGGCGCGCAACGTCAGCGCCGGCGGGCTACCGTCAAAGGGCCCGGCGGCAAAACGGCCATCCGTGCAGCGAAAACGCACCTGCAGGCCAAGGTCCTCCACCGTCAGCAGGAAGCAATGGCCATCGAGCGCCGCCGGTGGCTGCAGCCACCCACGCCGCCGCGCAAGCTCCAGCGCGGCCACCAGGGGCAAGGCACGGGCCTGCGCCGGCATCGCGCGGTGCAGGCGTGCCAGCATGGCTTTCGGGCCGATCATGCGTGTTCCTCCTGCCAGGCGATGCCGGCGCGTCCGTCCCAATAGCCATTGCTGGGCTGCGCCCCCGCCGGCAGCAAGCCGCCGGGCGCCGCGGTACGCTCGCCGGAGCGCAGTGCCGCAAGCGCCGCCACCACATCCAGCGTGGCACTGGCATGGGGGCTGACCCGCACCGAGTCGATGCCCATCGCGGTCATGGCCGGCACCTCGGCGCACAGGTCAAGACAGCTGGCGGACTGGATCTGCACCCCGTTGAGCGTGAAGAACGGCTGGCCCTCCCCGGTCGAAGCCACCAGGCCATCCGGGTACTCGAGACAGCGGAACTCGCAATTGTCCTTGCGCAGCCTGTGGTGCCGCGCAGTGAAACAGCGCGCCGAGAACGCCAGCGGCATCCGGCCCCAGACCAGCACCTCCAGGTCCGTGCCCGCCGGGCGTGCCGCCGCCAGCGCCGCCAGCGCGGTGCGGTCCATTTCCAGCGGGGGCACGCATGCTATGGCCCCCATCCCGCTGAGCCAGGCGAGCGTATCCGCGTGATACACGTTCAGATGCGGGCCGCAGATGAAGGCGCGCCCCTGCATCCGGTTGACGGCGCCCAGGTCGTTGGCCTCGACCAGATATTCGGTCTGCTCGCAGACGCGGTGCATGCAGGCTATATCGCTGTCGGATTCGACCAGCACCGGGGTCGAGAGCACGACCTCCTTGCCGGCCTCCTGCAGCATCTGCGCGATCTCCAGCCAGTGGGCATGGCGCAGCTCATGGCGGCGGGTACAGACGGTCTCGCCCAGGTAGACGCGGTCCACCGCGGAGTCTGCGACCTGCGCATAGAACTGCATGACCGTGGTGCGCGGCCAGTAGTACAGCAGCGGGCCCAGCGAGATGCCGAAGCTGCCCGCCACAGCCGCCACAGCCGCGCTCGGCTCGTTCATCGAATCGTTCATTGGTAGTTTGGTTCCAGAAGGAGAATGTCATGCCCGCAGGCACAAAGAAGGCAGCAGGCGCAGGCGCCGCGGCGCGGCCTCAACGCCATGGCCGGTCGTAAGCGCCCTGGGTCACCTGGTCGCCCTCGGCGTGCCGCCCGAGTACGCCCTGCCATTCCTGACGCGCGGTGAAGCGCGACGGATCGGCGCCAGCGGCGTCGATCGCCGCGCGCAGCACGCCAACCACGTCGCCCACATAACGGGGGCTACGCTGGCGGCCTTCGATCTTGATCGCGGCAATGCCTATGCCGATCAGCGCCGGCAGCAGCGACAGCGCATTGAGGCTGGTCGGCTCCTCGAGCACATAGCCCCGCTCGCCCTCCACCTCGAACCGTCCCTTGCACAGGGTCGGGTAGCCGGCCGGCTCGCCGGGCGCGTAGCTGTCGATCAGGATGCCGGACAAGCGCGCCTGCATGGTGCCCTCGTGCTCTTCCCAGCGCACGGCATGCGCGGGCGAGCACACGCCCTTGTTGTTCGGCGAATCGCCAGTCGCGTAGGAAGACAGCAGGCAGCGGCCTTCGGCCATCACGCACAGGCTACCGAAGCCAAACACTTCGAGCTCCACATCGGTCTGCCGCGCGAGCTTGCCGATCTGCGCCAGCGACAGCACGCGCGGCAGCACCACCCGGTGTATGCCGAAACGCGCGCGCATCAGTTCGATGGCGTCGGCGTGGGTGGCCGAACCTTGCACCGACAGATGAAGACGCAGCTGCGGATGGCGCTCGCGGGCATAGGCCATGAGGCCGGGATCGGCCATGATGACGGCATCCGCGCCCAGCTCCGCCGCGGCATCGACGGCGCGGTGCCAACACGCAACCGCGCCCATCTGCGCGAAGGTATTGATGGCGAACAAGACTTCCGCGCCCTGCGCGTGGGCTTCGGCCACGCCTGCCTGGATATCGGCCTCGGTGAAGTTCAGCCCGCCGAAGTTGCGCGCATTGGTGGCGTCGCGCAGGCCAAGGTAGACGGCGTCGGCGCCACGTTGCAGCGCCACGCGCAGCGCAGCCAGCGAGCCGGCGGGCGCAACCAGTTGCGGGCGACGCGTTGTGCCCGGAGTGTTGGAGGTCATGGATAGGCTCAATGAGGTTTCGGGCGTCCGCATGCGCCACGGCGGCGGCGAACGCAAGTGAGCCATGATCCTAGCCAAGCTCCGGCACGGACCAATTGACCAGGCGCAAAAGCGCGGGCCGCCGCGCACGGCGCCGACGACGGCCATCCGCCGAGTGGCATAGGCCATTGGTATCGAGCCGGCCCCGACTTGATCCAACGCAAGTTTCCCGCCGCATGTCCATGCAAACCTATGCCGCTTTCCTGCAACGCACGGCATCCCCGCCGGCGAGCAGAATGTCTTACCGAGGGTGATATGCAAGAGCATTGGCTAAAGCTGATTGGCCGCCGGCTGGTCCCGGTGGTACAGGGCGGCATGGGTATCGGCATCTCCGCGCACCGGCTGGCAGGCGCGGTGGCGAGCCAGAACGGCATGGGCACCATTGCCAGCATCGATCTGCGCCATCATCATCCGGACCTGATGGCGGCCACGGCCAAGTCACGTGACAAGGACAAGATAGAGGCAGCCAACCTGGTGGCACTGGATCGCGAGATCCAGGGCGCGCGGCAGCTCTCGGGCGGGCGCGGTGCCATCGCGGTGAACGTCATGAAAGCCGTCAGCTCGCATGCCGCACTGGTCCGGCAGGCCTGCGAGAGCGGGGCCGATGCCATCGTGATGGGCGCGGGGCTGCCACTCGACCTGCCCGAACTCACGGCCGGTCACCCGGACATTGCCTTGATTCCCATCCTGTCGGACTCCCGTGGCATCGGCCTGGTGCTGCGCAAGTGGATGAAGAAGAACCGCCTGCCCGACGCCATCGTCATCGAGGACCCGGCGCACGCCGGCGGCCACCTTGGCGCTTCGCGCATCGAGGACATCGGCGATGGGCGCTTCTCCTTCGCACGCGTGCTGGCCGAATGCCGCGAAGTATTCGCCGGACTGGGGCTGGCCTGGGAGAGCGTTCCCCTGATCCTTGCGGGCGGGATCAACAGCCATGCCAAAGTCCGTCACTGGCTGGGTGAAGGCGCCTCGGCCGTGCAACTGGGGACGGCCTTCGCCGTGACCGAAGAAGGCGATGCGCACCCGGCTTTCAAGGAAGTCCTGGCCAGCGCGCGTCCCGAACAACTGAGCGAGTTCACCAGCGTGGCCGGCCTGCCGGCACGCGCCGTACTGACGCCGTGGCTCAAGCGCTACCTGTCGCGTGAAGCGACGCTGCGGACCCGCGCCAAGGTGCGCGACTGCCTTGAAGGCTTCGACTGCCTGCAGGCCTGCGGCCTGCGCGACGGCATCGGCCGCGTCGGGCAGTTCTGCATCGACCTCAAGCTGGCCCAGGCCATGCGCGGCGACGTGGAGCGCGGGCTGTTCTTCCGCGGCAAGGGGAGCCTGCCGTTCGGCCAGGCCATCCGCCCGGTCCGCGAACTGATGCACTACCTGCTCACCGGCGAAATGCCAACCGGCCTCGGCACGCCACCGGGCCAGGCGGCACACGCCGTGTGATGTCGCCTGCGCCATCGCTACCGGCGGCAGCCCCTCCGATCCCGGCCCGGGCGCCGCAAAATTCTGTCACGCCATGATATTTAGCGAAAGTTGCACAAGAGCCACCCGAACCCGCAAGCGATCTTGATCTTGCGCAAGTCGCCGCGCCGGCTCGCCGTCAATAATGCGACAAGCCCCTGGTACTAGAGCGCCGGCACAGACCGCCAAGCACGCCAGGGGCCGG
>NZ_JARJLM010000640.1 GCF_029335485.1 Cupriavidus basilensis
TCCCTTCCGGCAAGCTGGCAGACCGCTAGAACTTGTGCCTTGCGCCGACTGCGAAGCTGGTGCCACCGGCCTGGTCCGTGATCTTGTCGTACATTGCCACCGCGTACAGGTCGGTCCGCCTGGACAGCAGGTAGTCGTAGCCGAGCGACACCGTGTCACGCCTGACTGTGGACTGCCATCCGTCGCTGCCCAGGCTGGCGCGATAGTCTCCGTCAGCCTTTACAGTCGTCCTGGCCCAGGACAACATGGCGGTTCCCTGCATGAGCGGCGCGCTCGCGCCAAGCTGCAGCGTGCCGGACTGAAGCTTGAAATGCGCGCTGTCAAAGCCATCGGGCAGCGCGTTGGACGAATGCTGATAGGTTGCGAACAACCTGGCCACGCGCAGATCGTAGGCACCGCCGACGAACCACGTTCCCTGCTCCCTGGCCGGTGTCAGCCTGTAGATTGCACCGGTCTGGCTGTTATAGGGCGTAAAGGAAAAGACGCCGGAATCGCCTGCGGCATTGTCGACGGGATTGTTGACCTTGACGCGCTGATAGTAGGCGCCTAAGGTCGCCGGGCCATTGCTGTACATCGCATTGACGCCAATATTGTTCTTGCCCGCATTGCCAGCCTGTTCGCCGAACTGATAGAACGCGCTCGCCACCAGGCCGCCGAGATTGGGCGTCACATACATGATCTCGTTGCTCCAGCCGGTATCACCGGCTTCGGTGGCGGCCCATTTCTGTCCTCGCGTGTAGCCGCTCGACGCCTGCGTCTGCACCAGCAGCGGCGCGAAGGCAAACGAACCCCCAAACGGATTGAGCGAAACCGACGGAATAAAGTTGGGCGCCAGGTCGCGGCCCAGCGATAAGCGGCCGAACGCGCCCCCCAGTCCGACGTTGGCGTCCCGCGAGAAGAGCGTGTCGGCATCGTAGCGCCCCGCGCCGCCGGTGTCGGGACGGAAGAAACTCGTCAGGTTGAACTGCGCCTTGAGGCCACCGCCCAGATCCTCGACGCCCTTGAGGCCCCACCAGGAAGTCGTCATCCCGCTACTGTTGACCACGCCTGTCCTGCCGGCTTCCCCGCTGCGCTTGAGCGATCCGGCGTAGGTGTCGACGACGCCGGTGATCTGGACACTCGGATCGGCATAGGCGCAGCTGGCCGCCGAAAGCGCAAGCAGGCCGAATATCCCGGGCAGGCGTGACGAGCGCGCAGGGGCGATCCTCCGGTTTGTTTTCCGGATCTTCATGGTTTCCTCTCCTTCTTGTGGTGTGGTCTTTTGCGGACTGACTGTTTGACGGGCCGCCGGAATCGGCATGGCCCGTCCTGCGTATCAGTCCTCGCGTGCCTTGGGCAGCAGGGAAATGGCGACAAGGGCGACGACGGCGGCGCCCATGACGTACAGCGCCGGCGCGAATGCCACGCCGGTCGTGTAGGTGATCCAGGTCAGGATCGCGGGAGCAAAGCCGCCCAGCAGTGTGACGGCCGTGTTATAGGACAGCGACATGCCGGAGGAGCGCACCGCGGTCGGGAATATCTCGGACAAGGCTGCCGGCGCCACGCCGACGAATAGCGAGATCAGCGTACAGAACGCCGATTGGACGATCACCAGTGTCGATGTCGTGTGCGAGGACTGCAGCCACATCATCAGCGGATAGACGCAGACCAGCAGCGCGGCCGCACCGATGCGAAGGATGCGGTGCCGGCCGAAGCGGTCGGACAAGGTCCCGGCGAATACGCAGCCCGCGGTAAGGAAGATGTTGCCGATGAAGGCAGCCAGGAAGGCTTGCGATCCGGTGAAGCCCATCGATTTCTGCACATAGATCGGCATGAAGATGATCAGTGAATACGGGCCCGCTGCCCATAGCACCGAAAGGCCGAAGCCGGACAGCAGTTGCTTGGGGTATTCGCGCACGACCTGCAGCAGTGGCGCCTTCTTCGTGATGCCCAGTTGCTTCATGCGGGCCTCCTCCTGCTTGAAGTGCGGCGTCTCGTCCAGCGTCTTGCGCATCCACAGGCCAACCGGGGCGATCGCCAGTCCGACAATGAACGGAATCCGCCACGCCCATTCCGTGATCTCGTCCGGCGAATAGAGGGTAGTCACCAGGGTGGCCACCAGAGCGCCCAGGATATTGCAGATACCCATGCTGGCCTGCAGCCACGAGGCGTACTGCCCCTTCTTGTGCGCCGGTGCATGCTCGACCAGGAAAGCCGTCGCGCCGCCGACTTCGCCCCCGGCCGAGAAGCCTTGCAGCACGCGGCCGCATACGATCAGCAGCGGCGCGCCAACGCCGATGGCAGCATAGGGCGGCGCCGCCGCAATCAGCAGCGTGCCAAGCGCCATCAGCATGATGGTCATGGTCAGCGCGGCCTTGCGGCCCGCGCGGTCGCCATAGGAACCAAGCAGCAAGGCGCCCAGCGGACGCGCCACATATCCCAGGCCGAATGCCATGAACGAGCCCATCAGTTGCACGGTCGGATTGTCGTTCTGGAAGAAATTCTGGCCGATGTAGACGGCGAACAGTGCGTAGACCGTAAAGTCATACCATTCCAGCGCATTGCCCGCCGAGGCGGCGATGACGGCGCGGCGCCCCGCGCTGGCGCTGCGAGCCTCATGGTCATTCCGCCCCATCGAGTCGTCTGCTGGTCTGCTCTCCGGATTGAGAACTACATCTTTCATGCCAATGCTCCTAATGTTCGCCATGTGGATTAATCGTCTCGCTAGGCCGCGGACTGTCGGAATACCTGGGTGACAAGTTCTTCTTCACGCGACAGGAACCGTGATCGCTGGGGGCTGTCTGTTCAGGCGACTGCAACATGGACGGCTGCGCCCTGCGTTGTTGCAGTCTTGATCGACGGGATATTAGGGAGCTCACCAGATAATGTCGCTTTCCTTTTTGTTGCCATTGCATAACGGCTTGTTATGGCAGGGCGATTGTGCCGCTTGTTGACGCGGCCACGCACTGGCGTTGCTCGAACTGCGTCAGACGGCATCTGGAAAATGCAGATGCATTGCAAACAATGCGTGCCCACAAATACAACCGGCCGGGCCGCAGAACACCACAGGAAAACCTGCGCCGGCATCTGCGGCGCGTCGAGGGAGCCAGCCCGTCAGGCTCCCAGTGACTTGAGGACGACAATAAATTCCTGTGCGAGGCGGGAGAGCGGTTGCAGCTCCAGGCGGAACACGTTGATTGGCGCATGCACGTCGGGCGTGATCGGCCTGGCCACCACGCCGGACCAGATTGGCCCCTTCATCGTGATTTCATCCACGAGCGCCACGCCCACGCCCGCCTGCACCATGGAACAAGCGACATGGGCCTGCTGCACTTCGATGCGCGGCACCGGCTGGCGGTCCTCGCTGCCGAAGACCTGCTGCACCAGCTGGCCAAACGGGATGTCGCTGCTATAGCCGACAAACGGCTCATCGATCAGGTCGCTGGGGTCAATGCATTCGCGTGCCGCCAGACGGTGATCCTTGGGCAACACCGCAACGATGCGATTCCTGTAGAGCGGAAGCACCTGGAGGCTGGGGTGGCCGATTGGCATGAACGTGATCCCCAACTCGACCTGGTGCGTCAGCAGGCCCTGCAGCAGGGCACCCGGGATTAGCGTGTGCAGCACAATCCTCACGTCCGGGTAGCGCTGGCAAAAGATCGCTACCGCCCGCGGCATCAGCGACTGGCCGATATTGGGGCTGCACGCAATCCGCAGCTGCCCTATACGATTCTCGGCCAGATTCTCGGCTACCTCGTTGACCCGCTGCACGCTCTGGTAGACGGCGCCGACCTCCTCGAACAAGCGGCGTGCCTCCGGCGTCGGATAGAGCCGCCCTTTGATGCGCTGAAAGAGGAGCAATCCCAAGCGCTGTTCCGTATATGAAATCAGCCGGCTCACGGCCGGCTGCGAGACATACAACAGCTTCGATGCCCCACTGATGGAGCCGCTCAGCATGATGGCCCTAAACACCTCAATCTGGCGCAGATTCAGCTTCATAACATCATGTTAATTAAGTCGAATATATAAGCATACGATGTTTTGCCACTGATTGGCCTAGACTCTCGCGAAAGCGCCGGGCTCGCTGCACCGGCAGCCTCGCATACACCGTCGTCTTCCGACGGCCGTCGCAACCGGCCGGCAAGAGTGGTCGCCGGATGCCTCGACAACCCAGCAATAGAAAGGAATAACCATGCGTATCAAGGAGCCCCGGCAGACAACGGGAAACCCCAGCCTGCAACGCCAGTCGCTGCGCGGCTTTGTCCAGTCCCTTGACGAGAGCGGCGAACTGATGCGTGTTTGCGACCCGGTAAGCACCCAGTACGAGATCTCAGCCTATCTGGCGCAACTGCCTGACGGTCCCGCGCTGCGCTTCGAGACCATCTCCGGCCATGCGCTGCCTGCCGTCGGCAACCTTCTCAATTCATTGCCGCGCATTGCCCGCGGCATCGGCGCAATGCCGCAGACCCTGCAGCAGCGCATCGTCGACGCGATCGGGAGTGGCCTTGCACCGGTGCGCGTCGCCAACGGGCCCTGCCAGCAGACCGTCATCGACAGGCCGGACCTTCAGCGCGAGCTTCCTGCGCCGCTGTTTTTCCCGAGGGAAACCGGCGCCTACATCACGGCGGGCGTGATCTTCGCGCGTGACCGCGCCAGTGGCCGCGGCAATGTCTCGTTTGCCCGGGTCAAGCTGCTGGACGGCAATCGCGGCATGATCGGCATCGCGCCCAATCACCATTTGGCGGTCATGGCCGAGGCCGCCAGAAAGCGTGGCGAGAAACTCGAGATCGCGGTCGCGATCGGAAATCATCCCGCCGTCCTCATCGCCGCGGCGCTCTACCTGCGCCTGGGCGACGACGAACTTGAGGTGGCGGGCGCGCTGCTGGGCGAGCCGGTGCAGACCGTGGCCTGCCGCACCATCGACCTCGACGTACCGGCGCAATGCGAGATCGTGCTGGAAGGCGTGCTTGACGTGGGCAGCCGGCATGACGAACAGCTTGTGTCCGAGTACCACGGCATGTACGAGCCATACGGCGACGGGCCGGTCGCCGAGTTTCACTGCATGACGCGGCGCGACGATGCCTTTTTCCAGGTGATTCAGCCAGGCTACTATCCCGAGCACACCTTGATCGGCGGCGTCGCGATTGCTGCAGGCCTGGCACGCATGCTGCGCGCTGCCGCCATACCGGTGCGGGAGGTCGCCGTCGGGCATGGCGGCTGCGGGCGCCTGAACGCCGTCGTTAGCATCGCAGCCCATCGCGCAGGCGAGGCCAGGAAGGTGATGTTCGCGATCTGGGGCAACGTGAATCTTGTCAAGAACGTGACCGTCGTCGATGACGACATCGACCCCTGGGATTCCGCCCAGGTGGAATGGGCCGTTGCCACACGGATGCGGCCCGACCGCGACTTGCTGATTGCCCCGGGTGCGCGGACCGACCGCTCCGAGCCGATCAAGCAGGACGGCGTGGCCACCAAGATGGGAGTGGACGCGACCCGCAAGGCGAGCGATCGCCAGGACTGGCATCGCGCCGTCCCGCCGGCCGAGGTCATGGAACGCGTAAGGGCCAGACTGCACGCGGACGGTCGACTCGACGCCGGCCGCTCCGAGCGGAGGCCATAACGATGGATGCTCCCAATCGTCAGGCGCGCCGCCGCATTGTGGTCGGCATCACCGGCGCCTCCGGCGCCATCTACGGCATCCGGCTATTGCGCCTGCTGCGGGGTCTGGATGTGGAATCCCACCTGGTGATGAGCCGCTCGGCCCATCTCACGCTTAACTGCGAGACAGACCTGCGCCCCGCGGACATCCATGCCTTGGCAGACGTAGTTCACGCCAACGGCGACATCGGCGCCGCCATCGCCAGCGGCTCATTCCCTGCCGACGGCATGGTCATCGCGCCATGCTCGATCAGGACCCTCTCCGAGATCGCGAGCGGCGTCACCAGTTCCCTGATGTCGCGCGCTGCGGACGTGATGCTGAAAGAGCGCCGCCGGCTTGTACTGATGGTACGGGAAACCCCGTTGCACGCCGGGCACCTGCGCAGCATGGCCACCGTGACCGACATCGGAGCTATCGTCTATCCGCCTGTTCCAGCGTTCTACGCAAGACCCGCCAGCCTGGAGGAAATGGTCGACTATTCCCTCGGCAGGGTCCTGGATCTGTTCGGGCTGGACGCGCCGCTGGCGGGTCGGTGGAATGGGGTGGCGGCTAAACGGAATCCCGGGAATCCCGGGGATGCCGCACATGTTGCGTGACTTAGCCGGTCCTCCAATGTTCTCTGTCCCGGTTTGGACGGCGTAGCTGCGCCGGCTAACGCGCCGGCTATCGCATCAAGACGGCGCCGCGAGGTATCTAACCTCGGGAAGCATTTCAAGCTATCGGAAGGAGACAGGCAGGAAAATCAGACTGGTCCGAAAGAAGGCTGGATATTTCCGAACCGGGAATGACGGGCGCCGCCGATAGAGCGGTAACCTCTGGGGCGCGTAAGGCGGCTGCCGGCGGCCCCCTGCGAGCAACCGCAAAACTGTGCTCCCCGGGCAAGCGCCCGTTTGTACGTACCTGGGCACGTCCGGGAAATCTAATCTGGTGACACCGCAACGATCCGGACCATGCCCATGCGCAGCACGGGCAGGCCGGACGCCGCTCCAGTCGTTACAGGACACCACGCCAATGAGCTCCCCGCCCCCTGAGAAAGGCCACATCGCCCCCTACACCCACTCCGCCGCCGGCTGGGGTGCGTTGAAGTACGTTGCCATCAACCTGATCAAGGAGAAGGTTGCCGGTGGCAAGTACAAGATGCTGTTCAAGCAGAACCAGGCGGATGGCTTCGACTGCCCCGGCTGTGCGTGGCCGGACCGGCAGCACGCCTCCACCTTTGAGTTCTGCGAGAACGGCGTCAAGGCCGTGGCCGCGGAGTCCACCAGCATGCGTGTCACGCCGGAGTTCTTCGCGCAGCACACGGTCACGTCGCTGATGGCGCAGACGGATTTCGAGCTGGAACAGCACGGGCGGCTGACGCATCCCATGGTCTACGACCCACAGACCGACAAGTATCGCGCGATCGCATGGGACGAGGCCTTTGCGCTGATCGGGCGCCACCTGCGGGAGCGGCCGGATCCGAACCAGGCCGCATTCTATACATCTGGCCGGGCCAGCAACGAGGCTGCGTTCCTCTATCAGTTGTTCGTGCGTGCCTATGGCACCAACAACTTTCCCGACTGCTCGAACATGTGCCATGAAGCCACCAGCCGTGGCTTGCCGCTGACGATTGGCGTTGGCAAGGCCACCGTGGTGCTGGATGACTTCGAGCATGCCGACACCATCCTGCTGTTCGGCCACAACGCGGCGACCAACCATCCGCGCATGCTGGGCGAGCTGCGCGAGTGCGCGCGGCGCGGCGCCACCATCGTTTCGATCAATCCGCTGCGCGAACGCGGAGTGGAACGCTTTACCAGCCCGCAGCACCCGGTGGAGATGCTGACCGGCTCCAGCACCAGGATTGCCTCGATGTTCGTACAGCCCAGGCTGGGCGGCGATTTTGCGCTGATCAAGGGCATGGCCAAGCGTCTGGTCGAAATGGACGACGAGACCATCAGGCATGGCCGCGCGCGGCTGATCGATGTGGACTTCGTGCGCGAGCACACCATCGGCTTCGGCGACTTCGTCGACGACCTGCGCGCGGAAAGCTGGGCGGACATCATCTCGGAGTCGGGCGTATCGCAGGAGGATATCGATGCGCTGACCCAGGTCTACGCCAGGGGCAAGCGCGTGATTGCATGCTGGGGCATGGGGCTGACGCAGCACAAGCATTCCGTGCCGACGGTGCAGATCCTGTCCAATCTGATGATGATGCGCGGGAATATCGGGCGAGAGGGCGCCGGGCTGCTGCCGGTGCGCGGGCACTCGAACGTGCAGGGCGACCGCACGGTGGGCATCGAGGAAAAACCTGAAGATGCGTTCCTGGACCGGCTGCAGGCTGCATTCGGCTTCGAGCCGCCGCGCAAGCACGGCTATGACGTGGTTAACACCATTTCGGCGATGCTCGAGGGCAAGGTCAAGGTCTTCGTGGGCCTGGGAGGTAATTTCTCCACCGCCACGCCCGACACGCCGCGCACCTTCGAAGCACTGCGCCAGTGCGACCTGACCGTGAACATTGCCACCAAGCTCAACCGCAGCCATCTGGTGCATGGCAAGGCGTCGCTGATCCTGCCTACGCTCGGCCGAACCGAGATCGACCAGCAGGAGGGCGTGCCGCAGGGCGTGACCGTCGAGGACTCGGTCTGCATGGTCCATATCTCCTTTGGCATGAACGCGCCGGCGTCGCCGCACCTGCTGTCGGAGATTGCCATTGTCGCGCGCATGGCGGCCGCCACGCTCGGCTCGGACAAGATCGACTGGCTCTGGTATGCGCAGGACTATGCCCGCATCCGCGATGCCATTGCGCAGGTCCTCGATGGCTTCGAGAACTACAACGAGCGCGTCGCAGTGCCGGGCGGCTTCCACCTGACACCTGCGTCGCGCAACCGCGTCTGGCAAACGCCGTCGGGCAAGGCCCAGTTCCTGGTCAACCGCATCGACAAGGACACCCCCATCAACCGTGCCCGCGAGCAGTATGGCGAAAAGCTGATGGTGATGATGACGACGCGCTCGCATGACCAGTACAACACCACGATCTATGGCCCGGACGACCGCTACCGCGGCGTGTTCGGCCTGCGCCGGGTGGTCTTCATCAATGCCGCCGACCTGGCGCGGCTTGGCCTGAAGGCGGGGCAGCACGTGGACATCACCAGTGTCTGGGACGACGGCGTGCAACGCCATGTCGAGGACTTCGTGCTGGTCGAGTACGACATTCCGCAGGGCTGCCTGGGCGCGTACTACCCGGAGACCAATCCGCTGGTGCCGCTGGAAAGCACCGGCGATGGCTGTGGCACGCCCACGTCGAAGTCGGTGCCGGTATTGCTGAGTCCATCCCGCCGTCAGCCCGCCGTGGCGGCATAACCGGGCGAGCAGAGCCATGCGCATGGACGGAATACCCGGCGCCCGGCTACCCCAGGGCCGGCTGCGCGCCCGGCTGGAGTCCTTCCTGGGCATGGTGGAACTGGCGGGCCTGGTCGTGATCGGCCTGGCCACGACGTTCGCCATGGCACGGGAAGCGTGGAAGTTCACCGCCTTGGGCGTGTTCTCGATTACCGACCTGCTGCTGATGTTCCTGTACCTGGAGGTGCTGGCAAT
The DNA here is from genome assembly GCF_029335485.1 of Cupriavidus basilensis. GTDB lineage: Bacteria > Pseudomonadota > Gammaproteobacteria > Burkholderiales > Burkholderiaceae > Cupriavidus > Cupriavidus basilensis_E. The sequence goes on from NZ_JARJLM010000640.1 coordinate 9,212, forward strand.
GGTGGTGCGCTACCTCAAGCTCGGGCAGCTGCCGGTGCGCTTCCCCCTGTACATCGCGATGGTGTCGCTGGCACGAGACCTGATCCTGCGCTTTAACGAGTCCACCGAGTTCCACATGCTGGCCTTGTGCGCGGGCGTGGTCATGCTGGCCTGCGGCGTGCTGATCCTGCGCTACGGGCAGTACCGCTTTCCCAGCAACGACGACCGGCAATCCGGCGCCGGCGAATGACAGGCGGGTGATGGGCGGGTGAAGCCCGCCGCGCGCAGGCATCTGTAAGTGCCGCGGATCGGCGCAACTGTACGCCCCGCGCGCTGCCGCCCATGCCTACCATCATTCCCGACACTACCCCACAACTCCCGGCCAGCGCCCGCCTCATGCCGGCGCGGCACCATGACTGGCGAGGCTTCCATGGATTGCACCGAACTGGTTGAACACTCAGGCTATGAAGCGCGCAGCATCGTGCGGCACAAGGACCACGCGGCGCAGCAGGCCACCGACAACGTGGCGGAGGAGCTCCCGGTGGCCCTGGTGTACAACGGCATCTCGCACGCCGTGATGATGGCGACGCCGCTGGACCTGGAGGCGTTCGCGGTCGGCTTTTCGCTGACCGAGGGCATCGTCGGCCACAACGCGGAGATCCACGACCTCGAAGTGCGCGTGCACCGGCACGGCGCCGAAATGCGGATGGAGATCAGCGAGCGCGGCTTCGCCACCATGCGGGCCCGCCGGCGTGCGTTGGCGGGCCGCACCGGCTGCGGAGTCTGCGGCATCGAGAGCATCGACCTGCTCGACCTGGAGCCCGCGCGCATGCCGGAGCCGGCCAGGCGGCTGACGCCGTCGCGCGAGATGATCGAGCGCGCCGTCGCGGCGCTGCCGTCGCACCAGCGGCTGATGCGGGCCACGGGTGGCGTCCACGCCGCGGCCTGGTGCAATGAGGACGGCGAGATCCTGCATGTCTTCGAGGATGTCGGCCGGCACAACGGCCTGGACAAGCTGATCGGCCACCTGGCAATGCGGCGCGTGGCGATGGATGACGGCTTCGTGTTGCTGTCCAGCCGCGCCAGCTATGAACTGGTGCGCAAGGTGGCGCGCATGAACATCCAGCTGCTGGCCACGATCTCGGCGCCGACCTCGCTGGCAATCCGGATCGCCGAGCAGGCGGGTTTGCACCTGCTCAGCTTCTGCCGGCAGGACGGCTATGTCGACTATACCGGCACCGCATTGGGCGCCGGCAACAATGCGCCGGCCATGGGCGCTACGCAGGGAGGCGCGCATGCTGAGCTTTGACGAAGCGCAGGCCGTCTTCGCGATGTGCGCGGAGCCGGTGCGGGAAACCGAGACCGTGTGGCTGGGGCTGCTGACCGGCCGGGTGCTGGCGCGCGATCTGGTCGCGGTCATCGACACGCCCGCGGCGGACCGCAGCGCCATGGATGGCTATGCGGTGCGCTGCGAAGACTGTGGCGAAGGCGCCTGGCTGCCGCTGCAGCAGGTGGTCTACGCCGGCACACGGCCGCAGCCGCTGCTGCCCGGCCACGCCATCCGCCTCTACACGGGCGGGGTGATCCCGCGTGGCGCCGATGCCGTCGTTGCGCAGGAGGATGCCGCGGAGAGCTATCGGGGCGTCACCTGCGCCCGTGCGCCCGTGGCGGGCCAGCACATCCGGCGCAAAGGCGAGGATGCACGCCGTGGCGACCTGCTGCTGCCGGCCGGCACGCTGCTGCAGGCCGGGCATATTGCTGCACTGGCCTCCCAGGGACTGACGGAGGCGCCGGTCTGCCGGCTGGTGGAGGTGGCCATCCTGACCTCGGGCGATGAGGTGGCGGCGCATGATGAGCCGCGCGACGTGTACCAGGTGCATGACGTCAACGGCCCGATGCTCGAGTCGCTGGTGCAGTCCATGGGCGCCGTGGTCAGTTGCCACCGCCATGTGCAGGACGACGAGCGCGCCCTGCATGACATGCTGCGGGAACTGGCGGCTGACACCGACCTGGTGCTGGTCGCCGGCGGGGCTTCGGTCGGCCAGCGCGACCTGGTAGCCGCGGCGCTGGTCTCGGCCGGAGGCGAGCTGCTTTGCCGTGGCGTCAACATGAAGCCCGGCAAGCCGGTAACGGTAGGGCGCTTGTGCGGTAAGCCAGTGGTGTGCCTGCCGGGCAATCCGGCGGCGGCCTATGCCACCTTCGCCCTGCTGGTGACACCGCTGCTGCGCCGCCTGCAAGGCCGGGCAGAGTTGTTCCCGCCGGTGGGCCGGGTGCGGGCGGCGCTGGCGGGCGCACGCCCGCACCGTGGCGATGTCTTCTGGCGCGTGGGCGAAGTCGGCAATCTGGGCGGCCGCGAGGGTTTCGTGCAGGTCAGCGCACAGCAGGGCGCGGCCTCCGTGTCGGCGCTCGGCCAGGCCAGCGGCTTTGTGCGGGTGGATCCGCAATTCGCCGGGCAACTCCGGAATGTGCCCCTGCCGTACTATGATTTCCATCGTTGGCTCAGCTGACGGCAACCCGATGAAGGGTAGACTCAGTCACCAACCGGGCGGAAGTGAAACGGCAAGCAAGGGGAGCGCAGCGTGAAACTATATGAAAAGCTGGCTGCGGATATCGAGGCATTGGTGCAGCAAGGCGTACTGCTGCCAGGAGAGCGGATTCCCTCTGTGCGGCAGACCAGCCAGCACCACCGCATGAGCATCACCACGGTGATCCGGGCCTATGTCATGCTGGAGAGCCGCGGCATTATCGAAAGCCGGCCACAGTCCGGCTACTTCGTGCGCGCGCGGCCGGGCGAGCCCGCGTTCGAGCTGCGGCCGTCCAGGCCGAGTGCCAAGCCTTCGGCGGTGGATGTCAGCGCCCTGGTGCTTTCCACGCTGCGTTCAATCCGTTCCGATGACGCCGTGCCGCTCGGCTCGCCCTATCCGGACCCGTCGTTGTTTCCGTGGCAACGCATCAACCAGTACGCCAACAATATCGCGCGCCGCTATGCCAAGTGGACCATGCTGGACGACTTGCCGCCCGGCAGCCCCGAGCTGATCCGGCAGATCTCGCGCCGCTATCTCGAGAACGGCTATGCCATCGACCCCAACGAGGTGATCGTCACCATCGGCGCCACCGAGGCCATCAACCTTTGCCTGCAGGCGGTGGCCAGGCCCGGCGATACCGTCGCGGTGGAGTCCCCGACCTACTACGCGATGCTCCATGCCATCGAACGTCTGGGCATGCGCGCCATCGAGGTGACGACCGATCCGGTGGACGGCATCGATATCGGCGCGCTGGCGCGGCTGATCGACGAGAAGGGCGTGGCCGCCTGCATGGTGATGCCCAACTTCCAGAACCCGCTAGGCTTCCAGATGCCCGATGACAAGAAGCGCAGCCTGGTGGCCATGCTGACCGAGAAGAATATCCCGGTCATCGAGAACGACGTCTACGGCGAGCTCTACTATGGCGAGGCCCATCCGAGTTCGCTGAAGGCCTATGACAAGGCCGGTATCGTCCTGCATTGCTCATCCTTCTCCAAGACGCTGACCAATGCCTACCGGATCGGGTGGGCGCTGCCGGGCCGCTACCGCGAAGCGGTGGAACGGCTCAAGTTCCTCAATACGCTGACCACGCCTGCCATTCCGCAACTGGCGATCGCCGAGTTCCTGAAGAACGACGGCTACGACTTCCACCTGCGGCGGGTGCGCAAGGCCTATGCACAGCAGGCCAACATCATGACCGCCGCCGTGCGCAGGTTCTTCCCCGAAGGCACTACCACCTCGCGGCCAGCGGGGGGCTATGTGTTGTGGGTGCAATTGCCGGAGGGCATTGATGCCATGGAGATGTACCACGCCGCGCTGGAGCACCGCATCACCGTGGCGCCGGGGCATATGTTCGCGCCCGGCGCCACGTACGGCAACTGCATCCGGCTGAACTACAGTTCGGAATGGACGCCCGGCATCGAGTCGGCCGTGCAGACGCTGGGCAAGATCGCGCAGCACCTGCTTGCGCGCAGCCGCGAGCCGGCAGAGGATGACCACGACCATGCAAGACGCTGATATCGATCCCGCCATCCTGACCGTGCTCCAGGTCCTGTACCAGGCCGGGAGCGAGGGCGGCGCCAGCCCCTGGTCGCTCGCCAAAATCGCCAAGCGGGTGCAACTGCCGATGAGCGTGCTGCGGCGCGTGCTGACGCAACTCCACTCCGCCGGGCTGGCCGACGCCGCGATCGACGCGGACGGCCGCGGGCACGCGAGCCTGACGCCAGCCGGCGCGGAGCTTGCCGCGCAGGCTTTCCCGGATATCGCCTGAGGCCTGCCTTCCAGTGGCTCAGCCGTGGCTCAGCCGCCCACCAGTGACATGCGCACCGTCGGGTACTGCCGCTTGCCGCTGGCCAGCCGGGCCGCGCGCAGCTCGGAATAGCGGTCGCCGCGCGCCTGCCATGCCTGGCGGACTGCCTGCGCTGCGGCTTCGGCCGGGCGGTCGGCACCCAGGTGCGGGCGCAGGTCGACCGAACTCGTGGCGAACAGGCACAGGTGCAAACGGCCGTCGACCGAAACGCGCGCGCGGGTGCAATCCCCGCAAAACGGGTGCGACACGCTGGAAATAAAACCCAGCTTCAGGCTGCCGTCCGCGAGCATATAGTTGCTGGCGGTCTCGCCGTCCCGCCTGGCAACCGGCAGCAGCGCATGCGCACGCTCGACCATGCCGCGGATCTCGCCGGAGGGGACCACGCGTGACTGTGACCACGCGCTGGGGCCTTCCACATCCATGTATTCGATAAAGCGCAGCGTGACGTCGCTGCCGCGAAAGTGTTCGACCAGCGGCAGCACCTGGGCGTCATTGGTGCCGCACTCGACCACGCAATTGACCTTGACCGGCGCCAGGCCCACGGCGCATGCCGCCTCGATCCCCTCCAGCACGCGGCCGACCGGGAAATCGACGTCGTTCATGGCGCGGAAGACCGGGTCGTCCAGGCTGTCCAGGCTGACCGTGACGCGGCCAAGGCCAGCGTCACGCAGCGAACGGGCCTTGCGGGCCAGCAGGCTGCCATTGGTGGTCATGGCCACTTCCACCTGGCCGCCGTCGAGGGTGCGCATGGCGGCAATGGCTTCGACCAACGACTCGATACCCTTGCGCAGCAGCGGCTCGCCGCCGGTCAGGCGCACCTTTTCCACGCCAAGGCTGACAAAGGCCCGCACGATCCGGAGCAACTCCGCGTCGGACAGGCGTTGCTCGGGGGACAGGAACGGATAGTCGCGCCCGAAGCGCTCCTTGGGCATGCAGTAGGTGCAGCGGAAGTTGCACCGGTCGATCACGGAGAGCCGCAGGTCCCGCAGTGGGCGGCCCAGCTGGTCCCGGCAGACGGCCGATGCCGGGTCCGCCGCGGCCGGATCCGCAACAAGCGCCTGAAGGTCAAGGCTGGCGGCGGCGGGCACTTCCTGCACAAGCGCAGCTTGCATGGCAAATCTCCCTGGAGCGATGGTGTGGGGCGCGGCGCGGCAGTCAAGTACCCGCGCCATGCAGTCCATGGTAGGGACGGATGGCTGCCGGGCAGGCGCACAAATCGCCGGAACCGGCACCAGAACAGTTTGCCGGGCGCGCCCGCGCGCGCTTCATTCGCGCGGCCCCTGGATGCTGACCGTGGCGGTCTGGCCGGCGATCAGATGTACCTCTGGCGGCACCTGGTCCAGCGAGATGCGCACCGGTATGCGCTGCGCCAGCCGTACCCAGTTGAAAGTCGGGTTGACGCTGGGAAGCAGGTTCGGCCCGCTGCCGCGGTCCTGGTCCTCGATGCCGGGCGCAATGCTCTGGACATGCCCGCGCAAGGGCGTGCGCAGGCCCATGATGCGGACTTCGGCAAGGCTGCCGACGCGGATCGCGGGCAGCTTGGTCTCCTCGAAATAGCCCTCCACGTACTGCGAGCCACTGGCCACCACCGACAAGGCGGGCTTGCCGCGGGTGGCAAAGTCGCCAGCCCGCGGCAGGCGGTCGCTGACGTAGCCGTCCACCGGGCTGGCCACGCGGCAGCGGGCCAGGTTCAGCCTGGCCACATCCACCGCGGCATCGGCGTCTTCCACCCGCGCCAGCGCGGCAGCCTCGGCCTCGGTGCCCGCCGGGCTGCGCCGGGCCTGGACCAGCGCCGCGCGTGCCGACGCGGCCTCGGCCTGCCCCTGTCTCAGGGCCAGGCTGAAGCGGTCCTGGTCGACCACGAACAGGACCTGGCCGCGATGTACCCGGGCGTTGCCGCCGATGAGCACGGCCGTGACCAGGCCCGAGACGTCCGGGGCCACCTGAACCACGTCCGCACGCACATGGCCGTCGCGCGTCCATGGCGCTTCGGTGTAGTACTGCCACAGATGCCAGGCGGCCAGCGCCGCGGCGCCCACGGCCACCACGGTCACCACAACGGGGCCGATCAGAGAAAGCTTGCGATTCATGATGGAGCGTGCCAGACGAGCGCGACGATTGCGCGCAGTACGAGGATATAGAGGGCGAAATTGAACAGGGACCGGTGCCACACAATGCGATAGAAGCCGATCCGGTCGAGCACGGTGCGCACGCCGGCGGTGACGGCGAACGCGGCCAGCATCCATGCCACGGTGGCCGGCACGAAGACGCCGTACAGGTCGAACTCAGTGGCATGCATTGGGGCCTCCGTCGATCGGTGCATGATGCGGGAACAGGGCCAGCCGGATGGTGGCGAGCGCAGCCAGCGCGGGGCGCAGGCTGCCATGCGCCGTTGCGGACAGCGCTACGAAGGCCTCGTCGATCTGCACGGCCAGTTCCGGTGGCGGCGTGCGGGCATGTCCGGCACGCGAGCACTGGCGGTAGTGGCGCGCGACCTCTGCCAGCATGCGTTCCACGGCACGGCGGCGTGGCGCCGGCAGGCCCGTGCAGGCGCGTCGCAAACCGAGCGCGGCGGATTCGACGAGGAAGTCGGCAACGGCGCTGCCGGCCTGCCCGGCATTTGCACTATTGCGCCGCATCAATGGTGGCCACTGGCGCAGCAGCCGGTCCAGCATGCGGCCGCGCAGCCGGGCGCTATTGACCGGCGCGCGCGGGTGCGCCGCCAGCGCGATCTCTTCCCAGTTTGCCCGGGCCAGCCGGTAGGCCACCAGTTGCTGGCCGAAGGGCTGCATCAGCACCGCCCACAAGGCGGCGAAGGCCAGCGCACCCATGCTCGCCAGGCTGCTGTTGAAGATGCCGGCAAAACTGGCGGCATTGAGGTGTTGCGGGCCTGGGAATGCCGCCGCCGTGACTGCCAGCAACACCCCGAACAGCGCGAAGCGCGGCTGCGTCGTCATCGCGCCGATGACCAGGCAGGGACCAAACAGCAAGGCGGCAAGCGAGCCAAAGTCATGGGCTAGCACCAGCACCACGAACTGGTAGTACCAGGACAGCAGCGCACAAGCCACGCTCCATGCGATCACCCGCCCGGCCACCAGCCGCGGCTCCTCGGTGGTGGCGATGAAGCAGCTGGCAAGGGCGGCCAGGCCGACCGGAACGGCGCCGTCCACCCAGCCTGACAGCATCCACAGCACGCCCGCCACGAACGCGGCCGAGCCGGCCGTGGCTGCGCGGAACAACAGCTGGGCGTGATCATGGTGCCGTGCCTGCCCGGCGGCTTCCACGCGATAGCGCAGCGCGGCGGGCTCGCGCCCGCCCTGGCGCAGGTTCGCCTGCAGCAGACGGCAGTCGTGCCACAGGTCGGCCAGTTCGTCGAGGTAGGTACAGGTCGTTGCGACCAGCCGTGCATGCCAGTCCGCCGGTGCGGCCTGCGCCGCGCCTGGCGGGAACCAGGATGGCACCGGCCGGCGCGCGCCTTCTTCGCCGGCGATCCAAGCCAGCGCGGCGCGCATCCGTTGCGCGACGGCGTCGGGCAGGCCCGCAGGGTGCCGGCGCAAGGCGCTGGCGGCATCGGCAAGTGCCAGCACCAGCGGCAGCATGGCTGCCATCCGCTGATGCAGGGCGCGGGCACTGCGCAGTGTCTGCGTGCCGTCGGATTCATAGGTCAGCTGGGCAATCTGTGTTTGCATCGCCAGGATATCGGCGGCAAGCAGGCTGAAGCTGTCATGGCGACGCGCCGGACTGGCACCAGTGGCCAGCATGCCGCTGATCCAGCGCGAGGCGTGGGCCAGCCAGGCAGATGCGCGCGCGGCCAGCGCCGGCCTTGTCCTCACGGGAAAGACCACGGCGCTGACCACGCTGGCGCAGACGATGCCGATCACGATTTCCTCGATCCGGGCGAGCGCCACATCGAAGACGGTGGCCGGCGCGGCCACCGTCGGCAGCGCCACGATCGGCAGCGTATAGGCAGCCAGCAGGCAGATGTAGTTGCGCGGCGCCGGTTCCAGCAGGGACAGGTAGAGCAGGGTGCCGGTCCAGCACGCGATCGCCGCCATCAGCCGCACGGGCTCGTCGACCAGCCAGGGGACCAGCGCCACTGCGCAGATGGCGCCCAGCAGCGTACCGGCAATGCGGAAGGTGCCCTTGGCATAGGTGGCGCCGGCCTGCGGGCTGGACACCAGGTAGACGGTGGCCATGGCCCAGTAGGGACGCGGCAGGCCAAGCGCCAGCGCCGCGTAAAGCGCCAGCATCGCGGCACCGAATACCTTGAGGGAATGGATCCACGGCCGAAGCTCTGGATATTCGCCTCGTATCGTTGCCAGCGCGCCGAGCGTGAACGGCGCCGAGCGGGAAAGCAGGCTGGAGGACGGCATGACTTCAGCTGGCAAGCCCGGCCGCACGCATCAGCAGCCGCATCAGGCTGGCGCAGACGAAGACCGTGCCGACGCCCGCCAGCCAGAGGACCAGCAGCCAGCCAAGACGGGCCGCCAGCCGTGAGCGCACGATGCCGGCCATCAGTGGTAGCCCTCGCCGCGCTTGACCTTGCCGCGGAACACGTAATACGACCATGCGGTGTAGGCCAGGATGATCGGCACGATGAACAGGGTGCCGACCAGCGCGAAGCCCTGGCTTTGCGGGGGCGACGACGCATCGAAGATCGTGATCGACGGCGGGATGATGTTGGGCCAGATGCTGATGGCCAGCCCGGTATAGCCCATGAAGATCATCAGCAGCGCGTACAGGAACGGCGCCACGTTGGGCTTGCCACGCAGGGCGCGATAGATGCCGGCGGCCGAGGCCAGCACCAGCAGCGGCACCGGCAGGAAGAAGAACAGGTCAGGCAGCGCGAACCAGCGCTGCCCGATCTCCGGATGGGTCAGCGGCGTCCACACGCTGACCGCGGCGACCATCGCCAGCATCACGCCGGTCAGCACGTTGGTCACGCGCAGCATGGTCCATTGCAGCCGGCCCTCGGTCTTCATGATGAGCCAGGTGACGCCGAGGAAGGCGTAGGTAATCACCACGCCCACGCCGCAGAAAACCGGGAACGGCGCCAGCCAGTCGAGCGCGCCGCCGGTGAAGGTGGTGCCTTCCATGGCAATGCCGTCGATATAGGCGCCCAGCGTCACGCCCTGGAAGAAGGCCGCAGTGACTGAGCCCCACGTGAAGGCGGCGTCCCAGTAGGGGCGGCTGCGGTCGCTCGCCTTGAAGCGGAACTCGAAGGCCACGCCGCGGAAGATCAGCCCCATCAGCATGAACATCAGCGGCAGGTAGAAGGCAGTGAGCAGCACCGAGTAGGCCAGCGGGAAGGCGCACAGCAGCGCCGCGCCGCCCAGCACCAGCCAGGTTTCGTTGCCGTCCCAGACCGGCGCCACCGTGTTCATCATGACGTCGCGGTCATAGCGGTCGCCGACGAAGGGGAAGAGAATGCCGATGCCAAGATCGAATCCGTCCATGACGACGTACATCATCACGCCGAAGAAGATCAGGGCGGCCCAGATAACGGGAAGGTTGATACCCATGTCGATCACCAGTTCAGATTTCGCGGCGGCCGTGCCGGGCCATCGCGTTGGGTGCGCAAGCCGCGGCGATGGCCGCGGGAACGACGCTGCCCGGGCCGTAGGACGGCTCGTCGTGCGGATGCGTGCCAGGGGCGGGGCCGGCGCTGGCCAGCTTGAGCATGTAGCGGATGCCCACGCCGAAGCAGACGAAGTAGACCGCCACGAACAGCGCCAGCGACAGCGCCACCGGGCCAGCCGCATGCGCGGAAACGGCATCATGGGTACGCAGCAGCCCATAGACCACCCACGGCTGGCGGCCGATCTCGGTGGTCATCCAGCCGGCCAGCAGCGCGATCAGGCCGGCGGGGCCCATCAGCACCGCGAGGCGCAGGAATGCCCTGGACCGGTACAGGGCGCCGTTGCGGCGCAGTACGCATCCCAGCAGGCCGAACAGGATCATTGCCACGCCCAGGCCAACCATGGCGCGGAAGGTGAAGAACAGCACCGTGGCATTGGGGCGGTCTTCCCTGGGGAAGTCCTTCAGGCCACGGATCTGGCCGTCAAGGCTGTGCGTCAGGATCAGGCTGCCCAGGCGCGGGATCTCGATAGCGTAGCGGGTTTCCTCGCGCTCCATGTCCGGAATGCCGATGACGATCAGCGGGAAGCCGCCCTTGTCATTCCTGGCGGCGGTGTTCCAGTGCCCTTCCATCGCCGCGATCTTGGCGGGCTGGTGCTCCAGCGTGTTCAGGCCGTGGGCGTCACCCACCACCGCCTGAACGGGCGCCGCGATCAGCACCATCCACAGGGCCATCGACAGCATCTTGCGGGCGGCGGGCACGGCACGGTCATGCAGCAATTGCCAGGCCGACGATGCCGCCACGAATAGTGCAGTGGACAGCAGCGCGGCGATGACCATGTGCGTAAGGCGGTAGGGGAACGACGGGTTGAAGATCACCTCGAGCCAGTCGGTCGGCACCACCTTGCCGGCAACGATGACGTAGCCGGCAGGCGTATGCATCCAGCTGTTGGACGCCAGGATCCAGGTGGAGGAAATCATGGTGCCGAGCGCCACCATCACCGTCGAGAAGAAATGCAGCCCCGGCCCGACGCGGTTCCAGCCGAACAGCATCACGCCGAGGAAGCCCGCTTCCAGGAAGAAGGCGGTCAGCACCTCGTAGGTCAGCAGCGGTCCGGTGACGCCCCCCGCAAACTGCGAGAAGCCCGACCAGTTGGTACCGAACTCATAGGCCATGACCAGGCCGGAAACGACCCCCATGCCGAAGTTCAATGCGAAGATCTTGATCCAGAACTGGTACAGGGTCTTGTACACGGCGTCCTGGGTGTAGAGCCAGCGTGCTTCCAGGAACGCCAGGAAACATGCCAGCCCGATCGTGATGGCGGGAAATAAGATGTGAAAGGAAACCGTGAATCCGAACTGGATTCGAGCGAGTTCCAGCGCTGTGAGTCCGTGCATCGATGTGCTCTCCGTGGGGTTGCCGCCGGCACGCCGGCGTGTCGCGCGACACTACGGACAAGCGTAGGGACTGCAGCCTGCCCGCGAAGGATACAGTTCTTGCGGAACCGCTAAAGCTCAGTTTGCAGAGCCGGAAGAAGCGCTTGCCAGGCGCCGCAAAGCAAATACAGATAGCGCTATGGCGCGGGATCACAGTCATGGATGGAGCCCGCTGCATCGACGATCCGGAACCAGCTCCATGGGCTGCGCCGGCGGCCGCTGCATTGACGGACCGGGATGCAGCGGACGGCCGGCGCGGGCGCTCAGCTGAACCGCGTCATGGCCTTGCCGGGGGGGCGACCGGATGCCCGCGCCCAGCGGGATGAGCATGCAGGCCCGGAACGCGAGCAGCAGCACGGTCCTGCCGAGAGTGCGGCCGTTTTGCATGGCTGCGGTTCCTGTGCTCTGGGGAATGGCGTTCAGGCGATGCTGGCCACTTCGCGCAGGTGGTGGTGCTCATGCACGGGCATTGCGCGCCTTGCCTTCTGACGGGCCCCTGCACAGCGATTCTTGGCCCGAAGCAACGCGAGCAGATGTTGGCCGGCAGCGACCATCCATAGGGCATGCCGTAGCGATCCATGAGGATGGCCACGGTGTAGGCGCCTAGCGCGTAGAAGACGCCGTGCCCCAGCGACAGTTGACCATTGATGCCGACCAGGACGTTCAATCCCACGGCAGCTTCGCCGGCGAGGCGGTGATCGGCGTGCTGGCGTATGTGGCCGTGCGGGCCACGCTGCGCGCGGGCGGCTGCGCCGCAGGTGTGCTGCTGGCCGCCAGCGATGCCCGGCGGCAGCCGACGCTATAGGCCAGCTTAACGAAAGCGGGGCGGAAAATGCATTGTGGTCCGGCGCGCCTGTCTCTACGCTTGGTTGCACTACTTCACTTGCCCATCGCCTCGACATGCACCAGGACGAATCCATCACCCACAACTTCCACGCGCGCAACTATCCGCTGAAGGTCCATGCGGGAGACAACGCGCTGGCCGCGCTGCCCCGGGAACTGCAACGCATTGGCGCATCGCGCGCGCTGATCCTGTGCGGGCGTAGTGTGCATGAGCGCACCGACCTGACGCAGCGGATCGAGACGCTGGCCGGCGGCCGTGTCGCAGGCATCTTCTCCGGGATCTCCGAAGGCGCGCCGGCGGAGTCCATCGAAGAAGCCGCGGCCAAGGCGCGTGAGCTCGATGCAGATGCGCTGATCGCGGTGGGGGCGGGCAGCGTGATCAAGGGCGCAAGGGTGGTGGCCATGCTGCTTGGCGAGAACCGCCCCTTGCTGGAGATGGCAACCGTTCACCGTGAGAACGCGCCAGCCGTCAGTCAGCGCCTGGCGTCGCCGAAGATGCCTATCTTCAATGTGCTGACCTCGCCCACGTCGGCGCAGAACCGCGGCGGCTCGGCCGTGCGCTACCGCGGCGATGCGCACCACCTCGAATTCTTCGATCCGAAGACGCGCCCGCGGGCGGTGTTCTGGGATTCCCGCGCGCTTGCGACAGCGCCGTTGACGCTGGCCCGATCCACCAGCTTCGAGATCTACTGGTGGGGCCTCATGTGCATGGGGGCCCTCGAGACGACCAATCCGCTGGCCCAGGCCAGCCGACGCCATGCGTGGCACCTCGCCCGGAAGTCCTACCCGAGGCTGGGCCCGGAGGGCGGCGCCGCCGCGCTGATCGACCTGTGCGCTGCCGGGCTGCTGCAAAACCGCGACGAGGAAGACGGCGGTCGCCCATGGTCCTGCCATCTGCTGGCGCGCGCCGCCTACGCCTCGGCCGTCGCCGTCTTCAACCACTACGACGGGGTAACGCAGCCGCGCGGCTACGCCGCGTTCGCGCCGGCCATGATCCGCGCGCTCGGCGCCTGCGTTCCGGACGTGACGCGCGCGCTGGGCGAAGCGCTCGGCATGGCGCTGCCGGATGGGAGCGCCGATGCCGAACTGGCCGAGCGTGTCGCCGCGCACGTGGCGCGTGACTTCCAGGCGCAGGGGTGGCGCACCGATCTGCACGACCGCGGCATCCCCGCGGCCGATGCGCCCATGCTGCTCGCGCTGGCGCTGCGGAACTACAACGCCAACCACGATCGCCTGCTCGACCCGCATCGCGAGGCCATGCGCGCGGCCATCGCGGCGACCCTTGCGCCGCAGTAGGCCTCAAACCTGGCTCGCGGTGTACTCCGGAAGACCTGCGTGGCAAAGGTCCGCAGGCTTGGAAGCGGACCGCGGGCACGGCCCGTTGATTTAGGCTGACTAAAAGATTTCAGCAACAAAGCTGCCTTGTTGCTGAGCAGGCGGATAGCTACATTAAAGGACGCGGGGCTGGAAATCTGGTTCTGCAAACGACCCCCGTATGGGGGCCGCATCGGCATCAGACAGTGAGAAAGAAGGGGAACCCATGTCAAAGAAAATCCTGATCACCGGCGCCAGCTCCGGCTTCGGTCGTGGCGCGGCGATTGAACTCGCCCGCCGCGGGCACGAAGTCGTCGCGGCGGCCGAAACCTGGCCTCAGGTACGGAGCCTGCGCGCGGACGCCGCAAGCGCTGGCGTCAAGCTCGAAGTCATCAAGCTCAACCTCCTCGACGGCATCGATATCGCGCACGCCACGGGTTACGACCCCGATGTGCTCGTGCTCAATGCCGGCGCGATGGAGAGCGGGTCCATCATCGATATCCCGATGGAGCGGGTGCGCGAATCGTTCGAGATCAACGTCTTCGGTCACATGAAGCTGGCGCAGGGCATCGTCCCGAAGATGGTGGCGCGCAAGTCCGGCAAGGTGGTGTGGACCTCGTCGATGGGCGGTATCCTCGTGATTCCGTTCGTGGGCGTGTACTGCGCGACGAAGCACGCCATCGAAGGCATCGCCGGGGCCATGAAGGCCGAGCTGGCACCGTACGGCGTCAAGGTCGCGACCGTGAACCCCGGCGTGTTCGGCACCGGCTTCAACGACACCGGTGCGGAAAGCCATGTGCAGTGGTACGACGCCGACCGCGCCGTCGTTCCCATGCCCGACTTCGGAGGCGCCCTCGCGGATCAGTCCGATCCGCAGGACATGATCGACGCGATGGTCGAGATCATTCCGGCCGAGGTGCATCCCTATCGCACGATGCGCCCTGTCGGCACGATCGCCGTCGCCAGGCAGTGGCAGGAAACGGAGTGGACCCAGGATGCCTGACATCACCCTCGAAGACGCGCAGCGCCTCGTGGCCAAGGGCCGTGCCGCCGCCGAAGCGGCCGGCATGAAGGCGGTCTTCGCGGTCCTTGACAAGGGCGCGAACCTGGTGGCTTTCGCCCGGATGGATGGCGCCTGGCTGGCGTCGAACGAACTGGCCATTGCGAAGGCACGCACGTCGGTGATGTTCCAGGCGCCCACCGACGCCCTGAACGCGCCGCTGGAACTGGGCAAACCGGTTCTGCGTTTCGACCACATCCACAGCGGCGGCCTGCTGCTCGTGGGGGGCGGTGTGCCCCTGTTCGACGACGATGGCCAGTTGATCGGCGGGCTGGGGGCGTCGGGTGGCATGCCCGAGCAGGATGCGGCCCTCGCCCGCGCGGCCACCGCGAAGTAGCGCTGCCGCTGGCGATGCCAGACGGGCATCGCCAGCGCCTTCTTGCGCCGCAATCGACCTCAGGCCGTTCCCCGGCCCGCCTCCTGCTTCACCCATTCGAGGAAAGACCGGAAGGCAGGCGTCGTTGCGCGCGCGGCCGACCAGACCAGGTAGTAACCGGTGTCGCTGCGCCCCACGAAGTCGAAGGGCGCGACAAGCACGCCGACCTTCAGCAGTTCCCCAACGTACTCGCGCTGCACCATCGCAACGCCGAGTCCGTCGATAGCCGCCTGGATGGCCAGCGAGGAGTTCTCGAACGAGAGGCTGCGCTGCGGCTTCAGCCCAGACAACCCGGCAAGGCCGAGCCAGCGCTGCCAGTCGTCCATGCGGCGCACGGAGTGGAGCAGCGTCACCTTCGACAGGTCGGCGGGGGTGCTCAGGCGCTGCGGGCCGCGCAGGAACGACGGATTGCAGACCGGCTGAAAGGCGTCATCGAACAGCCGCAGGCCCTCCAGACCCGCGGGCAGGGTCTTGCCGACGAAGGACGCCATGTCGACGTCCTCCGCCTCGAAGCGGATTTCGCGGAAGCTGGTCATGAGCTGGATGTCGAGTTCCGGATGCGCGCCGTGGAAGCGCGACAGGCGCGGCACCAGCCACTTCTCCGCCAGCGTGGGCATCAGGCACAGTTTCAGCGTGTCGTGGCGCGGCCCGCGCGCGATGGCGTTGAGCGTCAGCTCGATGGTCTGGAACGCCTGCGTGAGCGCCGGGCGCAGCACCTGACCCGCATCCGTCAGCTCGATCGACCGGCCCTTGCGCCGCAGCAGCGGCACGCCAACCAGTTCCTCGAGCAGCTTCACCTGCTGGCTGACCGCACCGGGCGTGACGCACAACTCTGCCGCAGCGTTGGAGACGCTCTGATGGCGCGCGGTGGCCTCGAAGGCCCGCAGCCCAAGCAAGGGGAGGCGGATACGGTTCATTTAATTTAGTTTTTCTAAAAAATAACGAAGAAAAAACTGCCTTGTTCACAGCGATATCAGCTGGCTACACTGGGTTCTAGTTAATCCAGGATATCAGCTGCCGGCACTGAACTCTAGTAAATCTAAAACGATAAGGCAATTCATGGAAATCACGAAATATCCAGAAACGCACTTCCGGAATGACGCGCAGGGCATGACCCTGCTGGCCGCACGCTACCGCGGCACCGGCGGGCTGCGTTTTCCGCCGCCTGAGTTCCTTCAGGCCGGCGAAGCGGCGGAGCCCGTCGCCATGGGCACGGGCGGCCGCCTGTACACCTTCACCACGGTCCACCCGGGCAAGGCGCCCGCGTACGCCCTGGGCATGGTGGATTTCGAGAACGGCCTGAGGGTCTTCGGCCGGCTGGTGTGGCAAGGCGACACTGTGCCGGCCATCGGCGACGCCGTGCGCACCGTTGCGTTCACGCTGCCGGACGGCACGCCCGACTATGCCTTCGAGCCGCTGAAGGGCACCGCATCATGAGCGCACCTCTGATCACGGGCGTCGGCATTTCCGACTTCGGCCGCTTTCCCGATCTCACCGAAGAAGCGCTGGCCCAGGCGGCCATCCTGGCCGCGCTGAAGGACGCCGGCCTGGGCCTGCGCGATGTGCAGGCGTTCTATTGCGGCAATGCCCTGGGTGGGCATCTGCCCGGGCAGCGCGCGCTGCGCGAGCTGGGCACCGGCGGCGAGGCAGTCTACAACATCGACAACGCCTGCTCCAGCGGCGCCACCGCCTTCCACCTGGCACTGCAGGCATTGCGGGCCGGCCAGTACGAGACGGTGCTGGTGTTCGGCATGGACCACCTGAGCGGCCTGGGCGGAGGTGCGTTGCCGCTGAACGGGCGCGACTGGAACAACCGGCGCGGCTTGATCATGCCCGCGCTGTATGCGATGCGCGCCAAGCGCTACATGCACGAGCATGGCATATCCGCCGAGGCACTGGCCGATGTGTCGGTGAAGAACCGGCGCCATGGCGTGCACAACCCCATCGCGACGTTCTGCCGCGAGGTCACGCGCGAAGAGGTGTTGTCCTCGCGCATGGTGGCCGACCCGCTGACGCTGCTGCAGTGCTGCCCGGGCGTGGTGGACGGTGCCGCCGCGCTGGTGCTGAGCACGCGGCCCGCGCAAGGCGTGGGCAAGCCGGTGCGCGTGCTGGCTTCGGTGGTGCAGTCAGGCCTGTTCGAGATCCACCAGGTCGACATGACCGAGGCGGAGATCACGCGGCGCGCAGCGCGGCTGGCCTACGAGCAGGCCGGTGTCGGTCCGCGCGACCTCAGCCTGATCGAGCTGCACGATGCCTTCACCATCTCCGAGCTGCTGTACTACGAGGCGCTGGGCCTGTGCGAGCGCGGCGAGGCGCCGCGGCTGCTGGCCAGCGGCGCCACCGCGCTCGGTGGCCGGATCCCGGTGAACGTGAGCGGCGGCTTGCTCGCCAAGGGCCATCCGCCCGGCGCCACGGGCGTCGCGCAGATCGTCGAGCTGTGCGAGCAGCTGCAGGGGCGCGCCGGCCGGCGCCAGGTCGGCGGTGCGCGCATCGGGCTGAGCCAGGTGACGGGCGGGGGCATCTGGGGCGTGGACCACGCCGCCTGTTCCATTCACATCCTCGCCGCTTGAGGAAGGAGCGACCATGACGGACCAAGCCACTCCCGCCGGCCTCGCCGGCCTGAGCGCGATCGTGACCGGCGGTGCAAAGGGCATCGGCCTGGGCATCGCGCGCAGCCTGGCCGAGGCCGGCTGCCGCCTTGCACTGTGGGACATCGACGGCGATGCGCTCGAGGCCGCGGCCGAGGAACTGCGCGCCGGCGGTGCCGATGTCTCGGCGAGGCGTGTCAGCGTGACCTCGATGGAGGAGGTGCAGGCGGCCGCCGCGGAGTTCCTGGCGCGCAACGGCCGCATCGACGTGCTGGTCAACAACGCCGGCATCGGCGGCGACAAGCTCGTGACCAAGATGGCGTTGGACTTCTGGCAGCGCGTCATCCAGACCAATCTGACCTCGCAGTTCATCTGCTGCAAGGCGGTGCTTCCCGCGATGCTCGAACAGAAGTTCGGCCGCATCGTCAACCTGTCGTCGCGCGCCTGGCTGGGCAACCGCGGCCAGGCCAGCTACTCGGCCTCCAAGGGCGGCGTTGTCAGCTTCACCCGCAGCCTGGCGCTGGAGTTCGCGCGCAGCGGCATCACCGCCAACGCCATTGCGCCCGGCATCGTCGAGACGCCCCTGTTCGGCACGCTCGCGCCCGAAGTCCGGCAGGACCTGCAGCGCACGGTGCCGATGCAGCGCATCGGGCAGGCCGAAGATGTCGCCAACGCGGTGCGGTTCTTCGCATCGCCCGCCTCGGGCTACGTGACCGGGCAGGTGCTGTATGTGTGCGGCGGCCGCAGCCTGAGCAGCGCATCGGTCTGACCCCGGCCCCAAGGAGACAGTCATGAAAAGAAGAGAGTTCACGCTTGCCGCCGCCGCGGCGCTGCTCGCGCCGGCGTTGTCCGCGCGGGCCGACAGCTATCCGTCGCGCGCTGTGCGCCTGATCGTCCCGTATCCGCCCGGCGGAGGCACCGACACGGTGGCCCGCACCGTGTTCGCGCACGTCGCCGCGCTCCTGGGGCAGCCATTTGTCGTGGAGAACAAGGCGGGCGCGGGCACGACGATCGGTCTGGCCGAACTGGCACGCTCGCATCCCGA
>NZ_JARJLM010000641.1 GCF_029335485.1 Cupriavidus basilensis
TCCGGATGGCGGGCGAAGTCCTCCAGGAAGCTCTGGAAGCTCAGCACCGGCTCTTGCAGCAGATGGCGCGGCAGGTCGAACAAGGCGTAGAAATAGTCCTCCCGGCCCTCGCAGTGCTCGGCCGGCAGGCAATATTGCTCCCAGTCGACGCAGGCTGGCGTGTACATGCCGTTGCCCGGCCAGAAGAAAGGCACGATGCGCCCCTCGCGCAGCCCTTCGATCAGGGCCGCCGGTGCGTCGTAGGCCTCGGCGGATTCGACCTGGCTGAGGAGCCCGGCGCGGGTCTCGATCACCATCAGCGTGGCCTGGCCCTGCATCGTCAGCATCAGGATGCCGGCCGGGTTGGGGTAGAGGTAGTACTCGACAAAGCCGTAGCGCGCGGTGATCTGGCGCACGCGCTCGCAGATCGCGGGATCCGACAGGAAGGAAAACGAGTGACGCGTCAGCAGGTCGCGCAGCGTGCGCGACAAGGTGGCGAAATACTGCTGCTGGAGCGCGTCGATCTCCTGGTCGAGCCGCTCCACCATATTGCTGTCGTGTTTCTTGACATAGCGGTCGATCAGGCCGTGATTGAAGCCCTGCACGGCGATGCCCTCGTCCGCGGTGCCGGTGAGCAGGATGGTCTTGCACGGCAGGTCCTGCAGGGCCTGGCAGAATTCCAGCCCGTTCATCTGCGGCATCGAGTAATCCACCACGATCACCCCTGGCTGCACAAAGCGGTTGAAGTCGTGGATCTGGCGGTAGATGCGGTCGACGTCGAGCTGCACGGTGCGCCGCTCGGTCAGGAAGGTCAGGTCGTCATGCGTCACCCGCACCGGCAGGAAGCCGTTCACGCGTGTAGTGTAGGTCTCGCGGATCCACTGCAATGCCTCGCGCGGATCGGTGAAGGTGACCACTGGCCGCGACGGATCCATCTGGAACGCCAGGCTGTCGATAAACGATTTGCTGTCGTCGACCAGCACCGTCAGGATCGGGTGATGGAAGACCGACAGATTCCGGTCCTGGGGGTTGAATGTCATCTTGCGTTCGGCTCCGGTGTCGGCAGACACAGCGGGCAGGTGGGGTTCGGCGCGGCAAGGCCGGGACGGATCGGTTTGGGGCCACCGCGCTGGACCATGCCTGGCCCTGGTCGGCCAACCGCCGGGGGTGCCCCCGCCCGCCGGTGACCGGAAACCAGTATAGCGCGCCCGCGCTTCCATGCAACCGGAGCGCGGTAGGGGGATAGCGGGGGAGGGCGTCGCGGGGCTTGGTACCGGATACGGGCGCGGGCCCGTATCCGGCGGCGCGATGCCAGGTTACTCGAC
>NZ_JARJLM010000642.1 GCF_029335485.1 Cupriavidus basilensis
TCCGGCACCGAGTTGGCCCGGACCGACGGATGCACCGCCAGCACATTGGGCGAACTCGCCAGCAGGGAAACCGGACGGAAGTCGCGCTCCACCTGGTAGGACAGCGCGGGAAACAGGATGGGGTTGATGGTCAGGTTGCCGGCCGGCGCGACCAGCAGCGTGCAGCCGTCGCCCGCCGCGCGGCGCACCGCGTCGATGCCGATATTGCCATTGGCGCCGGGCTTGTTGTCCACCACCACAGTGACGCGCCGCCGCTGGTGCAGGCCTTGCGCGAGCGTACGGGCCAGCAGGTCGGCGGGGCCGGCCGCCGGGAACGGCACGACGATGCGCAGCGTGCCGCACGCGGCGGCCGGATCCGCCCGGGCCGCGGGTACGGCGCCTTGCCACGTGCCAGCGGCCGCCAGGCAGGCCAGTGCCGTCCTGCGTATCGCACGCCGGAGTTTGATTTCACGCTTCTGATAATGCATTGGAAAGGCCTGACCTGGAGTGGATAAGACGACTGCCTCGCTCCAACGCTGGCTTGTTTCATATGCAAAACACAAAACCATAAATGGAACCAAACAGAATATAGCCGCCCTCCCAAAGGAAGGAGACTAGGGTTATCCCTGAGAACATCGCCGATCCGTGGTCCGGTGCGCGGCGCAGGCGCGCTGGGAAGAAAATGCCGGCGATCGGCAGGCAGGCGGTCAGGAAAGCGTCGGAAAGGCCGGCGCGGGCCGCCCGCTCCCGGCGGATCGTCACACGGGATCGCTCGCCGCGGCTGGCCTAAACTGCAGACAGCACCCTGTCGCGGTGCGCCGTCGATGCCGCGGCCGCGGCACGCGTACACCGCCGCTGGGACGCATAGGAGGGGCTAACGTGCAAGGCTTCCAGCTCACGCTGTTCACCGTCGAGAATCGCCGCCACCACGGCAAGCAGTTATCGCACTGGCTGCTGCAGATCCTGCGGGAACTGCATATTCGCGGCGCCACGCACACAGTGGCGGCCGAAGGCATCGGCCATGACCACCGATTTCACACCTGGCATTTCGTGGAACTGGCCGACCGGCCCGAAGAGATCACCGTGATCGCCACCGCGGACGAAGTGCAGCGATTGTTCGACCGGCTGGCGCAGGAGGACATCCAGGTGTTCTACGCCAAGACGCCTGTCGAGTTCGGCTTCCTGGGCAAAAGCACGGCCGGCGCGCCGGGCTCCGGGACAGCACCGGAGCCCGGCAGCGCTTAATCCATGCTCGCGGCAACGGTGGTGGTACTGCTGCTGCCGCGCAGGGTGGCCTCCGGCAGGCGGGCCACCAGGAACGGCGCCACCAGGGAGACGGCCGCGCTCAGCAGGAACAGCGTACGGAACGCCACCTCGGCAGCGGCCCGCACTGCGCCGGCGTCGGCCGTATCGCCGCCCACCATGGCGCGGTGGAACATGCTCATCAGGATGTCCTCGCCGCCGCGCAGGTCCGCCACGCCCATGCCGCTATGGCGCAGCAACCCGATCAGCACCGTGGTCAGCACCGCCACGCCTACCGCTCCGCCCAGCATGCGCGAGAATGCGGTCAGCGCCGTGGCCACGCCGACCTGGTTCGGGGGCACCGCGTTCTGGGTCGCCACCAGCCCGCTGGGCAGTTGCAGCCCGATGGACAAGCCGAGCACCACCATGACCAGCGCGGTCAGCAGCACCGCATGGGGATCGACGAAGGCCAGCGCCACGATCGCCAGCGGCGCGACCAGGGAGCCCACCAGTTGCAGCGGCTTGTAGCGGCCGCTCCACGACATAAGCCGGCCGGAGATAAACGCGCCGAACGGGATCGCCAGCGTCAGCGGCACCAGCCGCAGCGCCGCGGCGTCGGCCTGCGCGCCGCCCACCACCTGGAAACGCAGTGGCAGGAGCACGGACATGGCGATCAGCTGGAAGAAGCACAGGAACAGCGTGATGCAGCAGATCGTCACCGTCGGCACGCGCAGCATGGCCAGCGGGATCATCGGATCGGCAACCCGGCGCTCCTGCCAGACGAACAGCACCAGGGCCGCCAGACCTGCCAGCAGCAGGCCAAGTGTCTGCGCCGCCAGGGCCGACTGGCCCTGCCCCAGCCGGGTCAGGAACACCAGCACGCCGGTCAGGCCGCCGCCGAACAGCAATGCGCCGACATAATCGATGCGATGACGGCGCCCGCCCACCGGCAGGTGCTTGAGCGCCCGGCGCACCACCACCAGGGCGATCAGCGCAAGCGGCAGGTTGATCCAGAAAATCCAGCGCCACGACAGGTAATGCGCCAGGTAGCCCCCGATCACCGGGCCCGCCATGCTGGCCACCGCCCACACACCGCTCACATAGCCCTGGTAGCGGCCACGGTCGCGCAGGGGCACCACATCGGCGATGGTGGCCTGGGACACCGAGATCAGGCCGCCGCCGCCAAGCCCTTGCAGGATGCGCGCGACGATCAGCTGCGGCATGGTCTGCGCCATCGCGCAGGCCACCGAGGCCAGGAAGAACAGCACGATCGCGAACGACAGCACGGACCGCCGCCCCAGCAGATCCGACAGCTTGCCGTAGATCGGCGTCACCACCGTCGATGCCACCAGGTAGGCCGAAACCACCCACGCCATCACCTCGAAGCCATTGAGCTGCAGCGCAATCTCCGGCAGCACCACGGCCACGATCGATTGTTCCAGCGCACCCAGCAGGATGGCCAGCATCAGGCCGAAGATGACCTGCATCACGGGCGCCGGCGGCACTGCCGGCGGGCCGTTTCCAGAGAGGGATGAGGAGGCCGCGGCGGGCGTGGAGGATGGGGGCGTTGTAGCCATCGCGAGCAATGGCTGGGAAACGGCGGTCATGGGCGGGCTGGGGGAGAGAAGCGCTGCGGGGACATGAAGCGCGATGCCGGCACCGCGGACGCGCCGGCGCGCTCCTGCCTGTTATTTTGTATACAAGGGCGCTATTGTAGGCCGAAGCCTTCCGCCCTGCATTGTCCCTGGCAGCGCTGCCAGCCCTCGCCTCTCCGGGAGGCTCAGAAGGATTCCCAGTCGCCGCCGGCCACGGCAAGGCCTGCGGCAGCCGGCGTGCGCGCGGCACGGCGCGCTGCCACCGGGGCGGCCATGGCAGGTTTGGCTTGCCGTGCCGACGGCTGCGTTCTGGCCGACAGCACCGGCTCGCGCGTCTGGCGCACCACCGGTGCGCGGGCCTTGCTGGGCAGCACGGGCTGGCGGCCGGTGCGGACCGCGCCAGCGCGCGGCGCGGCGGCGGCCGGCCGGGGAGTCGCCTTGGGCGCTACCGCCGTTGCCACGGGTGCCGCAGCCGGCGTCTTCGGTGCTGCCGGTGCCGCTGCCGGGCGCGCCGGCGCATGGTTCCTGGCGCCGGCATGCGGTGCCGGGCGCCGGGCGGCCGGCACCGGTGCCGCGCGGGACACCGCAGCCGCGCGCGGGGCGGCTGCGGCCCGCTCAGCCCGGAGCGGCTGCGCGGCCAGCGTTTCCGCCGGCGTCACCTGGAACCGGGAGACCTCGCCCACCAGCCCCGCGGCCTGCTGCTGCAGGCTCTCGGCGGCAGCGGCAGCCTCTTCCACCAGCGCGGCATTCTGCTGCGTCACGCTTTCCATCTGGCTGATGGCGCGGTTGACCTGCTCGATGCCCAACGACTGCTCTTCACTCGCGGCGGCGATCTCGCCCATGATGTCGGTCACGCGCTTTACCGCGCCGACGATATCGTCCATGGTGCGGCCGGCGTCTTCCACCTGCCTGGCCCCGTGGGCCACCTGCCCCACCGAACCATGGATCAGCTGGCCGATTTCCTTCGCAGCCGAGGCGGAGCGCTGCGCCAGGCTGCGCACTTCGGCCGCCACCACGCTGAAGCCGCGGCCCTGCTCACCGGCGCGGGCCGCTTCCACGGCCGCATTGAGCGCCAGGATATTGGTCTGGAAGGCAATCCCTTCGATCACCCCGACGATCTCGGCCACCTTGGCCGACGACTGCGAAATATGCTGCATGGTCTCGACCACGCTGCGCACGGCGCGGCCGCCCTCGGTAGCCACGCCGGAAGCCCTGGCCGCCAGTTCGTTGGCATGGCGCGCATTGGCGGCGTTCTGCCGGACCGTGGAAGTCAGTTGCTCCATCGAAGCCGCGGTCTGCTCAAGCGAAGCGGCCTGCTCTTCGGTGCGCTGGGAAAGATCGGTATTGCCGCTGGCGATTTCACGGGTGGCGCCGTCAATCGAGCGCGACGCGCCCTGGATACCATGCACCAGCGCAGCCAGCTGGCCAAAAGCACGCTCCAGCGCACCCAGCATGCTGCCCATCTCGTCGTCGCTGCGCGCCTCGATGGCATAAGTCAGGTTGCCTTGCGCCAGCGCCTGTGCCGCTTCCAGCGCATGGCGCGCGGGATGCGTGATCGAGCGCGTAATGCCGATGCCGAGGGCAGCGGCCAGGGCCACTGCCACCACGGCCAGGCCCAGCAGCAGGTTGCGGGCCATCTCATAACTGGCATTCGCCTCTTGCACCGCGGCCAGGGCCACCTTGCGCCCGGTCTCGGCCAACTCGCCGAGCTTGTCGAAATAGGGTGCCTGGGCCGCCGACAAGGTGGACACCAGCGCGCTGCGGGCGCCGTCGAACTCGTTGCCCTGCAACTGCCGCAGCACCATGTCGAGCTGACCGTTATAGCCCTGGCGCGCCTCGGTCAGGCGGCGATAGGTTTCCTGGACTTCCGGCTTGGCCGAGGTGGAAAGCCACTTGCCCAGTTCGTCCAGCGTGGCGCCCATATCCTGGCGCAGCGCGAGAATCTGCTCGGCATTGCGCCTTACCGCAACGGGATCCTCATTCAGGGTGGCATCGCGCACCAGGATGCCGATCGACAACGCATCCTGCTTGACGCGCTCGATGTCCAGCACCTTGAACAGCCGCCCTTGCACCGTGATGCGCATCGATTCGTTCATGGTGCGCAGGGACGTCATGCCCAACACGGCAACGGCAACGAGCAACAATGCCACTACCGCAAACGCCATCGTCAGGCGCGCCCCAATGCCAAAGTTTCGCAACCAACGCATGTTTTCCGGCTCCTTTTGCTTTCATCGCGAGCGCTTTTTTCCCGCTCCGGACACACTTCCGGCTCGACGCCGCACCGCGGGCTTAACGGCAGCAAGGGGGCAAGCTTGAGGATTACGCGGCGATTTCGCCAAATAAAAGGGAAAATGCGAAAAAGAAAGGAGATATAGGGGCAAAAAGCCCGGCAATTCGAGTGATTGACGAAGCGCGACCTGTCGTCTAATGACACTCAGGCACTCCGAAGTGCCGCCCTCGGCGCTTGTCGCCGGAGGCGCACAAACAAAACAAGTGGCGCAAAAAAAAGAAGCCCACGCGCGGGGTGCTCGTAGGCTTTCCAGGACTGCGAAGAGCCGAAAGGCTCCATAGCAAATATAAACCGCGCTTACATGAGGTGTAAATCCAATTTCTATCAGGGATATCTCTGATAGAAAAAGTGACGAAAATACCACGCAAGTGATGATTGTTCGACATGGGAGGCACCTCGCCAAAAGGCCAGGGCCACCTTGCTGCCTGCAAACCCGTGCCGCACGGGGGCGCAGGCGCAGGTGGCGTTGGGACTTGCGGCACAATGGCACATCCCTTACGGATGAACATTGTGACGCAAGTGCATTATTAGAGGAAATCCTCTAATTCCGGCATGCCGCCCAACCGTCCAGATTTGTAAAATTTTGTTACCCTCGCCCCTGAAGTATTCCCCTTCTCTTCTGGCGGCACCCACCGCCAACGTTTGCGGGGCAGCATCGGATCCACCAGTCCGGCCCACGCCGCGGCCGGTCGCGCCCCGGGCAGCCAGTTACAGCGCCAGCACCGAGAGCGGATGTTTCATTTCCCGCCCCGCCCAGGCCACGCCGCAGCCCGCGCCCAGCAGTGCTGTACCAACCCAATTGCCCGGGTCCGGTCACCGGATCCTCGCCAGCCGCCAGAACCCGCGCGGGCTCTTCCGGAGACGTTGTGAAGAAGAAGGAAAGCAGGATCGATCGGCCAAGCAGGA
This sequence comes from Cupriavidus basilensis, assembly GCF_029335485.1. GTDB lineage: Bacteria > Pseudomonadota > Gammaproteobacteria > Burkholderiales > Burkholderiaceae > Cupriavidus > Cupriavidus basilensis_E. The sequence continues at coordinate 6,013 of NZ_JARJLM010000642.1, forward strand.
GGCTGCAGCAGCTACAACTGTCTACCCACATTGCCAGCCGCAATCCGGTCGTGGTGCACCTGGCCAGCGGCATCCGCCTGCACGGGGTGATCGTGGCCTCGGACAGCTATATGGTGTTGCTGGCGGAAACGCCGCAGGACCCGCTTCCGCAAGTCATCTACAAGCACGCCATCGCCGTGATCACGCCCGCCCATGCGCCCGAGGCCATCGCGTCGGTGCCCGGCGCGGAGAGCTCGCCGGATTTCGTCAGCTTATATACCCCGCGCACGCGCAAGCGCCGCTAGGCCATGCCGCGGGTGGCAGGCTGCCAAGCCGGCCGCGGCCATCTCCATCGCAATTCCTATCCGCATCCCGGTATCTGTTCATCGCAAAGATCACTCTAAATCTTTCCCGGCCCCAACCGATAACCCAAACAACGGTGGCACTTCTCGCCCTGCTTTACCAGGCAGCCAGCGTTGCGGCAACAGCCGGATTGAACTACCTACTGTGATAAAAATAGGAGCTGTACCATGTCGATGACCATCAATACCAATACGCTGTCCCTGATGACTCAGAACAACCTGAGCTCGTCGCAATCGTCGCTGAACACCGCGATCCAGCGCCTGTCCTCGGGCCTGCGCATCAACAGCGCCAAGGACGACGCAGCCGGCCAGGCCATCGCCAATCGCTTCACCGCCAACATCAACGGCCTGAGCCAGGCTCAGCGCAACGCTAACGACGGCATCTCGCTGGCGCAGACCACG
>NZ_JARJLM010000643.1 GCF_029335485.1 Cupriavidus basilensis
TCCGGTTCGCGTCGCCAATCCGCTGCCGCCCATCGCGTTCCCGGAAGCCCTGCCGGTTTCGGCCCGGCGCGAGGAGATCGCGCAGGCCCTGCTGGCCAACCAGGTGGTGATCGTCTCCGGCGAGACCGGCTCCGGCAAGACCACCCAGCTGCCCAAGATCTGCCTGTCGATCGGGCGCGGCCCGGGCGCGGACGGCGGCGGCGGCCTCATCGGCCACACCCAGCCGCGCCGGATCGCCGCTACCTCCACCGCAAAGCGGATCGCGCAGGAGATCGGCACGCCGCTGGGCGAGCACGTGGGCTATCAGGTGCGTTTCAACGACACCATGTCGCCGGGCGCCTCGGTCAAGCTGATGACCGACGGCATCCTGCTGGCCGAGACCCAGACGGATCCACTGCTGCGGGCCTACGACACCATCATCATCGACGAGGCGCATGAACGCAGCCTCAATATCGATTTCCTGATCGGTTACCTGAAGGAGATCCTGCCGAAGCGGCCGGACCTGAAGCTGATCATCACGTCGGCCACCATCGATGCGAAGCGCTTCGCCGAGCATTTCGCCCAGGGCGGCAAGCCGGCGCCGGTGATCGAGGTCAGCGGGCGCCTGTACCCGGTGGAGATCCGCTACCGGCCGATCGAGAAGGATAAGCCCGCGCCGGGCGAAGCTGCGCCCAAATCGGCGCAAAGCAAGGAGCGCGATCTCTTCGACGGCATCGTCGAGGCCGTGGACGAACTGTGCCGGCTCGGCCCGGGCGATGTGCTGGTGTTCCTGCCCGGCGAGCGCGAGATCCGCGAGGCGGCCGAGGCGCTGCGCAAGCACCATCCGCCGCACACCGAGATCCTGCCCCTGTTCGCGCGCCTGTCGGTGCAGGAGCAGGAACGCGTGTTCCGGCCCTCGAACGCGCGCCGCATCGTGCTGGCCACCAACGTGGCCGAAACCTCGCTGACCGTGCCGGGTATCCGCTATGTGGTGGATACGGGCCTGGCGCGGGTCAAGCGTTACTCCTACCGCAACAAGGTCGAGCAACTGCAGATCGAGGCGATCTCGCAGGCGGCGGCCAACCAGCGCGCCGGGCGCTGCGGCCGGGTGGCCAACGGCGTCTGCATCCGTTTGTACGAGGAGGCCGATTTCGCCGGCCGTGCGCGCTTCACCGATCCGGAAATCCTGCGCTCGTCGCTGGCTGCCGTGATCTTGCGGATGAAGGCGCTCAAGCTCACCGCGATCGAGGCGTTTCCCTTTATCGAGCCGCCGCTGGGCCGCGCCATTGCCGACGGCTACCAGTTGCTGCAGGAACTGGGCGCGGTGGAAAGCGTGGGCGACGACGCCAACGCGCTGACCCAGACCGGCCGCCAGTTGGCCCGCCTGCCGCTGGATCCGCGCGTGGCGCGCATGACGCTCGCCGCGCGCGAGCACCATTGCCTGCGCGAGGTGCTGATCATCGCCAGCGCGCTGTCGGTGCAGGATCCGCGCGACCGCCCGCAGGAGGCGCAGGAAGCCGCCGACCAGGCCCACCGCAAGTTCATGGACGAGAAGTCCGAGTTCCTGGGCTGGGTCAAGCTGTGGAAGTGGTTCGAGGAGGCGGTGGCGCACAAGAAGACCAACCGCCAGTTGCAGGACCAGTGCCGCGCCAATTTCCTCTCGCACGTGCGCCTGCGCGAATGGCGCGACGTGCATTCGCAGTTGCTGACCACGGTGACGGAGCAGGGCTGGCGCCTCAACGAGAGCGAGCCCACCTACGAACAGGTGCACAAGGCGCTGCTGACGGGTTTGCTCGGCAATGTGGGCTGCAAGCTCGAGGACGCCGACGGCCGCGGCCGCGAGTATCTTGGCGCGCGCGGCATCAAGTTCCACCTGTGGCCCGGTTCGCTGATCGCGCGCAAGGTGGGCCGCTGGATCATCGGCGCGGAACTGATCGAGACCAGCCGGCTGTTCGCGCGCACGCTTGCCAGGATCGAGCCCGAATGGCTGGAGCAGGTGGGCCGCCACCTGCTGAAGGTGAGCTGGAGCGATCCGCACTGGGAGAAGAAGTCCGGCCAGGTGATGGCGATGGAACGTGCCACGCTGTACGGGCTGGTGGTCTACCAGCACCGGCGCGTGCACTACGGCCCGATGAACCCGGCCGAGGCGCGCGAGCTGTTTATCCGCCGCGGGCTGGTGGAGGGCGAGTTCGATACCAGGCTGCCGTTCTTCGCCCACAATCAGCGCCTCACGCGCGAGATCGAGAACCTGGAGCACAAGGCGCGCCGGCAGGACGTGCTGGTCGACGATGAGCTGATCTTTGCCTTCTACGATCGCCTGATTCCCGCCGAAATCCATCAGCAGGCCACCTTCGAACAGTGGTATCAGGCCGAAAGCGCGCGCGACCGCAAGCTGCTCTACCTGAACCGCGAAGAGCTGATGCGGCACGAGGCCGCAGGTATCACCACCGACCTGTTCCCCAAGGTGCTGCCGGTGGCGGGCGTGGATATGTCGCTGACCTATCATTTCGAGCCGGGCAGCCATCGCGATGGCGTGACGCTGACCGTGCCGCTGTACGCGCTCAACCAGGTGCGCCCGGAGCGGGCCGAGTGGCTGGTGCCGGGCATGGTCAAGGAGAAGGTGCACCTGCTGCTGAAGTCGCTGCCGCAGAAGCTGCGCCGCCATTGCGTGCCGTTGCCCGATTACGCAGCGGGTTTTGTCGAGCGCAATCCCTTCGGCGAAGGCGAGTTGCTCGACGTGCTGATCGCCGACATCCGCGAGCAGACCGGCACCATGGTCAAGCGCGCGGACTTCAAGCTGGAGACCTTGCCCGCCCACCACGCGATGAATTTCAAGGTGGTGGACGAACATGGCCGGCAACTGGACATGGGCCGCAACCTGGCGCAACTGCGCGCCGAGTTCGGCGGGCAGGCGCAGCAATCGTTCCAGAACATCGCCGCGCGCGATGTGCCGGCGGCGGAGGCCGGGCAGTACGAGAAGCTGACCAGCTGGTCGTTCGGCGAGCTGCCCGAGCTACTGGAAATCCGCAAGGGCAACCAGACGCTGTACGGCTATCCGGCGCTGGTCGACCACACCACCCATTGCGACGTGGAGGTGTTCGACGATCCGCAGGAAGCCGTGCGTGTGCACCATGCCGGGCTGCGCCGCCTGTTCGCGCTGCAACTGCGCGAGCAGGTGAAGTTCCTGGAAAAAAATATCCCCGGCCTGCAGCAGATGGCGATGCAGTACATGACGCTGGGCACGCAGGAGATGCTGCGCGACCAGATCGTGATGCTGGCGCTGGAGCGGGCCTGCCTGCAGGCGCCGCTGCCGCGCGTCGAGGCCGAGTTCGCCGCGCGCAAGGAAGAGGGGCGTTCGCGCCTGAACCTGCTGGCGCAGGAGATCGCCCGGCTGGTGGCGGCCGTGCTGGCCGAGTACGCGACGCTGCCGCGCAAGCTGATCCAGGCCAAACCCTTTGCCGCGGCGCATGCCGATATGCAGGCACAGATGGCGCGGCTGATGGGCAAGCAGTTCGTGGCCGACACGCCTTACCAGCAGCTGGTGCATTTCCCGCGCTACCTGAAGGGCATCGCCATGCGCATCGACAAGATCAAGGGCGACCCGGCGCGCGATACGCAGCGGCTGCAGGAAATCACCCCGCTGTTGCAGCAATGGCAGCGCGCCGAAACCCAGCTGCGGCAGCAGGGCAGGGGCGTGGAGGACGCGCGCCTGGACGAGTTCCGCTGGATGCTGGAAGAGCTGCGCGTGGCGCTGTTCGCGCAGGAGCTGCGCACGCCGGTGCCGATGTCGGTCAAGCGGCTGCAAAAGGTGTGGGAGGCCATGCAGCGGTGAGGCCGGTCCCCCGGTCCCGCGCGGGACCGGGGGAGATTGTGACCAAATGTTAGTTTGTTGAGCTACGTCATCGGTTCGCAGTCTGGAAACGTTAGAATGGCCGATTAAGTCATTGATCAACAGCCTTTATGCTCGCTTTGCGTCGTGTAGTTTCCGGGTTTGCCGTGATCGGCACCCTGGCCCTGGGGGTAGTGGCGGCGCCCGCGTCGGCGGAAGTGGTGGTGGTGCTCAACTCGGGTGACGCCACGGTCACCCTGATCGACAAGGACACCCAGAAGGTGCTGGAAACGTTCCCGATCGGGAAGGAGCCCCACCACCTGATCGCCACCCCCGACGACAAATCCCTGATCGTCGCCAATGCGGTGGGCAACGACCTCGTCTTCCTCGATCCGGTGACGGGCAAGGTCCAGCAGCGCGTTGCCAATATCGACGATCCCTACCAGATCGGCTTCTCGCCCGACCAGAAATGGTTCCTGACCACCGGCAACCGCCTGGACCGGGTCGATGTCTACCGCTGGGACGGCAAGGCGCTGAAGATCGCCCGGCAGTTGCCGCTGGCCAAGACGCCGAGCCATATCGCCTTTACCAGCGATAGCCGGGTTGCTTTTGTCACGCTGCAGGATTCCAACGAGGTGGTCGCCATCGACCTGCCCACGCAGACCGTGATGTGGCGCATGAACGCCGGTTCTGCGCCGGCGGGCGTGTGGGTCACGCCCGATCAGAAATACCTGCTGGTGGGCATGACCGGCGCCGACTATGTGGCGGTGATCGACTGGCACACCCGCACCGTGGTCAAGCAGATCCCGACCGGCAAGGGCGCGCATAACTTCCGCGCGGTGGGCGACAAGCGCCACCTGTTCCTGTCCAACCGGGTCTCCGGCACCATCAGCATCGTGGACCAGCAGACCTTGACCAAGGTCGGCGATATCGCCGGCCTGCCGGCCGGCCCCGACGATATGGAACTGACCGCGGACGGCAAGACCCTGTGGGTGAGTTTCCGCTGGGCGCGCTCGGTGGGCCTGATCGACGTGGCCAGCCGCAAGCTGATCAAGACCATCCGCGTGGGCCGCTCGCCGCACGGTATTTATTTCCGCACCCGCGCACCGCTTTACTGACTTTTTACTGACGCTTTGCCGGGATTGGCCTGCGCCACGGCATGAGGCGGGAGCGCGGTGGCGCCAGCAGCATAGAACTAGTCTGGCTGCGAGCACTCCAACGCAGTCACAGGACATCAGGACAGGCATCATGAGCAAGACTTCGCTGCCCCGGCTGACCCGCGCCCTGAGGCGCGTCGTGCGCCGCGCGGCAGCCCCGGCGCTCGCCGCCGCCGGCCTG
>NZ_JARJLM010000644.1 GCF_029335485.1 Cupriavidus basilensis
TCCGTCACGGCCATGCCGACGTCGTCGCCGGCATAGATATACGTTTCCAGCGAAACGGAGAAGGCGGCCCGGTCGATGGCCGCAATCAAGGCCGGAAAGAACGCCTCCCCGCCGCGCAGCAGACGGACCTGGTTGCCGCCCACCGGCTTGCCGCGGCGCCATTCGGAGCGCAGTGGGCCAGCGTGCCGCGGCTGGCGCGGCGCGGCCGACGCTTCGGCGTCGTCGCGCGCGGCGGCGAGCCCGGAAGGCAGCGCCAGCGGCTGGCGCGGGAGTGGAATCGGGAACATGGGCCACATTATCAGGCACGCCGGTGCGCTGTGCGTGCTGCGGGTCACGCAGGCGGCGTGCCAGCCCGGCTCACGATTGCAGGCCTTTGCGGCGGATCTCTGCTATCGTCGGCGCTTTATCCCGTCACCGCCCCCACATCGTGAAGGTTTTCGGCATCTCCGGGTCGTCCGGCAGCGGCAAGACCACCCTGCTGGACCAGTTGATCCCCCGCTTCGTCGCCGCCGGCGTGCGCGTGGCCGGCATCAAGCACACCCATCATGGTTTCGATCCCGACACCCCCGGCAAGGATTCCTGGCGCATGCGCCAGGCCGGCTGCGCCAATGTCGTGCTGGTGGGCGCGCGCCACCTGACGCTGATGCGCCGCTATCCCGAGTCCGAACCCTCCCCCGAACTGGCCGACGCACTCGCCGTGCTGCCCGCCGACACGGACCTGGTGCTGGTGGAAGGCTACAAGCGCAGCGATTTCCCCAAGCTGGAAGTGTTCCGGCCGTCGCTGGGCCTGCCGCCGCTATGGCCGGAGGTACGGAGCATCGTAGCCGTGGCCAGCGACCAGCCCCAGGCGGTGGCCGCACTCACCGCCCTGCCGGTGCTGGACCTGGCCGACCTCGACGCCATCTACGCCCTTGTCCGCGATGGCGCGTGCCAGTTGCCCCCGCCTTACCAGACCCGATAGACATGGCCGCTCTGCGGCCCTTCTACGCTGCGCTGGAAAGCCAGCGCCACGCGCGCCGCGGGGACTGCCTCGAAGCCGGGGAAGAACTCGCCGTAGGCGCCCCATGACTCCTGCACCACGGTCGGGCTGACCACGTTGATGCGCAGGCCGCGCTCCAGTTCCGGGGCCGCGCAGCGAACGAACCCTTCCAGCGCGGCGTTGACGCTGCCGGCATTGGCGCCCTGGCGGATCGGCTCGCTGCCGACAATGCCGCTGGTGAGGGTGATCGAGCCGCCGTCGTTGAGGTAGTGCTGACCGACCAGCGCCAGCCTCACCTGCCCGAGCAGCTTGTCCTGCAGCCCGATCGCGAAATCCTCGGCGCGCATCTGCGCCAGCGGGCCAAAGAACAGGCTCCCCGTGGTGGCAACGATCGCATCCACGCGGCCGGTCGCTTCGAACAAGGCCTGAACCGAGTCCGGCTGGGTCAGGTCGACCCGATGATCGCCGCGCGACTTGCTGACACGCACCACCTCGTGGCGAGCCGACAGGTTCTGCACCACCGCCTGGCCGAGCGTGCCACTGGCCCCGATCACAACAATTTTCATGATATTCCCCGTGAGTCCGGTTGTTTGCGAGCGCGGGATTCCTTCCCTTCGCTATCAGGATGGCATTCTGGAATGCGGTTGCTGGTGAATAAATGGGTTAGGATTTCGCAGATCACTAACTTTTAATTAGCAATCCATGGACAAGCTGCGCAGCATGGAAGTGTTCGCCGCCGCCGCCGAGGCCGGCAGCTTCAGTGCCTGCGCCGATGCGCTGGGCCTGTCGGCGGTGATGGTGGGCAAGCATGTCGGCCAGCTGGAGCGCCACCTCGGGGTGCGCCTGTTGCAGCGCAGTACGCGCCGCCAGAGCCTGACCGAGGCCGGCCGCCTCTTCCTGGACGAATGCCGGCAGATACTGGAGCGCGTCCGCAATGCGGAGACCGTTGCCGAACGCCTGCACAGCCAGCCACGCGGCCGCCTGCGCATCACCGCGCCGGTGACGCTCGGTGAGACCGCGGTGGCCGAGGCGGTATCGGTCTACCTGCTGCGTTACCCGGAAGTTACGGTGGAACTGGTGCTGGACGATGCCTTCACGGACCTGATCGCCGACGGCTTCGACGCCGCGGTGCGCATCGGCGCACTGGCCAGCTCCGACCACCTGGTGGCGCGCCCCTTGCGGCCCTATCGCATGGCCATCTGCGCCGCGCCCGCCTACCTCGCGCGAGCGGGCCATCCGCGCACGCTGGCGGACCTGGCCGGACACCGTTGCCTGAACCACCTGCTGTGGCCGCAAGGCATGGGCTGGCCGGCGTCCGGGGATGGCCCGGCGCCGCTCGCGGCCAACAACGGCCAGGCGCTGCGGCGCGCGGCACTGGCCGGCTGCGGCATCGTGATGCAGCCGGAGGTGCTGCTAGCGGCGGACCTTGCCGCAGGGCTGCTGGTGCCGGTGCTGGAAGACGCCACGCCGCCGCCGCGGCCCGTGCACCTGCTTTATGCGCGCGACCCGCGGCCGCTGCCCAAGCAGGCGCGCTTTGTGGACATCATGCTGGAGAGGATGGGGACCTGACGGAGGCGCGATGCGGACCCGGAGCGCCCCCGGATCCGCACGGCGTTTCAGGACGAGATGCCTGCCGGATGGGCAACCGGCCGTTCCGGCACGGTGATCCGTGCCAGTTCCGCCATCAGCGGCACGTGGTCCGAGCGCTGCGCCCAGTCGCGGCCGGTCAGCGCGCTGGCCCGTTCGATCTCGAAACCGCGCACGTAGATGCGGTCGAGCTGCCACCACGGCATGTGGCTGGGGAAAGTATGCAGACGCGCGCCGCCCGCGTGGGAAACCTCGGTCGCACCCAGCGTGGTGCAGATCAGCGCGTCGAGCCGGTGATTCCAGTCGTTGAAGTCGCCGGCGATCACCAGCGGCGCGTCGGCCGGCACCACGTCGCGCACGCGCTTGACCAGCGCCTCGGCCTGGCGCGCGCGGCTGCGCGCGAACAGGCCGAAATGCACGCAGATCAGGTGAGCCTCGACCCCGTTCATATCGGCCACCGCATGCAGCAAACCGCGCTGTTCGAAGCGATGGTCGGAGATGTCGAGGTTTTCCGACATCAGGATGGGATGGCGGGACAGGATGGCATTGCCGTGGTGGCCGTGGTCGTACACCGCGTTGCGCCCGTAGACCGAATGCGGATAGGCGTCGGTGGCCAGATAGTTGAGCTGGGTATAGTCCGGGTCGAACAACGCGGCCGCCACCAGGCGGTCGTTGCGGTCCTGCACTTCCTGCAGGAACACGATATCGGCGTCGACCACCTGGAGGCCATCGCGCACCGTGTGGATACGCGACTTGCGCTGGATGCCGGTGACGCCCTTGTGAATGTTGTAGGTGACGACGCGCAGTCTCATGAGCCCGCTCCACAGGCAGTGTGCAGCCCCTGCACGCGCCAGCCCAGTTGCAGCACCGCCTCGGCATTGCTGCTGGAGAAGCAGCGCGCGGCGGCCTCCCGCCACGGCAGCCACTGCCACTGCAGGTGCTCGCGCGGCGCCAGCGTCACGGGTACCGGCTGCGCCACCCGCAGGCCAAACCAGTGTTCGGTGTTGCGCGTCACGCCGGGCGCATAACGGTGGCGCCACTGCGGATAGATTTCGTAATCGATGGCGTGCTGCCAGTCGGCCAGTTGGTGGTCGGCGGCGACGATGCCGGTTTCCTCGGCGACTTCGCGCGCGGCCGTCAGGGCGACCGGCTCGTCGGGCGTGTCCAGGCTGCCTGTCACGGACTGCCAGAAACCGGGGCGGTCGGCGCGTTCCAGCAACAGCACTTGCAGGTCCGGCGTGTGTATCACCACCAGGACGGATTCGGGGATTTTGTAGGACATGGGAAGAGGGCGGACAACGTCCTCAAGCTTACCGCAGATGCGCCCTGCCGCCACGGGAAAGCGCGATGCAGCGCGGTCCCGCCGGCCGTGCCTGACACTTATGCTGCGTGCACGCTGGAGCGCGCCGGCGCTTCGCGCAGCCACGTCTCGAACACGCCGGGCGAATCGCCATGTCCCCACGCGGCGCGGAGTTGCTGCATCAGCGGCGTGAGCGCCCGGGTGTATTCGCGCGCCGCCGCATGCGCGTGCTCGGCAAGGCGATCGGCGCATTGCCGGGCCTGGGCCTGCAGCTGCGCGCGCTCCTGCGCGATTTCCTTCTCGCGCAGGCCGAGTGCGTTGTATTTCTGGATCAGGAAGCGCTGGTAGTCGCCGCCCTCCACGCCCTGGGCCGCCTGCGCATTGACCTGCTCGAAGCGCATGACGATGCTGCCGGTTTCCTGTTCGATATGCGCGGCTTCCGCCACCAGGGCCTGCAAACCGTCCTGCAGGCGCAGCGCCTCGCGGCGTTCGTCGCGCAGGCGCGCGGCGTGCTCTTCGAAGCTGCGCTGGGCCGAGAGATAAGCCTGCACCACCGGCTGGGGCGCCACCACCAGCAAGGGATCCGCGCTGCCGGCGCGGCTGCCCGGCAGCAGCGCATCGTCGGCCACGCGCAGGTTGCCGAGGTCTTCCAGCCAGCGTCCGCGCGCCATCACGGTTCCCACCGTATCCAGCGCAACCCGGCGCAGCGCTTCGGCACGCTGCATCTCCACTGGCTCGGGCATTGGTGCGGACGCGCCGCCGCCCTGCGCGGCATGGGCGATATCCGGCACGCAGGCCGCCACGGTGGTCGCCACCGATTCCGACATGGCCACCGCGGAACGCCGCACGGCGCGCCTCAGCTCGAAACGCGCCAGCAACATCATGACCAGCCCGGCCGCCAGCCAGGTGAGGATGGTTTCGGCATGGGCCAGCAAAAACTGGCGGATCAGTTCTACATCCAGGGACACGGCAGATTCCTCCCGCGCGGCCGGCGTGCCTTCGAAATGGGCTTGCGGCTTGGCGCTGCTATAAAGGGAGAAGACCTTGGCCGGCACCGCTTCGTTCCTCGGCGTAACAATTGGAAACGAGGCGGCGGGTGCCGGCTGTGGCACGCGGCGCGCGAGAGCAAAAGCGCCGGGCCTGGGCGGCTTGTGTTCAGGCGTGCGCCGCCTTCATGTCGGCGATGAACGCGTCCACCAGATCGTTGCGGTGCGGCCTGCGGCGCACCACCATGTCGAACGGAACGTCATAGCGCATCGACGCGGGCGCAAGCGGAGCCAGCTGGCCCTGCTGCACGTAGGGCGCCGCGAAATGCTCCGGCAGGTAGCCCAGATGGCGGCCGGACAGCACCAGCATTGCCACCGCCTCCATGTTGTCAGCCACCGCCGTCACCAGCCGGTCGGCCGGCGAACCCGCGGCGGCCGGCAGCGGATAGCTGCGCCAGGCCCAGGCATGGGCGAGCGCGGCGGCGGGGTCTACGCGCCCGGCCCCGGCAAAGAGCGGATGGCCTCGCCCGGCATAGGCCAGCTGCGTTTCGTGAAAGATGGTCGTGTACTCGAGCGCGGGCACGCGGTGCCAGAAGTAGCCGATGCCCATGTGGATCTTGCCGTCCAGCAGCAGCCCTTCCAATTCCCCCGGCGAACGTACCGACACCGCGAAATGCACGGACTCGTCGCGCTGGCGGAAGCGCTCGATCGCCTGGCTGATGCGCGCGTTGGCGCTCACCGGCGTATGCCCGATCAAGCCCAGGCTGAGCGTGCCCACCAGGGTGCGGCCCAGCTTGCGCGCTTGCGCGCCGAAGACATCGAGCGCCGCCAGCAGCTTGCGCCCGGACTCGACGAACTGCTGCCCGCGCGCGGTCAGCCGGAAACCGCTGCGGCCACGCTCGCACAGGCGGTAGCCCAGGCGCGTTTCCAGCGTCGCAAGCTGCGTGCTGATGGTGGACTGGCTGACGTTGAGCGTCGCCTGCGCGGGCGTGATGCCGTTGGCGTCCACCACCGCCAGGAAGACGCGGATCAGGCGCAGGTCGAGATCGGAGGGCTGTCCCAGCATGGTCGATACATTGAGCCGAATCAATGTTTGGTTAAGAAAGTTCGCATTCTACGCGCTGGAACTATCGGAAAGAATGCCATGGTCTCCAACAACGCATGCTGCAATGCCAGCGGCATGACCAATCGATCGCCATGAATACAAACAAGCTGGTCCACCCGCAAGGGGAGGCCGAGCCCTTCCAGCCGATGTCCGGCAACGCCATGCCGCGCTTTGGCGGCATCGCCACCATGATGCGGCTGCCCGCCGCGGGGAGCACCGCCGGGCTGGATGCCTGCTTCGTCGGCGTGCCATTCGACCTGGGCACGTCCAACCGCAACGGCGCGCGCCTGGGCCCCCGCCAGATCCGGGCCGAATCCGTGCTGCTGCGGCCCTACAACATGGCCACGCGCGCCGCCCCGTTCGATTCCCTGCGCGTGGCCGATGTCGGCGACGTGGCGACCAATCCGTACAACCTGCACGACTCCATCGCACGCATCGAGGCGGCCTACCGCGACATCGTCGCCACGGGCTGCCGCCCGATCGGGCTGGGCGGCGACCACACCGTCACGCTGCCGATCCTGCGCGCGCTGCACGCCAGGTACGGCCGTGTCGGGCTGATCCACGTCGATGCGCATGCCGACGTGAACGACACCATGTTCGGCGAGAAGATCGCGCACGGAACCCCGTTCCGCCGTGCGGTGGAGGAAGGACTGCTCGACTGCGGCCGGGTGGTGCAGATCGGCCTGCGCGGCACCGGCTACGCCGCCGAGGATTTCGACTGGTGCCGCCAGCAGGGTTTTCGCGTGATCACGGCCGAGGAATGCTGGCACCGGTCGCTGGCCCCGCTGATGGAAGAAGTCAGCGCGCGCCTGCGGGGCGGCCCGGTCTATATCAGTTTCGACATCGACGGCATCGACCCGGCCTACGCGCCTGGCACCGGCACGCCGGAGATAGGCGGGCTCACCGTGCCGCAGGCGCTGGAGATCGTACGTGGCGCGCGCGGACTGGATATCGTCGGCGCCGACCTGGTCGAGGTATCGCCGCCGTACGACCCGTTCGGCACCACGGCGCTGCTCGGCGCCAACCTGGCATTCGAACTGCTGTGCGTGCTGCCCGGCGTCGAGTACCGCGACGCCTGAGTCCTTCGCCAAAACAATAAACAGGAGATCCATCATGCAGACCAGGCAGCCTGCTGCCCAGCCACGCCGCGCCGCCCTGGCGTCGTTTGTCGGCACCACCATCGAGTGGTATGACTTCTACAGCTACGCCACCGCCGCGGCGCTGGTCTTCGGGCCGCTGTTCTTCCCCGGCGAAAACCGCCTGCTGAGCCTGCTGGCCTCGTTCGGATCGTTTGCCATCGGCTTTCTGGCGCGGCCCATCGGCGGCGTGCTGTTTGGCCGCATCGGCGATCGCCTCGGGCGCAAACGCGCGCTGATGGGGACGCTGTCCTTGATGGCCGTCGCCACGGTGCTGATCGGCTGCCTGCCGACGTATGCGCAGGTGGGATGGATCGCGCCCGTGGCGCTGGTGGCGCTGCGCGTGCTGCAGGGCATCGCGGTCGGCGGCGAGTGGGGCGGCGCGGTGTTGCTGGCAGGCGAGCACGCGCCAGCGGGCCGGCGCACGTTCTTCGCTTCGTTCGCGCAACTGGGCAGCGCGGGCGGGCTGATCCTGTCGATGCTGGCCTTCAGCGCCGTCAGCCGGCTCGATCACGACGCCCTCATGCAATGGGGCTGGCGCCTGCCCTTCCTGGCCAGCGCGGTGCTGCTGGCAGTCGGCTTCGTGATCCGGCTGTCGGTCAACGAATCGCCGGAGTTTGAAGCCATGCAGGCCACCGGCGACGTGGCCCGCCAGCCGCTGGCCGAAGCGCTGCGCGCGTGGCCGTTGATCGTGCTGGCGATCGGCGCCAACGTGTACGGCATCGCCGGCGTGTACTTCAGCAACATCTTCATGATCTCGTACGCCACGCAGTACCTGGCGCTGGACCGGGCGATGATCCTCGACTGCCTGTTCTGGGTGGCGGTGCTGCAGTTCTTCGTGCAACTGGGCGCGGCGCACCTGGCCGATCGGTTCGGCACCCGGCGCGTGCTCGCCATCGTTGCCGCATGCGCCATCGTCGTTCCCTTCGTCATGCTGCCCCTGGTGCGCATGGGGCAGCCGAACACGGTGTTCCTGGGCATCGCCATAGCCACCCTGTGCGAATCGGGGTACTACGCCGTCATCGCCGGCTTTGTCACCGGCATGTTCGCCGCGCGCATCCGCTACACCGCCATCTCGCTGTCATATCAGGTCTGCGGCGCCTTCGCCGGCGGCCTGACGCCGCTGCTGGCAACGCTGCTGGCGGACAGCTTCTTCCCGCAGTGGTGGCCGATGGCGATGTTCTATGCGGGATTCGCGGCGCTATCGCTGGTGTGCGTGGTGTGGGTGGGACGGGTGCGGGAGGTGGGCTTGCCCGCGACCGCGGCGGGAGTTTGAGGCTGGCCTGAAGGAAGCAAACCTTGGCCAGCCTTTGGAAAGCAGGAACCCGGTTCACCGGGTTCCTGCTTTTCTAGACGGTAACAACGAGATCGGTGTACCCGGCGAGGTGTCCGTCGGCAGTCACCAGCCGCAAAGGCTCGCATATGGCTTGGGCAATCAGCAGCCGGTCAAAGGGATCGCGGTGAATATCAGGAAGATCGCGCACTGCCGCACCGTGAACGGCCCGCACCGGAAGTTCCGAAAAGCCGCTTGTCTCGATCGCGGAAACCAGTTGATTCACGTCGGCGTCCAGCTTGCCCAAGCCGGCTTTGATCGACGCCTCCCAGATACTGGCGCTACTCACGAATACGTCGTCGGCGTCGGCAATCAGCTTGCGCGCCGCCTTGGATAGCCTGCGGTCGTCGGTCACGACCCACAGGTAGATATGCGTGTCCAGAAGCAGGCGCATCAACGCCCCTCGAACGCGGCGATCAAGTCATCGGGCAGCGGAGCGTCGAAGTCTTCCGCGATGTGCACCTTTCCCTTCAGCATGCCGAAACGGCGCACCGGCTTGACGCGCTCCATCGGAACCAGCCGCGCGGCAGGCTTTCCAGCCTTGGCGATGACAATCTCCTCCCCTGCGGCGGCGGCATCGACCAGCCGGGAGAAGTTTGTCTTTGCCTCGTGAATGTTGACAGTCTGCATGGCTGCTCCTAGTGGACTAAGTCCATATTAGTCCACCACCAGTGAGATCGTCAACGTACAGCCGCGGCTCGCGCAATTCATGGCGCAGTGCTACTGTGCATGCGCCCTGCCGGGCGCACCCAATAAAAAAAGGGCCGCGCTCTCGCGCGGCCCTTCCCCGACAAGCTGGCTCAGGTTCAGGCGATCTTCGGCTCCGCCGCGCGCAGGCGGATGTGCAGCTCGCGCAGCTGCTTCTCGTCGACCGAGCTCGGCGCTTGCGTGAGCAGGTCTTGCGCGCGCTGGGTCTTGGGGAAGGCGATCACGTCGCGGATCGAATCGGCGCCGGCCATCATGGTGACGATGCGGTCCAGGCCGAAGGCCAGGCCGCCGTGCGGGGGCGCGCCGTATTGCAGTGCGTCCAGCAGGTAGCCGAACTTGGCACGCGCTTCTTCCTCGCCGATATTCAGGGCGCGGAACACCTTGCTCTGCACGTCCTCACGGAAGATCCGCACCGAGCCACCGCCCATTTCCCAGCCGTTCAGGACCATGTCGTAGGCCTTGGCGATGCACTTGCCCGGATCGGTTTCCAGGTATTGCAGGTGCTCGTCCTTGGGGCTGGTGAACGGGTGGTGCATGGCGACCCAGCGGGCATCGTCCTCGTCGTACTCGAACATCGGGAAGTCGATCACCCACAGCGGCTTCCACACGTCCTCGAACAGGCCGTGGGTCTTGCCGAACTCGGAGTGGCCGATCTTCAGGCGCAGGCCGCCGATGGCATCGTTGACGACCTTGGCCTTGTCCGCGCCAAAGAAGATGATGTCGCCGTCCTTGGCGCCGGTACGCTTCAGGATCTCGGCAATGGCCGCGTCATGCAGATTCTTGACGATCGGCGATTGCAGGCCGTCGCGGCCCTTGGCCACTTCGTTGACCTTGATCCAGGCCAGGCCCTTGGCGCCGTAGATGGCGACGAACTGGGTGTAGGCATCGATCTCGCTGCGCGAGATGGCGGCGCCGCCCGGCACGCACAGGCCGACCACGCGGCCGTTCTCGCTGTTGGCGGGGCCGGAGAACACCTTGAAGTCGACGTCCTTCATGGCGTCGGTCAGTTCCGTGAATTCGAGCTTGACGCGCAGGTCAGGCTTGTCCGAACCGAAGCGGGCCATGGCCTCGCGGAATTCCATCACCGGGAAGCTGGCGTCGAGGTCGACGTCGATGGCGTTCTTGAACACCGTGCGCATCATGTCCTCGAACAGGTCGCGGATCTCCTGCTCGCTCAGGAACGAGGTCTCGCAGTCGATCTGCGTGAACTCGGGCTGGCGGTCGGCACGCAGGTCCTCGTCGCGGAAGCACTTGGTGATCTGGTAATAGCGGTCGAAGCCCGACACCATCAGCATCTGCTTGAAGATCTGCGGCGACTGCGGCAGCGCGAAGAAGTGGCCTGGGTTGGTACGCGAGGGCACCAGGTAATCGCGCGCGCCTTCGGGCGTGCTCTTGCCCAGCATCGGCGTTTCGATGTCGATGAAGCCTTGCGCGTCCAGGTACTTGCGCACTTCCATCGCCACCTTGTAGCGCAGGCGCAGGTTGTACTGCATCTGCGGGCGGCGCAGGTCCAGCACGCGATGGGTCAGGCGGGTGGTCTCGGACAGGTTGTCGTCGTCGAGCTGGAACGGGGGCGTGACCGACGGGTTGAGCACGGTCAGCTCATGGCACAGCACCTCGATCTTGCCGGAGGTCAGGTTGGCATTCTCGGTGCCGGACGGACGGGGGCGGACCTTGCCGGTGATGCGGACGCAGAACTCGTTGCGGATCTCTTCGGCGGCCTTGAACATCTCGGGGCGATCGGGATCGCACACCACCTGTACCAGGCCTTCGCGGTCACGCAGGTCGATAAAGATCACACCGCCGTGATCGCGGCGACGCTGCACCCAGCCGGTCAGGGCCACTTCCTGGCCCGACAGTTGTTCGGTCACGAGACCGCAATAGTGAGTACGCATGGAGGACATAAGAGAATTTCCGGAATAACGCGGCCGCTGGTGCGGCCGGCGATCAATTTGAATGCGATGAGTCGGCGGACTCGGCGAGGGCTTCGGCTTGCGCCTCGCCGGCGCGCACCGCGCCGCTCTTGCGCGGCAGCTCGGTCGGCGCCACCACGCCCATCGAGACGATGTACTTCAGCGCGGCGTCGACGGTCATGTCGAGTTCGATGGTATCGGCCTTGGGCATCATCAGGAAGAAACCCGAGGTCGGATTGGGCGTGGTCGGCACGTAGACGCTGACGTACTCGCCCTGCAGGTGATTCTGCACATCGCCGCCGGGCCTGCCGGTCAGGAAGGCAATGGTCCACGAGCCTTCGCGCGGATATTGCACCAGCAGGGCCTTGCGAAAGGCATTGCCCGATGAGGACAGCAGCGTGTCGGACACCTGCTTGACGCTGGTATAGATCGGCCCCACCACCGGGATATGGCGCAGCAGCGCTTCCCACCAGCGCACCAGGCGCTGGCCGATGAAGTTATGGGCGAGCAACCCTACCAGCAGGATAAACAGCAGCGTCAGGATCGCCCCCAGGCCCGGGATGCGTACCTTGAACAGCTGGACAGGCTGCCAGGCTTCCGGCAACAGCGCCAGGCTTTGGTCCATGGTGCCGATGATGAGGTTCAGCACCCAGAGCGTGATGCCCAGCGGCACCAGCACCAGCAGCCCGGTCAGGAACCAGGTCTTGAGGGCGGATGATTTCTTCGCTGCCACGATGCGTTCTGCCTTCAATGGCAAGCGCAGGCGCTGCCGCAACCGCCGGCGGCGCTCGTGGAGGCCGTGCTGGTGGAAGCGGACGAATCGCCGGAGGACGTCGTGGCCGCTGCGGCGCCGCTGTCGGACGCAGCGCCGGCGGCTGCCGGGGCAGCGCCGGTGGCGGCCGCGGCCGCGGTGCCGCTACCGCCGCGGAAGTCGGTGACATACCAGCCCGACCCCTTGAGCTGGAAGCCCGCGGCGGTCAGTTGTTTCTTGAACGTACCCGCCGCGCCGCAGGATGGGCAGTCGGTGAGCGGGGCATCGCTCATTTTCTGCAGCACATCGCGCCCGTGGCCGCAGGCGTCGCAACGGTAGGCATAGATCGGCATAGTGGCACTCCGCGAGGATTCTGGAACGGGAAACAGGTGGGACCGCGCGGCCGCGCCGACCGGGAAGTTGCCGTTCCCGAGCGCCACCTGGCGGTGCAAAGCCTTGAATTATAAACCGTTCTGAGCGCGCCGGGCCGGAGGAAAAAAGGGGCCGGAGTGCCCCCGACAGCACGCGCGCTGCCTGCGGCGCCCCTGGCGCTCAGGCCAGATGCGCTTCCTTGACCCGCGGGTGGTCGCCGATCCACTGCGGCAGCAGCGAGCCGAACACCATGCCGCCGATGGAGAACACCAGCCCCACCATCTGCGGCGGCACGGCCGCGTCGGCAAAGGCGACCTCGCACCCCAGCCAGGAAACCAGACCGAGCAGGATGGCGGCCAGGCCGCCCTGGCGAGTAGCCGGCTTCCAGAACATGCCGAAGGCCAGCGGCACGAAGGACGAAACCAAGGTGACCTTATAAGCATTTTCCACCATACGGAAGATGGAAAGATGCGAGTTCAGCGCAAACAACGTCACCAGGGTGGCGAAGACCAGCACCACGGCCTGCATCACGCGCAGGAAACGGCGGTCGTCGAGATGGCGGAAATACGGGCGCAGGATGTTCTCGGCGAAAGTGACCGAGGGCGCCAGCAGCGTCGCCGAGGCGCAACTCTTGATGGCCGAGAGCAGCGCGCCGAAGAACATCACCTGGGCGAACATGGGCGCGTGCGCCAGGATCAGCTTGGGCAGGATCAGTTGCGAATCGGTGTTGATGTACTTCTGCACCATCTCCGGATCGATCATGGTGGCCGAATAGGCCAGGAACATCGGGATGAAGGCGAAGAAGAAATACAGCACGCCGCCCAGCACCGAGGCGCGCCCGGCGATCTTCTCGGTACGCGACGAGGTGACGCGCTGGAATACGTCCTGCTGCGGGATCGAGCCCAGCATCATGGTGAACAGCGCCGCCGCGAAGCCGATGATCTGCACCAGGTCCAGCGAGGGCAGGAACTCGAACTTGCCCGCCGCCGCCGCGTGCGACACCACCGCCGTCACGCCGCCGGCCTGCCCGCTGACTTCGTAGCCGATGTACAGCATGCCGATCACGATGATGATCATCTGGATGAAATCGGTCACCGCCACCGACCACATGCCGCCGAACAGGGTGTAGACCAGCACGCTGGCGGCGCCGATCATCATGCCGGCCTCCTGCGACAGCGCACCGTCCGAGACGGTGAAGAACACCAGCCCGAGCGCCTTGATCTGGGCGGCGACCCAGCCCAGGTAGGACATCACGATGCACAGCGTGGTCAGCACCTCGGCCAGCCGCCCGTAGCGGTTATGGTAGTAATCGCCGATGGTCAGCAGGTTCATCCGGTACAGCGGACGCGCAAAGAACAGGCCGACCAGGATCAGGCAGAGCGAGGAACCGAAGGGATCGGACACCACGCCGGACAAGCCTTCCTTGAGGAAAACCGCGGGGATGCCCAGCACCGTCTCCGAGCCGAACCAGGTCGCGAACACGGTGGCGGTGACGATATAGAACGGCAGGCTGCGGCCTGCCACCGCGAAGTCGGTGGCGTTGCGCACCCGTAGCGCGGCCCACAGGCCGATGCCGACGGAGATTATCCAGTAGATGACGACGAACCAGATCAGCATGCTGCTGCCCTATCCCAAAGTGCCCTTGCGGCGAGAAACCGGTTGCCGGGTGGGCGGGATACCTTTCCCTGCCCGGAGTCCAACTCATCGGTCGGGGCCGCATGGGTGGCTGAGCTAGCCTGCGGTCGTAGCCGAATCAAAACGCGGATTATAGCGACGCAGGCCGCCGCGGGGCGAAGAAAAACCCGGGCCGCGCGGAAATTGCCAGACCGGTGCAGCGCAAGCGCCACAGGTGACGAAAGCGTATCTCGGCCCTGTTCCGCCCGGCTTTCCGGCACCCCGTCATGGGACATCCGAAGGCGGCGTACCCGTGGTCATACGGTGCGCGGCCGAGGAAAGCCGGCACTCAGGAACGGCGGCGCCAGACCTGCCACTGCTCGCGGCCGGCGAACACCGGCAGCGAGCTGGTGGCGGCCCGCGCCTCCACCAGCTCGAAGGCCGGGTCAAGCAACGCGCGCAGTTCCGGCTCCGGAATGGCGAAGGGTGGCCCGCCACGCGTCTCGTCCAGGAAGAAATAGCCTGCCAGCAGGCCGCCCGGCGGCAGCAGCTGCGCCACGCGCCCGGCATAGGCGGCCCGCATGGCCGGCGGCAAGGCGCACAGGAAGGCGCGTTCGTAGATAAGCTGGCAAGCCGGCTCGGGTTCGAAGGCGAAGAAATCCGCCTCGCGTACCACCACCCCGGCCGGCCCGAGCGCCTGCCGCGCGCTCGCCACCGCCTGCGGCGAGAAATCGATGGCGGTCACTGGCCAGCCGCGCGCATGGAGCCAGCCGGCTTCCCAGCCGTTGCCGCAGCCGGGCACCAGCGTCGGGCATGGCGCCATGGCGCCGGCAAACGCCTCGAACTCGGCCGGCACGCCGCCCAGGTCCCAGGGCATGAATCCCTTCTCGAAGCGCTCGTCCCAGAAGGCGGGATCAGCTGCATTGCGGCTGGCGAAGGCCGGTGTGGCGGCCGGCTTGTCGGATTGGCTCATGCCAGGTCTCCTTGTCGTGGGGCGGTCGGCCTGAGGCGTCCCGCCGGCCGCATTGTCTGCCTGGCGGCTGGCGCCGCCGTCTCGCCCGGAGCGCGCGGGCGCCGGCAGGGAGGAATGGCTACCATTACCAATAGCCAGCCCAGGCCAGCAATTCCGTCAGCACCACCCCCGCGGCAAACCCGCCGATCAGCAGCAAGGCCGTGCCAACCAGGCGGTTGGTGCGGCGCTGCTCGGCGAGCAGCGCGGTCAGCAGCTTTTCCTGCTGGCCATTGTCGACCAGCGCGCGGCGCTCCAGGAACTGGTGCGCCAGGCGCGGGAAGTCGGGCAGCATCTTGGCCCATTGCGGCGCCTCCACCTGGATGCGCTCCCAGGCGCCCTTCCAGCCCACCTGCTCGTGCATCCATTTTTCCAGGAAGGGCTTGGCGGTCTTCCACAGGTCCAGGTCGGGGTCGAGTTGCCGGCCCAGTCCTTCGATATTCAACAAGGTCTTCTGCAACAGCACCAGTTGCGGCTGGATCTCGACATTGAAGCGGCGCGAGGTCTGGAACAGGCGCATCAGCACCATGCCCAGCGAGATTTCCTTGAGCGGCTTGTCGAAATAAGGCTCGCAGCAGGCGCGCACCGCGCTCTCCAGCTCCTCGACCCGGGTGTCGGGCGGCACCCAGCCCGACTCCACGTGCAGCAAGGCCACACGATGGTAGTCGCGGCGGAAGAAAGCAATGAAGTTCTGCGCCAGGTAATTCTTGTCGAACTCGGACAGCGCGCCGACGATGCCGAAGTCCAGCGCGATATAGCGGCCAAAGCTCTGCGGGGCCACCGACACCAGGATATTGCCCGGGTGCATGTCAGCATGGAAGAAGCCGTCGCGGAACACCTGGGTGAAGAAGATCTCCACGCCCTCCTCCGCCAGCGAATGCATGTCGACGCCGGCCGCCCGCAGCGATTCGGTCCGCGAGATGGGGATGCCATGCATGCGCTCCATCACGAAGACCTCGCTGCTGCAGAAGTCCCAGAACACCTCGGGCACCAGCAGCAGCTTGGTTTCGGCGAAATTGCGGCGCAGCTGGCTGGCGTTGGCCGCCTCGATCATCAGGTCGAGTTCGTCGTGCAGGTATTTATCGAATTCGGCCACCACCTCGCGCGGCTTCAGGCGCTTGCCGTCGGCCCAGAAACGCTCCAGCCAGGCAGCCAGGTCGCGCATCAGGGCCAGGTCGCTGTCGATGACCGGGAGCATGCCCGGGCGCAGGACTTTCACCGCTACTTCGCGGCCATGGCTTGGGCCGCCCTTGAGCGTGGCGAAATGCACCTGGGCGATCGAGGCGCTGGCCACCGGCTTGTGGTCGAAGCTGTCGAACAGGGTGGCCAGCGGCCGGCCCAGCGAGCGCTCGATGATCTTGACCGCCACCACCGGATCGAATGGCGGCACCTGGTCCTGCAGCTTGGCCAGTTCGTCGGCGATGTCCTCGGGCATCAGATCGCGCCGGGTGGAAAGCACCTGGCCAAACTTGACGAAGATCGGCCCCAGCCGCGTCAGCGCCAGCCGCAGCCGTTCGCCGCGGGGCATGTCGAGCTTGCGGCCGATGGTGATGACGCGCACCAGGAAACGGATGCGGCGGCTCTTGAAACCGGACAGTACGAGTTCGTCGAGGCCGTAGTAGAGGATGACGAAAACGATCTTGCAAAGGCGCAGGAAGCGGGTCATGCAGGTTCTTCAGTTTCAGGATTCGGGGCAGTGCGGATTGGCCAGCAGCGGCTGGCGAACGGTCAGCCGCGCTCAGCGATGCGCGGAAGGCAGCGAGCCGGGAGCGCCGGCAGCGCCACGGTCCGGCCGGCTGCGCTGTTCGAGTTTCTCCAGCCGCTTCTCCAGCCGCGCGAGATCGTCGCGCAGCGCGCTCACGCCGGCGTTGAACTCGTCCAACGCGGCATGGCGCACCAGGGTTGGCTGCTCGTCGAGCAGGTATTCGGTCACATTATCGACCAGCGTGCGCCCCACCCGCGTGGCCTGCGCGTGCACCTGCTGGACGCCCTCCACCACCCGCTGCGCCACGCTGTCGCTGAGCGGACCGCCCAGGATGCCGCGCAGCGCGCGCGACAGGTCCTCGGCGGCATCCCAGCGCAGGCCGCGGGCCAGCGTGGATACGGTATTGGCCAGCTCGGCGTCGCCTTCGATGCGCACGTGCTTCATCGCAGCCGCCTGCCCGCCGCCGGCGACGTCCGACGCCACCAATGGCCATTGCTGCAAGGGCACGGTCAGCGTCACGTCCGGGCTTTCGTCCGGCTGCGCCAGTTCCGTCAGGCCCTGCCCTGTCACCTTCAATGCGAGCGTGAACGCGGCGGCGTCGAAGCGGATGACACGACCGGCGAAGGGCT
>NZ_JARJLM010000645.1 GCF_029335485.1 Cupriavidus basilensis
TCCTAAATCATGCCAATAAAAAACCTATAGCGATCGAACTCCAATTCATAAATCTCTCGTTATCAACGAAAAAATTGAAATAACAATGCAACCGTACAACAGAGCCGATGTTTACAGGCTCATAGCCGAGATTTTAAAAAATATTGCATCCAACTCATCGGAAAAATTGACGGAATTTGGAATAACCCAGCCTATCCACGGTGAAATCATTGATGAGCTGGAAAGCTCCGGCGAATCCATCGAGAATTTATGCCCTCCACCCTACAGCATAGCCTTCGAGGCAGACAGCACCGGCAGAGTGCCATTGGATATCTACGAAACGGAACCATTTCCACAAGCATGGCGAGTCTCGTGCCAGCTATGGTCGGGAGACAGGAAGACAGACCTGACATTGATCGCCGATCTCCCGGAAGCGCGAGACGGACCATCGATTATTTTCAGGTTACTGGAAACCCAATAGCAATTCTTGGCACGTGCCATAATTCCGGAGTGGCCCGCCGCCGGCGCCTCCCTTGCTACCTCGAGGGATTCTGTAAAATCGCATCGGTACCTGTCGCCATGACGATCCAGTTATCCCGCGTCTCATCCAGATTGACAAGCTGCTGCCTGGGGCGTTGATCGGCCCTACCCCTAACCCTGAGTAAGAGCGACCGAACCGCGGTTTCCAGATGACATCCGAGTCCACCTACACGCCACAGATCAGCCCGGGCAATCCCGGCCAGACCTCTGTCTTCTCCATTGCCTTCAGCCGTGACGACGAAAGCTGGTCGGAGCACATCGACCTGACCAGCCTGCTTGAGGAAGTGCTGACTGCCGAAGGCCAGCGGGTGTCCCGTCACGGGGAATGGCTGCAGACTGCAGAGGACATCTGGCTGCTACCGCGACTGCTGAGTTGGGAGCTGTACCCGGACGGCAAGGGCCGGTCGTCTACCACCATCCAGGTCTCGCATGGCACGCTCGCGCCCGCGGGCTGCTTCGAGTTCCAGCATGCCGCCAGCCATGCCGACGCTGCGGATGCTTTCCGCAGTGGCTTCACGCAATGGGCGAGAACCGACGCGGTGGCGCTTCGCGAGAGCACCAGTGCCGCGGCCTCGGGGTGCATGTCGATGACGATGGACTTCCCGGCCAAGGCAGACCACCCGGAATTGCACCGCCGCTTGGTATTCGGTCCCGCCTCCCACTACATGGCAAGCCCGCAGGCACAGACGGCATGCCACGCCGACGACGGCAATGCGTGCGCAGACGATGGAGAGAGCGGCGAGCACGGCTTCTGCCCGTGCTGCCTGCTGACGCAGTCGATCGAAGCCTTCCTGCCCGTGCTCGAATCGAGCGGGTTCGCCGCCATCCGCCTGTACGCCGCACGCGATGATGACGGCGAAATCCACGCCGATTGCCGTGTCAATGGCGAAGACTATGCGAACGGCAAGACCGCGCTGATGGACTACGTAAAGACTTGGCCGGCAATGGGCTTCGAGTTCCGCAAGCAGCTCGTGGTGGTGCACAACGTGGCGTGAGGCCGTGCCTGCGAGGGCGGACAATGCCGCCGTGGATTGGCCGGCCCGGTCGTGGCCGCAGGTTTGCCGGCGGGATTCCGTGCAGCCGATCCCAGGCCCGTTCTGCCTGTCGTGCTGCCGCCGTTGGCAGCGCCTCCCCGGCCGCTCACCAATCGGCAGGGGCCAAGGCAGCGTAGAATACGCTCCTGCGCCCGGCGGCCGATCAGTCAGCCGCAAGGGCCAGCCGTGCAGAAGCCCGATGCCCCCGTTCTCGAATAAATAACAAGTTGAAAAATCCGGTCGACTATTGGCGCAATCGCCAGTTCATCCCGGCGCTCCGCCAAGGAGCGCACCTTGCCTAACGCCGAGACGACGACAAATCGCGCGCTGCCCGGCATCGCGGTACTCACCTTTGCCTTCGCGCTCAGCCAGTTCTTCCGCACCTGCCTGGCCGTGATGGCGCCGGAACTCCAGCATGACTTCGGGCTGTCGCCGGCGGGATTCGGCGCCCTGTCTTCCTGCTTCTTCCTGGCCTTCGGCGCCGCGCAGATTCCCATTGGCATTGCCTTCGACCGGTACGGCGTCGGCAGGCCGACCGCCCTGCTGCTGGCGGTTGGCGCGGTGTCTTCCATCCTGTTCATCCTGGCGCCGAACGGCACCTTTGCCATGCTTGCGCAAGCCGGCCTCGGACTGGCCTGCGCACCGGTCTTCATGGGTCTGCTGCATTTTGCCTCGGAGCATCTTTCGGAAAAGCACTACGCCAGGGTAGCCAGCAAGTCCAATGCCATGGGGATGATCGGCGCGCTCTGCGCCACGGCGCCGCTCGGGTGGGCCATGCACCTGGCCGGCTGGCGCCCGGCCATGTCCTGCGCCGCACTGGGGATGGCCGCGGCCTGCTATGGCGTCTGGCGTTTCGTCAGGGACGAGGGGCATGCCGAGGCGCGCCATGTCCCGCTGCGATCGATGCTGCTGCAAAGCGCCAGGCTGCTGGCCATCGCGCCCTTGTGGACCCTCATCCCGCTGTGCGTCGCCATGGCGGCGGGCACCGCATTCCGCAATGCCTGGAGCGGCCCCTATCTGGCCACCGTCTACGGACTGGATTCCGGCCCGCGCGGGGTGGCGCTGACGCTGCTGAGCCTCAGCGGCTTCCTGACCGCATTCCTGCTGCCCGTGCTGGTCAGGCGCAGTTCGCTCAAGACCACCATCGCTGCCTGGACCTGCCTGACCATGACGGGCGCCATCCTGCTGACCCTGCGGCCCGCCGGCGGCCTGGCGTACGCGGTGGGACTGATGGCGTTGCTGTCGACTATCGGCATGCTGCATCCGCTGATCATGGCGCAGGGCCGCGGGCTGATTCCGCCGTCCTCGCGCGGCAGAGGCCTCGGCCTGCTCAATACCTTCGTCTTTGCCGGCTCGGCGATGACGTCATGGGCATTCGGCCTGATCGCCAACGCGGGCGATATCGGGCGCTGGCCGGTATCGAAGACATACTCTGCGATCTTCCTGTCGGCGACAGTGCTGGTGGCCGTCGCCTTGCTGTGCTACCTGTTCAGTCCGGCGGAAAGGAAAGCCTGAGCCCGCCGGGCATCATTCAAAAAATCGAATGCGCGCTGAGCGTGGTCAGCCACTCCAGCGCCTGCACCCCCGCCAGCGAGTTGCCGCTATGGTCCAGCCCCGGCGACCACACGCACACCGACCAGCGCCCCGGCAGCACCGCCACGATGCCGCCGCCCACCCCGCTCTTGGCGGGCAGGCCCACCCGGTAGACAAAGTCGCCGGCGGCGTCGTAAGTGCCGCAGGTCAGCATCAGGGCAGAGAGCCGCTTGGTGGGGCTGGCATCGAGCACGCGCTCGCCACTCCACGGCACCACACCGCCGTGGGCCAGGAACAGCGCCGCGCGCGCCAGGTCCTCGCAGTTCATGGCGATGGCGCACTGGCGGCAATAAGCGTCGATCACCTTGTCGACCGGCATTTCCAGCCGCCCGAAGCTCTTCATGAAATAAGCCATGGCGCGGTTGCGATCGGCATGTTCGCGCTCGGATTGCGCCACGCGGGCGTCGTAGTCGATGGCAGGGTTGCCGCACAGCCGGCGCATGAATTGCACCAGCGCGGTCTCGGCCTGGACGAAGCGGCTGCACAGCACATCGGTGACCACCAGCGCACCGGCGTTGATGAAAGGATTGCGCGGCTTGCCTTGTTCGTACTCAAGCTGCACCAGCGAGTTGAACGCATTGCCGGAAGGCTCGCGCCCCACCCGCTGCCACAGGTCTTCGCCCAGCAACTGGAAGGCCAGCGTGCACGCGAACAGCTTGGAAATACTCTGGATCGAGAACGGCACCGCGGCGTCGCCGACGCAATGGCTGAGGCCATCGGCGAACACCAGCGCCATGCCGAAATGCGTGCAAGGCACCTTGCCCAGTTCGGGAATGTAGTCCGCCACCCGCCCCTGGCCCAGCAGGGGCTGGATGTCGCGGTGGATGCGTTGGAGGATGTGCGCGTAGTCCATGTCGGGAGTTGCCG
>NZ_JARJLM010000646.1 GCF_029335485.1 Cupriavidus basilensis
TCCTCGATGAAGGCGGAGTTGATGCGGATCCAGGCCGTGGTCTCGCCAGCCGGCCGAAAGTAATTGCCGGGCGCCAGCGTCACGCCGTGCTGCGCGGCCAGCGTCACCAGTTCGCGGGAATCCTCGATGCCGCGCGTGCGCGCCCACAGGAAATTGCCGCCTGCCGGCTCGCAATACACCTCCCAGCCCGCATCGGCCAGGTGCCGTATCGCGCCCGCGGTTGCCTGCCGCACGCGCAGGCGCAAGCGCTCCATGTATTTGCGGTAGGCGCCGCGCTCCAGCAGCGCCGTCGTCACGCTTTCCGCGAAATGCGAACCCGCCACGCTGGTCAGCACCTTCACATCCACCAGGTCCTTCACCAGCGCCTTGTCCGCGACCAGGTAGCCGATCCGCAGCGAGGCCGAGACCGTCTTGGAGAAGCCGCCGATGTAGATCACATGCTCCAGCTGGTCCAGCGTGGCCAGGCGGTCGGTGAAACTAGTCTGGAAATCCGAGAAGATATCGTCCTCGACAAAGCGGAAGCCATGGCGCCGCGCCAGCTCCAGCAGCCGGAACGCCACCGGCGGCGCCAGCGTCGATCCGGTGGGGTTCTGCAGCACGCTGTTGGTGAAGAACAGCTTGGGCTTGTGCTCGCGCAGCAGCGCCTCGGCGGCGTCGGGATCGGGGCCGTTGCGGGTGTGCGGCACGCCCACCAGGCGCACGCCGTGCAGGCGCAGCAGGCCGAACAGGTTGTAGTAGCCGGGGTCCTCGACGAACACCGTATCGCCCGGCTTGAGCAGCCTGCGCACCACCAGGTCCAGCGCCTGGCTGGCGCCCGAGGTGATCAGCACCTGCGGCAGTTCGGCGGCGATGCCCAGTTGCCGCACGCGGGTGAGCACATGCTGGCGGAGTTCCGGCAGGCCCATCGGCGTGGCGTAATGGATCACGCTTTCGATGTTGGTGCGCGAGACCTGGCGGATGGCCTGGGTCAGTCCCTCGATGTCGCGCCAGCTCTCGGGCACGAAGCCGCCCGCCAGCTTGAGCGTGGCGCTGGGATGGTTGAACTGCTCGAGGATATGGCCGGACAGGTCCTCGGCCAGGCTCGGGTCGGACCAGCCATTAGCGGCGCGCGCCAGCAGCGGGCTGTCGGCGACGAAGAAGCCCGAGCCGTGGCGCGAATCGAGCAGGCCCTGCGACACCAGCCGGTCATAAGCTTCGATGACCGGGAAACGGCTGATGCCATGTTCCGCCGCGAGCTGGCGGATCGATGGCAGGCGAGCGCCGGGACGCACCTCGCGCGAACTGATCCAGGTCTTGACCTCGCTGACGATCTGGTCGGTCAGCGGGATGCCGGTAGCGGGAACGAGAGTCAGTTTCATCGGAGGGGCGGTGCCGGAATCGGAATCGAAATCGAAATTGAAGTGTCAGGAAAAACTACTGAACAGTACATCGAAAACTGTTCGCAACTGTTCATGGGATTGTAGTTTGCGCTGTGAATAATGGAAGGTATGCGGAGGAAGGTGCCGGCACCGGCGGAGCCGGGTGGCACGCGACATGGCCGCGATGCAGACTGGAGCAGTGAAATGCGCGAACTACGGATCTTCGAACTCGATGAACCCGGCCGGCCGGTGAGCTGGCGCGCCCGCGAAGGACAGAGCCTGAAGGCGATCGAAGGACGCCTGTGGCTGACGGTGGAAGGTCATCACGCCGATATCTGGCTGTTGCCGGGCGCGGTATTCGCGCTGCCGGGCGGCGCCCGGGTGTGGCTGTCCGGCGAGAGCGAGGGCGCCCGCTTTACGCTGGCCGAGACGCCGGTGCCGCTCTCGTGGCGCTGGCTGGGTGGCCTGGCGCACGCGCTGAAGCGCCGGCTCGGCGAGCGGCGGACCAGCGGTGCCGGTCAATGCCCGGAGCCGGGTCTCTGATGCAAGGCAGGCCGGCGCGCGGGGATGCCCGGCGCCGGCGGCATCCGGGCAGGCTGGTGTCGCGCTGGTCTTCGCCCATTCCGCGCCATCCGTGCTGGCCGGAGCATGGCCAAGTGTCCGGCCGCACCTCGCCGTTCGCGCCGCGCCGGCCCGTCCACGGCATCGATTTCTCCTGAACGCCACCGCAAGTCCCGCCCCCTCATCCCGCCAACTGTGCGAGGATGTCCGCCATGGCTGTCCGCGCCGCGCGGCAGGCAGTGCGTCCGCCGCTTGATTTCCGTTAACGTAAACGTCATATAATCAAGCCGCTGCGACAGTGCCGGGCGGACCGTTCGCCCACGCGAGCCGAGCCGCCTCCAGAGCGGCCGCCGCGGACGTCTTGCGACCAGCCGGAACACCGAACATGGTGGAGACAATGACCGATCTTTCCGATGTGCAGAAGGGTGCCGAGCCAGGCGCTCCCCGCGTGGCGCCGGGACCGGCGGGCGCAGTCAACAAGGTGCGCTTCGTCACCGCGGCCTCGCTGTTCGACGGCCACGACGCTTCCATCAACATCATGCGGCGCATCCTGCAGGCCTCGGGCTGCGAGGTGATCCATCTCGGGCACAACCGCTCGGTGGAGGAGGTGGTCGACGCGGCACTGCAGGAAGACGTGCAGGGCATTGCCATCTCCAGTTACCAGGGCGGCCACGTCGAGTACTTCAAGTACATGGTCGACCTGCTGCGCCGGCGCGGCGGCGAGCATATCCAGGTGTTCGGCGGCGGCGGCGGCGTGATCGTGGCGGACGAGATCCGCGAGTTGCAGGCCTACGGCGTGGCGCGCATCTACAGCCCGGAGGATGGCCAGCGCATGGGCCTGGCGGGCATGATCGCCGACATGGTGCAGCGCTGCGATATCGACCTGGCGCGCTATGCGCCCACCACGCTCGACGCGGTCAGGGGCGGCGACCGCCGCGCGCTGGCGCAACTGATCACGGCGCTGGAAAACGGCAAGGCCGATGCGTCGCTGGCGGATGCGCTGCGCGCCGATGCCGCTCAGGTGAAGACGCCCGTGCTCGGCATCACGGGCACCGGCGGCGCCGGCAAATCCTCGCTGTCCGATGAGCTGATCCGCCGCATCCGGCTGGACCAGCGGGACGCATTGTCCATCGCGGTGATCTCGATCGACCCCTCGCGCCGCAAGTCCGGCGGCGCGCTGCTGGGCGACCGCATCCGCATGAACGCGATCGGCCATCCGAACATCTTCATGCGTTCGATGGCCACGCGCGAGGCAGGCTCCGAGATCTCGCAGGCGCTGCCAGACGTGCTGGCGGCGTGCAAGGTGGGCGGCTTCGACCTGATCGTGGTGGAGACTTCGGGCATCGGCCAGGGCGATGCGGCCATCGTGCCGCACGTGGATCTGTCGCTCTATGTGATGACGCCCGAGTTCGGCGCCGCCAGCCAGCTCGAGAAGATCGACATGCTGGACTTCGCCGATTTCGTCGCCATCAACAAGTTCGACCGCAAGGGCGCGCAGGATGCCTGGCGCGATGTCGCCAAGCAGGTGCAGCGCAACCGCGGGCAGTGGCATGCGAACCTCGAGGAGGCGCCCGTTTATGGCACGCAGGCGTCGCGCTTCAACGACGACGGCGTCACCATGCTCTACCAGGGCCTGCGCGAAGCCCTGGCCGCGCGCGGCCTGCATGCGCCGCCCGGCGTCCTGCCGCAGTTGAGCGGACGCGTCTCCACCGGCCAGAACGCGATCGTGCCGCCGGCGCGCACGCGCTACCTGGCCGAGCTGGCCGATACCGTGCGTGCCTATCACCGCCGCGTGGATGCGCAAAGCCGGCTGGCGCGCGAGCGCCAGCAGCTGCGCGAGGCGCGCCGCATGCTGCTGGCGGCGCCGCAGCCGGCTTCGAACGGCGCGGGCGATGCCCTGCAAACGCTCGCAGCCGAGCGCGATGCCGCGCTTGGCGCGCAGGAGCGCAAGCTGCTGGCGATGTGGCCGGAGATGCGCAAGGCCTATGGCGGCGACGAATACGTGGTGAGGATCCGCGACAAGGAGATCCGCACCGCGCTCACCGGCACCACCTTGTCCGGCACGGCCATCCGCAAGGTGGTGCTGCCGCGTTTCGAGGACGACGGCGAAGTGCTCAGGTGGCTGATGCGCGAGAACGTGCCCGGCAGCTTCCCCTACACCGCAGGCGTGTTTGCCTTCAAACGCGAGAACGAGGACCCCACCCGCATGTTCGCCGGCGAGGGGGACGCCTTTCGCACCAACCGCCGCTTCAAGCTGGTCTCGGAGGGCATGGACGCCAAGCGCCTGTCCACCGCCTTCGACTCGGTCACGCTGTACGGCGAGGACCCGCATACCCGCCCCGATATCTATGGCAAGGTCGGCAACGCGGGCGTATCGATCGCCACGCTCGACGACATGAAGGTGCTGTACGACGGCTTCGACCTGACCAGCCCCTCCACCTCGGTGTCGATGACCATCAACGGACCCGCACCGACCATCCTGGCGATGTTCATGAACACCGCCATCGACCAGCAGCTCGACAGGTTCCGCGCCGACAACGGCCGCGACCCTGGCGCCGGCGAGGAGGCCAAGATCCGCGCCTGGGTGCTGCAGAACGTGCGCGGCACGGTGCAGGCCGATATCCTCAAGGAAGACCAGGGCCAGAACACCTGCATCTTTTCCACCGAGTTCTCGCTCAAGGTGATGGGCGATATCCAGGAATACTTCGTCCACCACCAGGTGCGCAACTTCTACTCGGTGTCGATCTCCGGATACCACATCGCCGAGGCCGGTGCCAACCCGATCTCGCAGCTGGCGTTCACGCTGTCGAACGGCTTCACCTATGTGGAGGCCTACCTGGCGCGCGGCATGCATGTCGACGACTTCGCGCCCAACCTGTCGTTCTTCTTCTCCAACGGCATGGACCCGGAGTACAGCGTGCTGGGCCGCGTGGCGCGCCGCGTGTGGGCCGTGGCCATGCGCGACAAGTACGGCGCCAACGAGCGCAGCCAGAAGCTCAAGTACCACATCCAGACTTCCGGCCGCTCGCTGCATGCGCAGGAGATCGACTTCAACGACATCCGCACCACGCTGCAGGCGCTGATCGCCATCTACGACAATTGCAATTCGCTGCACACCAACGCCTACGACGAAGCCATCACCACGCCCACCGGCGAATCGGTGCGGCGCGCGCTGGCGATCCAGCTCATCATCAACCGCGAGTGGGGCGTGGCCAGGTGCGAGAACCCCAACCAGGGCAGCTTCCTGATAGAGGAGCTGACCGATCTGGTGGAGGAAGCCGTGATGCAGGAGTTCGAGCGTATCGCCGAGCGCGGCGGCGTGCTCGGCGCGATGGAGACCGGCTACCAGCGCGGCAAGATCCAGGAGGAATCGCTGTATTACGAGCAGCGCAAGCACGACGGCACGCTGCCCATCGTCGGCGTCAATACCTTCCGCAATCCCAATGGGGATCCGACCCCGCACACGCTGGAACTGGCACGCTCCAGCGAGCAGGAGAAGCAGGGGCAGCTCGCCCGGCTGGCGGATTTCCAGGCGCGTCATGCCGATGCCGCGCCTGCCATGCTGCAACGGCTGCGCCAGGCCGTGATCGACAACGACAATGTGTTCGCGGTGCTGATGGACGCGGTGCGCGTGTGCTCCCTGGGGCAGGTGACGCACGCCCTGTTCGAGGTGGGAGGCCAGTACCGCCGAAACATGTGATCTGTCGGCCAGGGGTGTATTGCGCCAGGCCCCTGCGTTAAACTCGAAGCCTGCATCAGCCGCGTCTCTTGAGCCGGCATTTTCCGGGCCAGGGGCGTCTGCGCGATGACGCCAGGACCCATACCGCGACCAGTAGGAGTACCGTGTACGATCCCAACAATATCTTCGCTCGCATCCTGCGTGGCGAGCTGCCTTGCAACAAGGTCTATGAAGACGCCGATACCGTCGCTTTCATGGACATCATGCCGCAGTCCGACGGGCACGTGCTGGTGGTGACCAAGGAAGCCGCCGCCGAGCTCTTCGACCTCTCCGATGCCGCCGCCGAGGCTGCCATCCGCACCACCAAGCGGGTCGCCCGCGCGGTGCGCGCCGCCTTCTCGCCGGACGGCATTTCGATCGGCCAGTTCAACGGCCGCGCCGCCGGCCAGACCGTGCCGCACGTGCATTTCCATATCGTGCCGCGCTATGCCGACCGCACCCTGCGCGGCCACGGCACCGACATGCAGGACCCGGAAATCCTCAGCCAGCACGCCGAACGCATCATCGCCGCGCTGCGCGA
>NZ_JARJLM010000647.1 GCF_029335485.1 Cupriavidus basilensis
TCCTCTTGCTCTGTAGTAACGCAGCATTTCTGGATAGAAATATGTTTACCAGCAGATGCAGATAGCGATTGTACCTCATTCTGTCTCAATCAGGCTGGGAGTGTCACCACGTTTTGCCGATGCCGTTTCCTTCATAAAATAGGAAAACTGCATCTTTCTGTATGATTTTCCTTCTCCGCTCGGATTAATAATTGCCGTCGTATTGAAACGGCGTTGTCGCATAAATCCGGATGTCTGAAAGCGGCCTGACGTTTACGCGCTACGGTCGAGGCTGTGCCCCTGCTAGCGCTTCGGGGAAGTGCGTAGATTCTCGATTTTTGCTCGAGAAGATGCGCAAGGAAGAACACAAGACGCGTGACCCAAGGGGATCTGCCGCGTCAGGAACTGGACAAAGTACAACGCGGGCTTGATCGCGAGAGGTGACGTGACGATGTGGCTCGACGAAGGCGTACTGCAAGCGTCGCCCGAGGCAGGATCGCCAAAGCGTGGTCGGCCGCGTGCTCACTCGGACGCGGCGATTCAGATGTTCCTCGGACTCAAGCAGCCAGGGCACAGCCGTTACCACAAGTTTGGTCGCTCAGCAGCAATCCCTTTCAAAATTCAAGGAATGAGAAGCAATCGTATTTAGTTGGATACATTAGGCGGCCTATGTTTTCCGGATTGCCGTCATGATTGTTTTCCCATTTTCCGTTCGCCGCTTCGCCTGGCATGCCGGCCTCGCGCTGCTCCCCGTTGCCCAGTCCGTCCACGCCGCATCGCAGGACGCGGCCGCACCGACGGAACTGCCTGAAGTGCGCGTCAGCGCAGGCACTAGCGGGTACATGCCATCCGTCGCCAGCGGTGCCACCCGAACAGAAACGCCGCTACACGAGGTACCGCAGTCGGTTCGCGTCGTGACTTCGCAACTGATCGACGACCTGGGGGCAACGCGCCTGTCCGAAACCGTGGACTACGTCAGCGGTATTGCCCGCCTGAACGATTTTGGTGGTACCTGGGACAATTACGCGATCCGCGGCTTCAGCAGCACCGATATGGGTTTTCTGGTCAATGGCTTCCCCGGTGCCCGCGGCTATAACCCAATGCGAGACACTGCCACGGTGGATCGGTTCGAGTTCCTGAAAGGCCCGGCCGCAGCGCTCTATGGCAACAGCGAACCCGGCGGCACCATCAACATCGTTACCAAAAAGCCGCAGTTCACCCGGGCCAATACCGCAGACCTGAGTATCGGCTCGCTCGGTTTCCGGCGAGCGGCTCTGGACAGCACTGGCCCAATCACGGAGAACGTGGCCTACCGGCTCAATGTAATGGCGGAAGACGGGGCCAGCCGCAGTTCGCTGCTCGACAACAGCAAGTACCTCGTGGCCCCTGCTTTCGCCTGGGTAATCGACAATAAGACGCTACTGCAGTACGAGGGCGAGTTCATGCGCGCGCGCACGCCGCTGGACCGGGGCCTGATCAACGTCAACGGCCGCATCGACCTGCCTCGCGACCGCGTCTTGGGTGAACCAGGGGACCCCAACCTGCATCTGTCCAGCGACACCCATCAGCTCACACTGGACCGTGAACTGGCGCCTGGCTGGCGCACGCGCATCGGCATGAGCTACAAGGAATCCGGCTTCTACGGCGAAGCCGCAGAGTTCGGCAGCCTGCTAGCCGATGGTCGCACCCTGACCCGCCGCAACAGCTGGCGCAGCCTGCCGTCGCGGGACACCTCGGCACAGGCCGAAGTGGAAGGCAAGTTCCAGACCGGTGGTCTGGGGCACACTGTGCTGGCGGGAGTGGACGCATCGCGCCTCTATATGGGCATGGATATCGCCTACTCCAGCATTGCATCCAATCCGTATGCTATCGACATCTACCAGCCGGTATACGGCCAGCCGCAGCCGCCGGTGGCGCCGAGCATCAGCACCCGCGAGAATCAGCGCAGCCTCGGTGTGTACCTGCAGGACCAGATCGATCTCTCCGAACAATGGAAGCTACTTGCCGGCGTGCGGCTGGACAACTATCGCCAGACGGTGGACAACCTGATCACGGCGAAATCCACCAGCCAAAGCCAGAGCGCGGTGTCGCCACGCGTGGGCCTGACTTGGCTGCCGGGCGCGCAGACCTCGCTCTACCTGTCGCTGGGCAAGTCCTTCCGTCCCAACAGCGGTGTGGACGAGGCGGGGAATGCCTTCGACCCGCAGCACGGCCGGGCGCTGGAGGCCGGCGCAAAGTGGCAGTCGGCCGACCAGCGGCTGGGTGCGACGCTGGCAGTGTTCGATATAGTCAAGCAAAACGTGCTGACCCGCAGCCCCACCAATGCCAACTTCAGCGTGGCTGCAGGCGAGGTACAAAGCCGCGGACTGGAGTTCGATGCGTTCGGCCAACTCGACGCGCACTGGCGCGTTAGCGGCAGTTTCGCCCTCGTCAACGCCAAAGTGACGAAGGACAACGCAATTGCCGTGGGCACGCGCCTGACCAACATCCCCAAGGTAAGCGCGAGCCTGCTGGCGATCAGAGAGGACGCAATGCCGCTAGGCGGGCGTTACGGTGTAGGCAGCGGCCTGGTCTACGTGGGCTCGCGCTCCGGCAATGCAACCGACACCTATTCGCTGCCTGCCTACGCCACCGTCAAGCTGGTGACATACTGGCAGATTGATCGAAACACCCGGATCTCGCTGGACGTGCACAACCTGTTCAACAAGAATTACTACCCCGCATCATGGGGAAACCTAGCGGTCACCCCGGGCTTGGGCCGGCAGATCGTTGCCGGCCTGCGGTACCAGTTCTGAAGAAAACCGCCCACGCCCCTGAATCTCTGAATTCCGGAATGTCTGCCTTTGCAGGGCTCGCCGCGTATCCACCCTGTTCACCCGTCGTTCGGGACCCGCAGGTCGGTGAGGCGCCTTCTCTTTTGCCAGCCGGGCGTAAAAAAATGGAGCCTCGCGGGCTCCATTCGTTCAGCAGGTCGGTACACCTTACAGCGCGGCGTCCTTCAGTTTCTTCAACGGGCGAACCTTGACCTTGACGGTGGCCGGCTTTGCAGCGAACCACTGATCTTCGCCGGTGAACGGGTTCTTGCCGAAGCGCTTCTTGGTCGCCGGCACTTGCAGGGCGGTGACCTTGAGCAGGCCGGGGAGCGTGAACTCGCCCGCGCCCTTCTTGTGCACCGCGCTCAGGACGGTGTTTTCCAAGTGGGCCAGCACGGTCTTGACGGTCTTGGCGTCCAGCTCGGTCTGGGCGACCAGGTGGGCCAGCAAGCTCGCCTTGGTGAAAGTGTCCTTCAGCGGCTTCGCTACCGGTGCAGCCGCAGCGGCCTTCTTTGCCGGTGCTACCGCCTTTTTGGCCGGCGCTGCCTTTTTGGCGGCGGGCTTGGCGGGGGACTTTACGACAGCTTTCGCTTTGGTTGCCATGGATTCTCTGGTCTGGTTACTCGTTGATATGTCGCCGTAGAGGCATTCGCGAGAATAGCAAATTCCATGCGATGTGTGCGACTACGCGAAACCAACAATTACAACTGCGCATCGATGGTGGCAGCGATCCGGTCGCAGGTATGCAGGCTGGCCAGGCCGAGCAGGGCGGCCACGTCTAGCCTGGAGACGCCGGCAAGCAGTTGGCGCCGGCAGAAGGTGTTGCGCAGGACGCGCGGGCTCATGTCATCGCCCTCGAACCCGACCGCCTGCAGTGCATCTCGCACTATCCTTCCTAGGCTAGCGTCGGTGATCGGCTTGCCGAGTTCAGTGAGCGTGAACAGAAGGTCGCCGGCGATCGGCAGCGCGGCTCGCCGATCGAGCCACAGGCGCAGAATTGGCAGGGCGAAGTCGGGAACGCTGACCGTCCGGGCATCCCGGGCTCCATGCGCTGGGATGGAGAGGGCAGGGTGCCGCCGGTCAAGTATCAGATGTGGAAGGGCCGCTGCCCTTCCTTCAGCCGCAGTGACACCTGTGGCCAGGAATAGGGCCACGATCGCTCGGCCGCGCAATTGGGCCAGATCGTCGTTGGCTTGCGGCTGTACGTGCTCCTGCAACCGTGCGTCTTCGCTTGCATCGAGGAAGAGCGGAATCGGCTCCCCATCTGGCCAATGCCCTTCCCTGACCAATTCCTCGGCAAGCGCCGGCCAGGAAGTCTCCCCTGGGCCCAACTCGATGAGGCGAGTTATGACTTTTGCGTCATATGCGCCAAGCTGAGCGAGGCAGAACGACCGAAACGATAAAAATGTTGCCAATCATGGACTTTAATAGCAGTAAAGTCTAAGTTTGTGAACATATCTCGGTCTTGATCACCAGTGCCACCAGCACTATAATGTTCGCAATGGCAGACCTAAAGCGTTTTATAGTTCAGGATTACAGACATTATGAAACGAGACGAATCTCCACTTCTGCCTCTTTCCCGGTTCACTGAAGCCAAGCAGCTTGGTGCGCGTATCACCCAGCTGCGCCAAGGCCTGAGGCTACGCCAGGCGGAGGTTGCTGCACGCGCCGGGCTCTCCCGGGGAACCGCGATCCTGATCGAAAAAGGCGATCCGGGACGGACTCTTACGCAGATCCTGCGCTATGTTCATGTCCTGGCGCCGGAAGTCACCCTGCAGGCGCTCCTTGCAGGGGATGTGCCGGCATTGATCGCCTTGCATGCGCGCAAGCTGCCACAGCGCATTCGCTCCGCAAGTAAGGCGGAACTGCGTGAACTCGATTTCTAAGGAGAAGCCTTGGCCCCTCGTCGCGCTCCCAGCAAGGTAGCGGTATTCGCCCACATCGCCGATCAGGCGGAAGGGCATCACTTCGTGCCCGCAGGACTGCTCGGTCGCGAGGCGTCCGCGGGTCGGGAAACCGTCAGCTTCGCCTATGGCACGCGTTACCTGCAGCGGTCGAACGCCATCGAGGTAGACCCTCGCGCGCTCACCTTGGCGCAGGCGCGGCAGGCGGAGCCCGGCACGGTGTGGTACCCGCTGCCCGAGGTGAACGAATTCGGGGGGATCCGCGATGCTGCGCCCGATGCCTGGGGCCGCCGCGTCATCGAGGCCCAGCTCAATGCCGCGCCGAACTCGCTCGACGAATTCACCTACCTGCTGGAGGCTGGCAGTGACCGCGTTGGTGCGCTGGACGTGCGGGAGGACACCAAGAGTCCCGCTCGCAAGGGGGCCGGGGGGCTGATCGATCTGCCATACCTCTTGCAGGTGGCTGACGCGGTCGAGAACGGCGAACCCATTCCGGCGAACCTGCAGCCATACCTCGGCGGCGTGCCGTCGGCCGGCGGCGCGCGCCCGAAAGCTTCCGTGCGGGAGGCCGACAGCGTCCTGTGGCTGGCCAAGTTCCCGTCCAAGACCGACACGCTCAACATGGCAGTCCTCGAGGCAGGCGCCCTGGAGATCGCGCGGGCCGCTGGGCTTTCCGTTCCGCCGGTGAAGGTGATCGCGGTCGGGGGCAAGCCGGTGCTGCTGATCCGTCGGTTCGACCGGTACTGGGCGCCGGCCGGGCAACCGCTCGCGGCCATGGCGCGCGGCTACGACACCGAGCCCATGCCTGGCTATACCGAGGGCCGCATAGCGCAAGTCAGCGCCTTGACCCTGATGGGATGCCCGGAGATGGAGTCGATGGCCAAGGGCTACAAGGATCTGGCCCAGACGATTCGCGAGCAGGTCGTGGCGTCGTGCGTGAAAGCCGACAACGAGGAGCTGTTTGCCCGCATGGTGCTCAACATCTTCCTGACCAACGACGATGACCACCTGCGCAACCACGCGTTTGCCTACGACACGCAGCTGCAGGGCTGGCGCCTCAGCCCGCTGTATGACGTCGTGCCGCGGGCGTCCGTTTCCATGGAGCGCCGCCTGCACTTGAGCGTGGGCACGCAGGGGAAGCTTGCAACCCTCGACAATGCGATGAGCGAGTTCTCTGCCTTCGTGGCGGACCGGCCTACGGCGCTCGACGTGATCCGCCGGGTATGGGGTGCAGTGCGGGGCTGGAAGAACATCTATGAAGCCCTGGGAGCCACCCCGGATCTGATCCGCACGCTCGAGCAGGCCGTCCGAAGCCTCTCGGACATTGCGAGTCCGGCGCTGGAGAAGGACATCCGGCGCGGCGTGGACGCCAAGGCAGCATAGGGGTGAGGTGTAGAAAAGATGCTCCCTCCAAGTAAGCAATTTCTGCGTTAGCCCCCGCACTAACATTGCTGCGACTTTGCCAGTAGTAATCTTGGCACTATCCGATGGCGCGAAGTCAAAGAAGGCGGAGGAAACGTCATGCGTGACCTGGTAGACGGCGCCGATTTCGATCGGACCGAACGCTATCCCGCAGGACCCAACCAGGCAAGAGCGCGTGCGCCGAAGCCGCGGCATCGCTGTACATGGTGTCCGCGAACCCGACACTTGACCACGGGCGGTTGCGCGCGCAGGCGATGCTCCTTCGCTACGCCCGCGAAGACGCAGGCAGCGTCACCGACGCCGATTGGGCAACCCATCGAATCGTAATTGCACCGGGAGGCTCGTCCAAAGACACCGGCTAGGCTCACTCAGATGATTCGTCTGGTGGCCTCTCTGGGCGGATTCCTTGGGCGCAAGAGTGATGGCGATCCCGGCGCCAAAACGATCTGGATCGGCATGCAGCGAACAATGGATGCCGCCTTCATGATTCAGGCGATGCGGGAGGACTCATGAGTTCTGTATAACGAATGGGTCAAGTCGGCAAAGGATCGTTCAACACTCGCTTTCGGTGATCGCCGAAATCTCGCCGGCATCGCCATCGGGCAGCGTCGACTCGGCCGGATGTATACCTTGGTCGCGGTAGGCTGCAGGCGGTACGCCGAACTGTTTGCGAAAGTCACGGCCGAGGTGTGATGCGTCGGCAAAGCCGCAGCTCAACGCGATGTCGACGACTGTGCGGTCCGAGCTGGTCAACAACCACGCAGCGGTCCGTAGCCGCACATGCTTGGCGAATGCCTGCGGGCTCTTGCCGGTCTCCGCCTTGAACAGGCGCTCGAGCTGGCGTGGCGACAGGTCGAGCTTGCAGGCGAGCGCTTCAAGCGGGAGCGCCCGGCCGACGTGCTGCTCCATCAGCAGAATCGCGCGCTTGACCTTCGGGTGCGTCGCGGGCTCGAGGCCGGGCGGATGCGGCTGCGGCGCATTGCCCTTTTGCATCTCGCCGACGAGCAGGATCCGCAGCGCCTTCTGTACGGTGGCGTGATCGAAGTGGCGCAGCAAGATGGCGGCGGCGACGTCGATCGACGCGCGCCCGCCCGAGCAGGTGATGCGCCGGCGGTCGATCACGAACAGCCGGTCGGCAATCAGCAGGTCCGCATCCACCGACGGGAAGCGCTCTATAAAATCCCAGTAGTGGAACCAGCTGACGCAGGCGCGGTGCCCCTCGAGCACGCCCGCGCGCATCAGCGCAAAAACGCCGGTGCAGATGCCGACGATCGTCGCGCCGCCGCCCGCCGCGCGACGGATGAAGTCAAGCGTCTCAGGTCCGGCCTGTGGCCCCGAGTGCAGTAGCCCGCCGACCACGACCACATAGTCGAATGGCTCCGCGTCGTCGAAGGCCTCCCACGGCGCGACCTGGATCCCGCAGCTCGCGCGTACCGGCGCGAGTGTGTTTCCGATCACGCTCCACACGCACCGCACCGGCTTGCTGTAGTCGCCGTCGTCCGCCGACAGCCGCAGCATGTCGACGAAACCCGAAAACGCGGTCAGCGTGAAGTTCGGCAGCAGCACGATGCCGAAGCGGATGCGCCGTGGCGCCGGCTCGGCGACAGGGGAAATGGGAACGTCGGTTGTCATGGCTGCATCCATCTTGACAGGCTCGCGCAAGCGGGCGGATCTGGGTTGCGGGGCGGCGGCGTCTCGGTAGCGAATGCCGGTGATGCGTACGGCATCCATGCAGCCCTCGCCGCCTGCCTGCGCGACGCGGCTCCGTCACAGCCAGCGTCGCCGATCCGCATGCCGCGGACTTGCATATTTCCGACGCGAATCATCGCCAAAGCGAACTTCCGGCCTGTTTGGACCCGCGCCTGGCGGCGGTGTCCCACGTCGATGCCGCTTTTGTTCTATCGGCAAATTCTACGCTTTGATGTACTGACATCCAACGACACCTACCAGGCAATAGCAAAGAGGCAGCCAGATGAATGTCAGCGTTTTCGACCTGTTCAAAATCGGCATCGGTCCATCGAGTTCGCACACGGTCGGCCCGATGATCGCCGCATGCCGCTTCGTATCGCACCTTGAGGACGCGAACCTGCTCGGTTTCGTGCGCCGCGTGCGAGCGGAACTGTACGGTTCGCTCGGCGCAACCGGCAAGGGCCACGGCACCGACAAAGCGGTGCTCCTTGGCCTTGAGGGGCGCTTGCCAGACCGGATCGACCCGGACGTTATTGAACCGCGCCTCGCACAGATCCGCAAGGACAAGCGCTTGTTGCTGCTTGGCAAGCATGAGATCGGCTTCGACGAAAAGGAGCACATCGGCTTCTTTCTCCGTCTGATGAGCAGTACAGGCAGCGTCGTGCATTCGAACGGCATGCGCTTTCAGGCATTCGACGAGCAGGGGCAGTTGCTCGTGGAAAAGGAGTATTACTCGATCGGCGGTGGGTTCGTGGTCAATCGCGATGGCGATCGCGTGAATGGTGCGCGAGCGGCGGCCGACGTGCCGTATCCGTTCCTCACCGGCGCCGACCTGATCCAGGCGTGCCGCGACAGCGGGCTGTCGATCGCCGAACTGATCTTTCGCAATGAATGTGCCTTGCGCCCGGCCGATTCCGTGCGCGCCGGGCTGCTGGCGATCTGGCAGACGATGGCTGCCAGCGTCGAGCGTGGCTGCAAGGTCGAGGGGGAGCTGCCCGGCCCGATGCGCGTGAAACGCCGCGCGGCCGAGCTCTACAACCGGTTGCGCGCGCGTTCCGAGGAATCGCTGCGCGATCCGCTGTCGATGCTTGACTGGGTCAACCTGTACGCGATGGCCGTCAACGAGGAGAACGCGGCGGGCGGCCGCGTCGTCACCGCGCCGACCAACGGTGCGGCCGGCGTGATCCCTGCGGTGCTCCATTACTACGTGAAGTTCGTGCCGGGCTCGAATGACGACGGCATTGTCGAGTTCCTGCTGACTGCGGCGGCGATCGGGATGATCTACAAGGAGACGGCGTCTATCTCGGGCGCCGAGGTCGGTTGCCAGGGCGAGGTCGGCGTTGCGTGCTCGATGGCCGCGGCCGCGCTCGCTGCGGTGATGGGCGGCACGCCAGACCAGGTTGAGAATGCCGCCGAAATCGGCATGGAGCACAACCTCGGGATGACCTGCGATCCGGTCGGTGGGCTGGTGCAGATCCCATGTATCGAGCGCAACGCGATGGGAGCGATCAAGGCGCTCAACGCATCGCGCATGGCGCTGAAGGGAGACGGCCAGCACTATGTGTCGCTCGATTCGGTGATCAAGACGATGCGGGAGACCGGCGCCGACATGAAGACGAAATACAAGGAGACGTCGCGCGGCGGCCTGGCCGTGAACGTCATTGAATGCTAACGAAAGGGTCCACGAAATGAGCCGCTATTCGATATTCAGTCTGTTCCGCAACGGCCTGTCTTATCACGAGAACTGGGAAAAGCAATGGAAGAGCCCGGAGCCCAAGCGCGAGTATGACGTGGTGATCGTCGGTGGCGGCGGGCATGGTCTCGCGACTGCGTACTACCTCGCGAAGGAGCACGGGATCACTAACGTTGCCGTGCTCGAGAAGGGCTGGATCGGCGGTGGCAACACCGCGCGCAACACGACGATCGTCCGCTCGAACTATCTGTGGGACGAATCCGCGGCGCTTTACGAAAAGGCGATGAAGCTGTGGGAAGGGCTGTCGCAGGACCTGAACTACAACGTGATGTTCAGCCAGCGCGGCGTGATGAACCTGGCGCACACGCTGCAGGATGTGCGCGACACCGAGCGCCGGGTGAACGCGAACCGCCTGAACGGCGTCGATGCGGAGTTTCTGACGCCGCAGGAGGTCAAGGAGATCGAACCGACGATCAACCTGAACAGCCGCTACCCCGTGCTTGGTGCCTCGATCCAGCGCCGCGCCGGCGTTGCCCGGCACGACGCGGTCGCGTGGGGCTTCGCGCGGGGCGCCGATCGGGCTGGTGTCGACATCATCCAGAACTGCCAGGTGACCGGCATCCGGCGCGATCACGGCGCGGTCGTCGGTGTCGACACGGTGAAGGGCTTTATCAAGGCAAAGAAGGTCGCGGTGGTCGCGGCCGGCAACACGACCACGCTCGCCGACATGGCGGGCGTGCGCCTTCCGATCGAGAGCCATCCGCTGCAGGCGCTGGTGTCGGAGCCGATCAAGCCGGTCGTCAACTCGGTGATCATGTCGAACGCGGTGCACGCGTACATCAGCCAGTCCGACAAGGGCGACCTTGTGATCGGCGCGGGCATCGACCAGTACACCGGCTTCGGCCAGCGCGGCAGCTTCCAGGTCATCGAAGGGACGCTGCAGGCGATCGTCGAGATGTTCCCGGTGTTCTCGCGCGTGCGCATGAACCGCCAGTGGGGCGGCATCGTCGATGTGTCGCCGGATGCCTGCCCGATCATCGGCAAGACCGACGTGAAGGGCCTCTACTTCAACTGCGGCTGGGGCACGGGCGGCTTCAAGGCGACGCCGGGCTCGGGCTGGGTGTTCGCGCACACCATCGCGCGCGACCAGCCGCATCCGCTGAACGCGCCGTTTTCGCTCGACCGCTTCTATACCGGCCACCTGATCGATGAGCACGGCGCCGCCGCCGTCGCGCACTGAACGCCACCAGGAGAAAGAAATGTTGCTGATCGAATGTCCGTGGTGCGGCCCGCGCGCCGAATCCGAATTTTCATGCGGCGGCGAGGCCGACATCGCGCGTCCGCTCGAGACCGAGAAGCTGTCTGACCGCGAATGGGGGGACTACCTGTTCATGCGCACCAATACCCGGGGCGAGCATCGCGAGCAATGGATCCACGCCCAGGGCTGCCGCCGCTGGTTCAAGGTGGAGCGCGATACGGTCAGCTATGACATCAAGGGCTACGAGACCTTCGGCCAGCCCGGCGCTACCGCACCGCAAGAAGCACCGCAAGTAAGGGGCAAGAAATGAGCCAGAAAGACCGTCTCGGCACCGGTGGCCGCATCAATCGCGCGGTTCCGCTGACCTTCACGTTCAACGGACGCACGTATCAGGGGTTCCAGGGCGACACGCTCGCATCGGCGCTGCTCGCCAACGGCGTGCGCTTTGTCGCGCGCAGCTTCAAGTATCACCGTCCGCGTGGCATCGTGACGGCGGATGTCGCGGAGCCGAATGCCGTGGTGCAGCTCGAACGCGGCGCGTATACGGTGCCGAACGCGCGCGCGACGGAAGTCGAGCTGTATCACGGACTCGTCGCGACGAGCGTGAATGCGCAGCCCGATCTCGAACGTGATCGCATGGCGATCAACCAGAAGTTCGCGCGCTTTATGCCAGCGGGCTTCTACTACAAGACCTTTATGTGGCCGCGCAAGATGTGGCCGAAGTACGAAGAGAAGATCCGCCATGCGGCCGGTCTTGGCAA
This sequence comes from Cupriavidus basilensis, assembly GCF_029335485.1. Taxonomy (GTDB): domain Bacteria; phylum Pseudomonadota; class Gammaproteobacteria; order Burkholderiales; family Burkholderiaceae; genus Cupriavidus; species Cupriavidus basilensis_E. The sequence continues at coordinate 11,520 of NZ_JARJLM010000647.1, forward strand.
GGCGCCCGACATGCGCGACGCCGATCGCTACGACAAGTGCTACGCGCACTGCGACGTACTGGTGGTTGGCGGCGGCCCGACGGGCCTCGCGGCAGCGCATGCGGCAGCAGTATCCGGTGCGCGCGTGATCCTGGTCGACGATCAGTGCGAGCTTGGCGGCAGCCTGCTTTCCGCTCGCGCCGAGATCAACGGCAAGCCCGCGCTGCAGTGGGCCGAGCAGATCGAGGCTGAACTGCGCAAGATGCCGGAGGTGACGATCCTGTCGCGCAGCACCGCGTTCGGCTATCAGGACCACAATCTCGTGACCGTGACGCAGCGCCTCACCGACCACCTGCCGGCAGCGAAGCGCCAGGGCACGCGCGAGCTGCTGTGGAAGATCCGTGCAAGGCGGGTGATTCTGGCCACCGGCGCGCACGAGCGTCCGCTCGTGTTCGGCAACAACGACCTGCCGGGCGTGATGATCGCGTCGGCGGTGTCGACCTACATCCATCGCTACAGCGTGCTGCCGGGACGCGACGCTGTCGTGTTCACCAACAACGATCGCGGCTACCAGGCGGCGCTCGACCTGAAGGCGTGCGGCGCGAAGGTAACGATCGTCGATGCGCGCGCATCGACCAATGGCGCGCTGGCGGCCGCCGCGAAGCGGCAGGGCCTGACCGTGCTGAATGGCGCAGTGGTGACGGCTGCATCCGGCAAGCGGCACGTCTCGTCAGTCGACGTGGCGGCTTATGCAAACGGCAAGACCGGGCGCACGGTGTCGACGATCCCGTGCGATCTGGTCGCGATGTCGGGCGGCCTCAGCCCGGTCCTTCACCTGTTCGCGCAATCGGGCGGCAAGGCGCGGTGGAACGATGAGAAGGTGTGCTTCGTGCCGGGCAAGTCGATGCAGGCCGAGGCGAGCGTTGGCGCGGCGGCGGGCGAGTTCAGCCTGGCGCAGGCGCTGCCGCTCGCGATCGAAGCGGGGGCCGCCGCTGCCAAGGCTGTCGGCTTCAGTAACGCCAGGCGCCCCACCGCGCCAAAGGTGACAGCCGTCGCCGAAGGCGCACTGCTGCCGCTGTGGCTCGTCGGCAGCCAGGAGGCCGCCGCGCGCGGGCCGAAGCAGTTCGTCGACTTCCAGAACGACGTGGCCGCGTCAGACATCCTGCTGGCCGCGCGCGAAGGCTTCGAATCGGTCGAACACGTGAAGCGCTACACCGCGATGGGCTTCGGCACCGACCAGGGCAAGCTCGGCAACATCAACGGCATGGGGATCCTGGCGCAGGCGCTCGGCAAGTCGATTCCCGACACCGGCACGACGACGTTCCGCCCTAACTACACGCCGGTCACGTTCGGCACGTTGGCGGGGCGCGAGCTCGGCGACTTCCTCGACCCGGTGCGCAAGACCTGCATCCATGAATGGCACGTCGAGCATGGCGCGCTGTTCGAGGACGTCGGCAACTGGAAGCGTCCGTGGTATTTCCCGAAGAAGGGCGAGGACCTGCATGCGGCGGTGAAGCGCGAATGCCTCGCGGTGCGCAACAGCGTCGGCATCCTCGATGCATCGACGCTCGGCAAGATCGACATCCAGGGCCCGGACGCGGTGACGCTGCTGAACTGGATGTACACCAACCCGTGGAACAAGCTCGAAGTCGGAAAGTGCCGCTATGGCCTGATGCTCGACGAGAACGGCATGGTGTTCGACGACGGCGTCACGGTGCGGCTCAGCGAGCAGCATTTCATGATGACGACGACGACGGGCGGCGCCGCGCGTGTGCTGACCTGGCTCGAGCGCTGGCTGCAGACCGAGTGGCCGGACATGAAGGTGCGGCTTGGGTCGGTGACAGATCACTGGGCAACCTTCGCGGTGGTCGGCCCGAAGAGCCGCAAGGTACTGCACAAGGTCTGCGATGACATCGACTTCGGCAACGAGGCCTTCCCGTTCATGAGCTATCGGAACGGCACAGTCGCCGGCGCGAAGGCGCGCGTGATGCGGATCAGCTTCTCGGGCGAGCTGGCGTACGAAGTGAACGTGCCCGCGAACGCCGGCCGCGCGGTGTGGGAAGCGCTGATGGCCGCGGGGGCCGAGTTCGACATCACGCCGTACGGCACGGAAACGATGCACGTGCTGCGCGCGGAGAAGGGCTACATCATCGTCGGCCAGGACACGGACGGTTCGATCACGCCGTACGATCTCGGCATGGGCGGAGTCGTGGCGAAGTCGAAGGACTTCCTCGGCAAGCGCTCGCTGACGCGTTCGGATACCGCGAAGGAAGGCCGCAAGCAGTTCGTCGGCCTGCTGACCGACGACGCGCAGTTCGTGCTGCCGGAGGGCGCGCAGATCATTGCGCCGGACACGCAGGTGTCGACGACCGACCCGACGCCGATGCTCGGCCACGTGACGTCGAGCTATTACAGCCCGATCCTGAAGCGCTCGATCGCGCTGGCCGTGGTGAAGGGCGGCCTGAACAAGATGGGCGAGAGCGTGGCGATTCCGCTGGCAAACGGCCGGCGCGTGACCGCGAAGATCTCGAGCCCGGTTTTCTACGATACGGAAGGGGTACGCCAGAATGTGGAATGAATCGAATATCGCTACGTCGGCGGCAGGCGTGCCGGCGTCTGACGCGCGCAAGCGCGGCGTGCGGCTTGAGTCGCCGTTCATCGGCGCGGCCGATCTGCTGAACGCGCACCAGGCGCGTGCGTCGGAACACTTCGTGATGCGCGAGCGCGCCTTTCTTGATCTCGTCAACGTGCGCGGTGATCTCTCCGACCCTGCGTTCGCCGACGCGTTCGAGGGCGTGGTCGGCTGTTGTCCGCCGGCCGCACCGAACACGGTCGCGCGCGGCGCCGCCTATGACGTGCTGTGGCTCGGCCCCGACGAGTGGCTGGTGCGCTCGAACGAACCGGTGCCGGCGGGCGTGCTCGAGCCAAAGCTCGCCCAGGCGATCGTCGGCGCGTACGCGGCGGCGGTCGACGTCGGCAGCGGCTACACGGTCGTCGAGATCAGCGGCGGGCGCGTACGCGACGTACTGGCGCGCGGCTGTCCGCTCGACCTGCATCCGCGCGTGTTCAAGCCGGGCCAGTGCGCGCAGAGCCACTACTTCAAGGCGTCGATCGTGCTGGTGCCGACCGGCGTCGAGCGCTTCGAGGTCGTCCTGCGGCGCAGCTTCGCCGATTATTTCTGCCGCATCATGCTCGACGCCGCGGCGCCGTTGACATCATGAAGCCGGTCGACAACGCGTTCAGCGCACCACTCGCCGGGCTCGATGGGCCACTGCTGCCGGGCCGGGGCTGGAGTGTGTTTATCGATGCGTTGGCGGTGCCGGTGCGGATCGGCATCCATCCGCACGAGCACGAAGCACCGCAGCCGATCGTGATCGACGCGCGTCTGGGTTATCGCCACGAGCCAAGCGAGGACGGCGAGTGGATCGACTACGACGGCTATTGTGCGCGCCTCGCCACGTTTCTTGCGCACAAGCCGCATACGCGCCTGCTCGAGACCCTGGTGGCCGAGATCGCCGAGCTGTCGTTTCGCGAATGGCCGGCGCTCGACACGTTGACGCTTGCCGTGCACAAGCCGAAGATCCGGCCCGGCACGCAACGCGTCGGCGTCGCGCTCGAGTGGACACGCGCCGATTACCTCAGGCGCAGCGGGCAGGCGGGCTGAGCGTTTCCCGGGCCGTGTCGGCGCCGTGCAAACGCGTGTCGGTATTGGACATAGGTTTGCCGGGCTCCCCGACTACTCTCATAGACGCTGCCGCGCATGCCGCACCGATCGGCGCGTCGGCAGCGTGAGTCATGTTCATACGAGGAGAGAATTCAATGAAAAAGGGAGCGACTGCGGGCCCGGTCATGGCGCTGATGTTTTCCGCGTCTGCCTTTGCCCAAAGCGGCGTCACGCTGTACGGCGTGATCGACGAAGGCGTCAACTACACCAATAACGTCGGCGGACACAGCCTGACCGAGATGGCAAGCGGCTTTGCGCAAGGCAGCCGTTGGGGCCTGAAGGGGACGGAAGACCTGGGCGGCGGCCTCAAGGCGTTGTTCCAGCTCGAGAACGGCTTCAATGCGAGCAACGGCAAAGCGGCACAGGGCGGATTGCTCTTCGGTCGGCAAGCCTACGTCGGGCTTTCCGACAATCAATTGGGGAGCGTCACGCTCGGGCGCCAATATGATTCGGTGATCGACTATCTCGCGCCGACGACTGTTGCCGGAAATTGGGGGGGAACCATGTTCGGCCACCCCTACGATAACGACAACATGATCTACTCGTTCCGCGCCAACAATACCGTCAAGTACACGAGTCCCTCCCTCGGCGGATTCCAGTTCGGCGGCGCCTACAGCTTCAGCAACGACACCAACTTTGCCAACAACCGTCAGTACAGCGCGGGGATGCAGTACGCGAGCGGCGGCCTGTTGCTGGCGGCGGCCTACCTGCAGGCGGACAACCCGTCGGCCACGTCAGGAGGCGCCATCAATAACGGCGGCGACAAGAACTTCCTTGCCAGGCGTTTGCGCATTTTCGGTGCCGGCATCAACTACACGTTCGGTGCGGCGACGGCCGGCTTCGCCTACTCGAATTCGAACCTGACCGCGCCGCAGTCCACCTCGTACATCTCCGGATCGATCCTGCCGGCCGGCGGTACCCTGGACTCGCTCCGGTTCCAGAACCTGGAAGTGAATTTCAAGTACCAGTTCACGCCCGCTTTCTACGCCGGTGCCATGTATACGCTCACGCTGGAGAACTTCCGCGCGTCCTCCGGCGACGCGAAACCGAAGGTTCATTCCTTCGGCCTGATGGCGGATTACAATTTCTCGAAGCGCACGGACGTCTATCTCCAGGCCGCCTACCAGCGCGTCGCCGGCGACAAGACCGGCACCACACTGGACCTGGCTGACTTGCCCGGGGCGGCAAACGCCTCATCGACGGCGAGGCAGTTCCAGGTCCGTGCCGCGATTCGTCACAAGTTCTGAGTCCAATCCATTGCGGTGGCCGCCGCGGGTCGCGACAGCGACTCGCGGCAGGCAGCCCGGCTGGGCAGTTTCCCACGAGAACCGGGCCTGCAGGTCAGGAAGTCTTGTCAGCTACCGCGGGATAGCCGGCAGTTTCAGCGGACGCGTCGTCCGACGCCAGCGCTTCCAGCGCGACGCCACGGGTCTCGATGCCGAGTACCCACACCGCGAGCGCCGCTACCGCGAACGAGATCGCGCCGAGGGTGAACACGCCGCCCTGTCCGAACACCGGCAACACCACGCCAACCATATAGGGCCCGATCAGCGAGCCGATCCGCCCAATTGCCGACGCGAAGCCGGACCCCGTCGCGCGCGCGCCGGTGCCGTACTGTTCCGGCGTGTACGTGTACAGCACCGCCCACATGCCGAACAGGAAGAACTGCATCGCCAGGCCGGTGCCGACGAGCAGCGTGACACTGCCGCCGTACATCGCACTCTGCCCGTACAGGTACGCCATCGTGCCGCCGCCGAGCAGCGACGCGATGCAGGTCGGCTTGCGGCCCCAGCGCTCGACCAGCCAGGCGGCACACAGGAAGCCTGGTATGCCCCCGAGAGAGATCAGCACCGTGTAGTACACCGACTGCGTGACCGCGAAACCGCCCTGTTGCAGCAGCGCGCCGAGCCAGGACGTCAGGCCGTAGAAGCCGAGCAGCGCAAAGAACCAGAGCAGCCATACCATGGTCGTGCGGCGGCGGTATGCGCCGCTCCAGATCTCGCGCAACGCGCCGCGCCCGCGCACCGGCGCGGCCATCAGGCGCTGCGCGGGCGCAGGCAGCGTCGCGACGCCGGCGGAGCGCATCACCCTGGCTTCGATGTCGCGCATCACTGCGTCGGCCTCAGCGTGCCGGCCCGCGTGTTCGAGCCAGCGCGGCGATTCGGGCACGAGGCGCCGTACGATCAGCACGAACACGGCCGGGATCGCGAGCAGCGCGAACACGGTGCGCCAGCCGAACTCCGGCAGCACGAAGTAGGAAACGACGCCCGCCGTGATGAAGCCCAGCGGCCAGAAGCCATCCATCAGCGCGATCAGGCGCCCGCGGTTCGCGGCGGGCACGAATTCTGACAACAAAGTCTGTGCGACCGGAAACTCCATGCCCATGCCGATCCCCAGCAGGACGCGCCAGGCGATCAGCGCCTCGACACTTTGCGCCGTCGAGCACAGATACGACGCTACGCCCCACAGCACCATGCTCCACTGAAACACGAGCCGGCGCCCGAAGCGGTCCGCGAGCAGGCCGGCGAGCGCCGCACCGAGCACCATCCCGAAGAAGCTGGCGCTGGCGACCAGGCCAGTCGTCGCGGTTGACAACCCGAATTCCTGCTTGATCGAACCCAGTACGAAGGTCATCGTGGCAAGGTCGACCGAGTCGAAGAAGAACGCGACGGCGATGATGATGAAGATCAGCTTGTGGTAGCCGGAAAACGGCAGACGTTCGAGCCGGGCGGCGGCGTTCGCGCGCGCGGAAATAGGGGATGGGATTGGCATGGCGTCCTTGGAAAAAGTAAGGGCCTCAAATCAGCTTGCCTGAAGGCCCGGAATCTTAAGTAGACGCGGTAATCGACCGCCGATCTGGGGAAAAACCGTCGCCGGCTTGTGTGAAACCGTCATCGGGGCTGAGCGGAGCGGCTGCGCTCAGGATGGGCGCGGCGAGCGCGGTATCGCTGGCGCAAGCTCCGATGTCGGCGACGTTCAAGCGCGCGTCGGATTTTGCACACAGGCGCCCCGGTGTCCCGGACTACTCTCGAAGGCGCGGCCGCGCATGCCGCGCGCCGATTGGCGCGCCGCGGCACGCTTCAACCATTGATGGAGACAAAGCGATGAGCAGCAACCGAGGTGTCGTATATCTTGAGCCGGGCAAGGTCGAGGTGCAGAAGATCGACTATCCGAAAATGGCCGATCCAAGCGGCCGTGCGATCGGCCACGGGGTGATCCTCAAGGTCGTGAGCACAAATATCTGCGGGTCGGACCAGCACATGGTGCGCGGGCGCACGACCGCACCGGGAGGTCTCGTGCTCGGTCACGAGATCACCGGCGAGGTGATCGAGGTCGGCCGCGACGTCGAGACGCTGAGGATCGGCGATCTGGTGTCGGTGCCGTTCAACGTCGCGTGCGGGCGCTGTGCGATGTGTAAGGAGCAGCACACCGGCGTATGCCTGAACGTCAACCCGGCGCGTGCGGGTGGTGCGTACGGGTATGTCGACATGGGCGGATGGATCGGCGGCCAGGCGGAGTACGTGATGGTGCCGTATGCCGACTTCAACCTGCTGAAGTTCCCCGACCGCGACCAGGCGATGGCGAAAATCCGCGATCTCACCTGCCTGTCGGACATTTTGCCGACCGGCTATCACGGTGCCGTGACTGCGGGCGTGAAGCCCGGGTCGACCGTCTACATCGCCGGCGCGGGGCCGGTCGGCATGGCCGCGGCGGCTTCGGCGCGCCTGCTCGGCGCGGCCTGCACCATCGTCGGCGACATGAACCCGGCGCGTCTCGCCCACGCGAAGGCAATGGGTTTCGAAGTGGTCGATCTGTCCAAGGACGCGACGCTTGGCGAGCAGATCGCCGAAATACTTGGCACGCCGGAGATCGATTGCGCGGTCGATTGCGTCGGTTTCGAGGCGCACGGCCATGGCGCGTCCGGCCACGCGGAGGAGGCGCCGGCGACGGTGCTGAATTCACTGATGGAAATTACGCGCCCCGCCGGCGCGATCGGGATTCCGGGGCTCTACGTGACCGACGATCCGGGCGCCAAGGATGCAGCGGCGCAACACGGCAGCCTGAGCATCCGCTTTGGCCTTGGCTGGGCGAAGTCGCACTCATTCCATACCGGGCAGACACCAGTGCTGAAGTACAACCGCAACCTGATGCAGGCGATCCTGCACGGTCGTCTGCCGATCGCGGAGATCGTCAACGTGTCCGTGATCCCGCTTGAGCAGGCGCCGGAAGGCTACAAGCAGTTTGATGGCGGTGCGCCACGGAAATTCGTCATCGATCCGCACGGGATGTTGGCGGCGGCGTGATCGGGCGATAAAGGCGGATCTGCGCCTGCTGACAAGGCAGAGAATCCCGAGTGTTGTCTCCCCTCTCC
>NZ_JARJLM010000648.1 GCF_029335485.1 Cupriavidus basilensis
TCCTGAACCGCTTCGGCGGTCATGGGGCCCTTTACAAAATGGGCGATCAAGTCCTCGGGAATGGCCGGCAGCTCACGGTCGGCAGCCTGGCTGGTCTTGGTTTTGCGTGGCATGACATGCTCCTTGGCGACATGTTATGCCCTAAACACAAAATTTCTGACAGGCCCGTGGCACCGAAAAAATAATGTCGAGGAATTCACCACCGCGCCCACCCCACCACGAAACCATCACGGCGTGATAGATCGTGGCGTTTCGCACCGGTACCGGCAGATGGATGAATGAGCAGGAATGCCGCTACCGAGCAGCCTCACCACGAAACCAGCGTCATTCGCAGCATCGTGGCCATTCAAACCGGTAACGGCACGAGGCCATTAAAACCCAGGGCCTGACGACGAAACTACTGGGCTGCGCAACCCCGACAAGCCAGCCTCCTGCAAGGATCGCTTTCTTTTGGTTACTTTTCTTTACGAGTAAAGAAAAGTGACATCTCACACGTTCTAAAACAGCAACACCGCCCAGCCGCGCCAG
>NZ_JARJLM010000649.1 GCF_029335485.1 Cupriavidus basilensis
TCCTGGCCGACCCGCGCGATGTCCTGCTGTTGCGCGTACCGCTTCCGGCCGTTGCCGGGACGCGCCTGCGCGAGACCCTGCCGGGACTGGTCGAGGAGCACCTGATCCGCGACGCCGAACACTGCCATATCGCCGTGCTGGCACGTCATCCCGATGGCCAGGCCACGCTCGCGGTCACCGGCGCCGCCTGGCTGGGCCTGCTGCTGGAGGCCTTTGGCCGGCGGCGCCTGCGCCTGCTGCCGGCGGCGCTATGCCTGCCGGCCAGCGGCCACGCGGCAGGCGCAGTCGCGGTGGAGCCAGCGCCTGCCGCCGTGCCGCCTGCCGCGGCGACCGAAGCCGGCGCCGACAACGCGCCCGCTACCGGCTCCGAGGCGCACCATCCTTGCTGGCTGCTCACCGTACGCCAGCCCGACGACGGCGCTTATGGGATCGTCCTCGCGCCCGACGAAGCCCTCGCCTGGCTGCGCGGCCCGCTGGCCGGCGCCGCGCTGTACGCCGGCGAGACGCTGCTGTCGCAACTCCCAGCCGGGCGCGAGGCACGGGCCGCCGGCTGGCCGCTGTGGATTGCCGGCGCGCGCGCGCTCCCGCAGATGGATGCCTGCCAGTTCGCGCTGGCGGCCAACAGCCGCGGGGGCGCGCCCGGCACGGCATCGCTCGCGTGGCCGCTCAGCCTGGCGCTGGCCGCCGTCCTGCTCAGCCTGGCCGGCGTCAATGCGCAATGGTGGACCCTGCAGCGCCAGCACAATGCCCTGGCAGCATCCATGCACGGCGTGCTGCGCGAGCACTTTCCCAAGGCCGGCCCCATCGTCGACGCGCCGGCACAGATGTGGCAGCAACTGGATCTGCTGCGCCAGGCCAAGGGACAGCCCGCGCCCGGCGACTTCGCCGTGCTGGCCGACCGCTTCGCGCAGGCGCTGGCGCCGGTGCCGCTCACCGCGGTCAGCGAGTTGGACTACCGCGAGCGCAGCCTGCGCGTGCGCTTTGGCAGCGCCTCCGGAAACGACATCCGGATCGACGCGCAGGCGCTGCGCACCCGCCTTGAAAACGCCGGCCTCAACGCGCGCGTGGAAGACGGCCAATGGATCCTGAGGAGCCGCACATGAACACCCCCGCCGACGACAAGCGGCTTGCCATGCTGCCGGCCAACCCTGGCGCCCGCAACCCGACCGCCGCTGCGGCAGGCACGCCCCGCGATGCCTTCGATCCGCCCGGATCGGCTGCCGCGGCACCCGGTCGCGCCACATCGCCCCGTGAACGATTGCGCGGGCTTGCTGACCACGCTTCCCCGCACCTGGCACGGGCACGCGCCGCCTGGCTGGCGCGCGCCCCGCGCGAGCGGCGCGCGCTGCTGCTGTGCGCGCTGGTGGTCGGCGCCACCGCCGGCTGGCTGGGCGGCTGGGAGCCGGCGGCCAACGCCATCGCAAGCCTCGAGCGCGACTTGCCGCGCCAGCGCGAACAGGCCGTGCAAATGCAGGCGCTTGGCGCCCAGGCCGCCACCTTGCGCGCGCTGCCCGATCCACCCGCGCACCGCCCCGCCGAATGGAAGGCCGCACTGGCGGCGTCGCTGATGCAGCACGGCATCGCGGGCGCCAGCGTGGAGCCTGGGGACGACACGCTGCGGGTCCAGGTGCCCCGCGCCTCCTTCCACGCATGGATGCAATGGCTGGAAGCCGTGCGAAGGGAATATGGCATCAAGCCCGTGCAACTGGAGGCAAAGGCGCTGCCCGGCGCGCAAGCTGGGCAGGTCGCGTTGAATGCGGAACTGGCGCCGCCCGGCAAAGGCGACCGCTAGCCGTGGCGGGGGCCGGTTCAGTCTGCCGGCGGGCGCCATTGCTCGCCGCCGGGCTGCGCGGACCATTTGCGGATAATCGCCACAATCGAGGCCGCGTAGCCATCCCGCAGCGCCGGCGTCTCGGAATGGTAGGCGCCGACTGCCGCCCAGCTGTTGCCGTACTTGTTCATTTTCCGGCGCAGGTGCCATGCCCCGACATAGATGCTGGCACAGCCGTCGTATAGCGTCTTTGCGTCGACGCCATAGCGCTTCAGCTCCGGCAGGTGGATGGAGTTGATCTGCATCAGCCCCATGTCCACCGACTGGTTGGCATTGCGGTTGACCGCATCGGGCCGGAAACGCGACTCCTGCCACGCGATCGCGCGCAGGATCACCGGGTTCACGCCGTGGTAGACGCCCGCGGCTTCGAAGCAATCCGCACGCGCCGGCGCGCCTGCCGCCGCCAGCAGCGCCAGGCCGATGCAGCACGGCCCGCGCATCACTCCAGCTCCTGCGTGGCGGGATCGGCGGACCACACCACCTGCGTGCGCACCGCCTCGCCAATCCCGTCGCGCCGCACCAGGGCCTCCAGCCGCAGCCGGGCCCGCTCGTTGCGCAGCTCCCCCTCCACCAGAAAATACTGGCTGCGCGTCTCCAGCAGCAAGCCCTGCGGCTCCGGCAATCCAGGCGCAATCGCCTTGAGCCGGATGCTCAGGTCACCCACATCGCGGAAATGCGCCCGCTCCCGGTCCGCCACCAGGGCACCGGCCTGCGACACGGTGAGACCGGGAATCGCCGCCGCCAGCACCTGGGCGCCGGCGGTGTTCAGGTTGACCGAGGTCGGCACCGGCAGGATCACCGCATAGGGCATCAGCGCGCGCACGGCATCGGGCGTGTAGCCGGGAATGGCGAGCAGGTCCGCCATCCGGGCAAGCGGCAACGGCTGCCCTCCCCCGCCGGTGCCCGACAGGCTCTTCAACACGTAGGCGGCCGTCACCGATGCCAGCGACGAATTCAGCGACAGGGAGGTCAACAGCCGCTGGTACAAGGCAACGCCGCTGGCACGCACGCTGGCCGGCCGGCCCGCTTCCGCCGGCGCGATCAGCGTGGCCAGGTTGAAGCGCGCCTGCGCATCCAGCACGCGCGAGCCGATCGTCATCGCCTGGCCGCTGTCGGCGAAGCCGGCCAGCCGCGCGGCCTGCGGCCCCAGCAACGCCGCCACGCGCGTGGGCGGCAACGGTTGCGCCCAGCGCTGGCGCAAGTGGTCGACGGACGCCGTGCGGCTGCTGTCGCGCAGCAACAGCCGCGCCCGCTCCACCACGATGCCCTGCATGGCCTCCCCTTGCGCGCGCAGGCGATGCGCCTCTACCGAACGCGTGGCCGCCTGCTGCTGCGCGAACATGGTGGCCACCAGCGTGGTGGCCAGCGCGACGATCAACAGCGCCGTGACCACCGCCGCCCCCCGCTGCGCCCGCCTCATGACCGCCGGCGCGCCAGGCGTGCCCAGAATGCCTCCATATCGGTCACGGATACCTGCGGCACGGGCCTGTCGAGAAAACCCGGCGCCAGGCTCACCTCCTCGATATGGAAGAGATGGTGCTGCGCAGGCAGCGGAGTGGCGCGCGGCCGCGCATAGTGCGTGCGGAAAAAAAGCGGCGGGTGCGGGCGCGGCACATGCAGATCGCTCACATCGCGCACGCTGGCGTCGAACCAGAAGCGCACCCAGCTGCCGCCGGTGCGATAGCCACGCTCGCCGCGCATGAAACCCGCGTAGGAGAGCAGCACGAACGGCACGCACTCCTCGCGCAGGTCCGGATAGGCCCAGAGATTGCGATGCGTCGCCACATCGATCAGGGAAATAAAGCGATGTATCGTCAGCGAAGGCACACAATGCGCGTGGCGCATCAAGTCCAGGTGCCACTGCCATTTGCCCAGGAACCGGTTGAGATTCCGCTCCGCCAGCAGGCTGTCGGGCTGCGCCGCTACCGTGATCTCCTCGGGCGAATCGCCATTGCGCACCAGCGGACAACGCGCGCGCTTGTGCGTATCGTGGCTAAAGCGCGGCCGGATGCGCGCGCTGCGCGCGGCGATCAGCAGCAGCGGCCGATGACAGATCGGACAACGCGCCTGCGGCAAACGGCCGGGCGCCAGTCCATCGCCAAACTCGTCCAGATACGACTGCACGGTGATCATGCGCGCCTCGTTTGGATGCAATGCCAGCTTCATTGAACGGACCTCTATGCCAGAGTGCCCGCAGCGCTCCCCGAATGCCCCGGTGCATGGCGCAACGCGATTCGCAAAGGCGCGGCCGCTACCCCTACCTCCAAAAGCACCCTGTATCCGGCGGCTCGTATCGGCCGCGTCGTTGCCAATTTACAAAGCAAGATTTGCACACCCGTGACGAAATCTGCGAAGATCGCGTCCGTGCGGAGAGTATCGGAGCCCCGGCAGCATCCGGCGCAGTGCCTCCGCAATTCCATGAGCGCCGAGGAACTACAAGGCCTGCCTCGCAGCCATAGCGATACGCACATGCCGCGCGCCACGACAACGAACGCGCTTCATATCCGGCACGCGCTGTTTCCCGCTCGCCAAATGACGAAACTGCATGAGCCAGCGTCGTCGTCTCTTCACCGTTTCAACCCGCCTTCTTCATCCCGCAAGCCAACAATCTCCTGGCGGGCGGCGATCTCTTCAGCACCGTCCAAACGGCGCCCGCGGCAAGTGAAGTCATGCATCGATCCATCAATGCTTTCCACCCAATCAACGGGAGTTGCACTGTGAAACTGAAGCACGCACTGATCAACGCGGCCTGCCTGGCCGTTGCTTTCTCGGCCTCGTCGGCCATGGCCCAAAACGTGGTCGGCGGCGGCGCATCGCTGCCCGAGTACCTGTACAAGGCTGAAATCGGCGCCTTCGCTCCGGACTATCTGTATGCATCCACCGGCAGCGGTGCCGGCAAGACAGCCCTGCTGACCAACGTGGCGACCGCCTTCAACAACACCTACACGCCGCCCCGCACCGACGCGGTGGTTCATTTCGCCGGCAGCGATTCCGTGCTGTCGCCGTCGGACCTCAGCGGCTACACCCGCACGGGCACTGACGGCAATCTGGTGCAGATGCCGTCCGTCGGCACTGCGGTAGGCATTCCGTTCAAGGTCGGTACGCTGAGCGCCCTTACCCTTACCGCCAACCAACTGTGCGGCATCTTCTCCGGCAAGTGGAAAACCTGGGACAAGGTCAACGCCAGCTATCCCGCCAGCGACATCAATGTCGTCTACCGTAGTGACAGCAGCGGCACGACCGAGATCTTCACCCGCCACCTGAACGCGGTCTGCAGCACGGCATCAGGCAATTCACTGATCGACTTCCCGGTCACCACGCGCTTCTCCGACGTTGTAGCGCTGATCAATGCCGCTCCCAACGATCCGCTCAACCCGAAGAACGTGAGCACGAACTTTGTCGCTAAATCCCTGAGCGCTGGTGTTCGTGATGAGATCGATGCTCGCACCAACGTCATCGGCTACCTCAGCCCGGACTACATCAACACGACGCTGGCGCCCACCTCGACCGCGGCCACGAAGAATCTGAAGGCTGCATCGCTGCGCAACAAGAACGACGGCACGTCCTACACGCCCTCGTCCGCCAACACCACGCTGGCTCTGACCAACCTGACGCTGGGCAACAATCTCGCAGACCCGAATAGCTGGGCCCCGACGGCCGCCAATCCGGCCAGCGGCTACCCGATCTCGGGCTTGACCTTCCTCGACCACGTGACGTGCTACAGCAACAGCAGCGTGCTGAGCAAGATCCTGGGCTTCCTGGACCGTCACTACACCTATAGCGGCGTCAACGACAATACGTCGCGTATCGAAGGCAACGGCTTCGCCAAGCTGCCGAGCACCATCGTTACCGCGATCCGCGACAACCTTCTGACCAATAACAGCGGCAAGAACCTGAACCTGGGCAACGCCACGGCCTGCTCGGGCAAGGCTGGCCGCTGATATACGCGGATTGATGCAGTAGCTGCCGGTGCAATGCCGGCAGACAGGATTGGCCCGGCATATTGCCGGGCCAATCTTTATGTTTCCGCACATGGCGATGGGTGTTAGCAGCAGACGACAGCAAGACAGTGATACATCTGCAATCTGCCAGAAATCCGCGCAAATTCAAGCCTATCACTACACGAGCCAATCCTTCCAAACACTAGCGTGGCCGCGAATGGCGAAGCCATGGATCGACATCAACGCTTTCCACCCAATCAACGGGAGTTGCACTGTGAAACTGAAGCACGCACTGATCAACGCGGCCTGCCTGGCCGTGGCTTTCTCAGCCTCGTCGGCCATGGCCCAGAACGTGGTCGGCGGCGGCGCATCGGCGCCCGAGTTCCTGTACAAGGCTGAATTCGGCGCCTTTGCTACAGACTACCTGTATGCATCCACCGGCAGCGGCGCGGGCAAGACGGCCCTGCTGACCAACGTGGCGACCGCATTCAACAACACCTACACGCCGCCGCGCACCGACGCGGTGGTTCACTTCGCCGGCAGCGATTCCGTGCTGTCGTCGTCGGACATCAGCGGCTACACCCGCGCGGCCACTGACGGCAATCTGGTGCAGATGCCGTCCGTCGGCACTGCCGTCGGCATTCCCTTCAAGATCACGGGCGCCAGCGCGCTGAAGCTGAACACCAACCAGTTGTGCGGCATCTTCTCTGGCAAGTTGAGCACGTGGAACCAGGTGCTCGCCTCGCTGCCGAACTCGCCGATCAACGTCGTGTACCGCGGCGACAGCAGCGGCACCACCGAGATCTTCACGCGCCATCTGGACGCGGTTTGCACCACCGGTACCACCGGCAACTCGGATGTGGCCTTCCCGGTGACTACCAGCTTCTCGAACGTGGTGAATCTGCTATCGGCGTCGGCGAAGCTGCGCTTCTCGGCCGCCAACCTGAGCGCCGGCGTGCGCGACGCCATTGCTGCCGGCACGAACGTGATCGGCTATCTGAGCCCCGACTACATCAATACGGACCTGGCGCCGCTCTCCGCTGCTGCGACGCAGAATCTCTTTGCTGCCAGCTTGCGCAACAAGAACAACAACGTGCTCTATGCGCCCACTTCTGCCAACATCACGTTGGCACTGACTAACCTGACGCTGGGCCCCAATCTCGCCGACCCGAAGAGCTGGGCCCCGACGGCCGCCAATCCGACCAGCGGCTACCCGATCTCGGGCTTGACCTTCCTCGACCACGTGACGTGCTACAGCAACAGCAGCGTGCTGAGCAAGATCCTGGGCTTCCTCGACCGTCACTACACCTATAGCGGCGTCAACGACAATACGTCGCGTATCGAAGGCAACGGCTTCGTCAAGCTGCCGAGCACCATCGTTGCCGCGATCCGCGACAACCTGCTGACCAACAACAGCGGCACGAACCTGAACCTGGGCAACGCTACGGCCTGCTCGGGCAAGGCCGGCCGCTGATCACAGCGGACTTCACGCCGTAGCTGCCGGTGCAATGCCGGCAGAATGCCAACGAACCCCGCACCATTCGGTGTGGGGTTTTTTGTTTTTGGCGAAGCCGGCGTCAGATCCCCATTCTTGGAAACTCGCTGCAGAGGCAATTCAACGATCGGATTTGGAAAGGGAGCGTCGGGAAAGACAGACAAGCATGGCGGCCAAGAATAAAGGAGCATCCGTTCGCCGACGCATGCAGGATGGATGGGGCAGCGCTGGATGGACTGCTGCCGAAGGCCGCACCGCGGAGGCAGCACCGGAAGATCGATTCGGGTGAGGTTATCGAGGCGCAGCGGTATCCGGTGCAACTCAGGCTGCGAGCTGGCGCATGCTAACCACGAGCGCTTTGGCGGTCAGACACAGCAGCGTAGTCCTCCAATTCCATCCGTACCATCCGCATCCGATCCCCATTCCTTGCCTACAACACAGAGGAGATCGCGGCGCCGGTGGCAACGGCCTTGTGCCGCCAGCGCGGGGGCGACGCGCAGCGGGAAGCGCTGACGCCCGCCGTCACGGTCTGTCCGGTTCCCTCGGCGCACTGGTCCAGGGCCTGCCGCAGCATCTTGTCGACGCTGCGCATCGACAGGCGATGAAACGCCGCCACTTCCTGGCGGGTCTGCTCTTCGACGCGCAGCGCGACCAGGACCGCCTGATGGCGATACGGCAAGCGCCCGAGGGCATCGACCACCGCCACAAGATCGGAGCGGGCCTCGGCAATGGTGGCCGGACCGGGCGCGGCGTCCACGATGTACTCCAGTTCGGTGTCGGCGTCACCGGTATATTGCCACGACCGGTCGGCGCGGAGGCGGTCCACCGCCTGGTTGCGGGCCACGCGGTACACATAGGCTTCGGGACTCTGGATCTGCGCGCAGACCCTCCGGTTGCCTAGTTGCAGCCAGGCATCGTGCAGGGACTCGCTGGCCAGATCGGGACACCGCAGATGGCCCAGGAGCCGGCGGTGCAGGCGGTCATAGTTCGTCACCAGGAACTCCCGCAGCATCACGCCGCGGTCGCCCTCGACGGCGGTGGCGCCGGCTGCGTCGGCAACCGCGTCGCCTCCCTCCACGCAGGATTCGTTATTCAGGTCCATGACGGAACTGCCTCCATCTTCCATATCGACAAAGCCTGCCGCATGACCGGCACCGAAAGCGGACGTTGCCGCCCCGATGGCATCCCGACGACAGGCAAGCGGCTGCAATAGCAAGCCATGCCTGAATCAAGGGCGAAGCGATCCCAAGCCCTGTCTCGCGAGTGCGGCGACAGGCCGGGAAAGGCACGTCCGATACCCGCCCTAGCGGTCTTGCTGCAACTGGCGGCGCTGCTCCACGGTCAGGCGCGCAACTTGCCTGGCATCGAAGTCCCCGCCGACGCCCACGAACTGCACCGGGCTCGTTGCGTCGTAGGGGATGTGGCCGAGCTGCCCGGAACGCGGCGGCACGTTTCTCTGCTCGCCTTCGGTGGGCGGCGATTGCTCGTTGCCAAAGCCCAGTACCCGCACCGTGAAGATGGATGGCAGATTCTGACGGGCCGCGGCACGATCGCGCTGCGTTGCGTCCTGCGCCGCCGTCGCCGCCTGCGCCGCAGCCGCGCTCGCATTGGTCAGCGCACCGACGTTCACCGCCGCGATCGTCGGCAGGCCCGTCGCCTTGCCCTGCCCCACGATATTGGCCGCGTTGACGATCTGCAGCGCCGCCAGGTTGATGTTGCCCGAGAACCGGATGCCCGCCTCGCCTGCATCGATCGTGCCCAGCGGGGCGTACAGGTCCACATCGCCGGCCGGCACGTCGGCAATCGGCGCCAGCGTGGCGATACCGGCGCCCGACGATGGCGTCTGCGAAGACAGCTTCACGTTGCCGTAGTCGTCGTACACCTGCTTGGGCGGCGTGTAGACCACCGTCGTCTTGGAGCCCCGCCCCGCGTTGATGTCGCCTTCGGCCGACCACGCCAGGATGCTGCCGCCGAAGGTGGTCATGATGCGCGACAGGCCCAGCAGCACGCTGCCCTTGGAGTACAGATCGATGTCGCCCGCGCCTTGCGTGACGATGCCCGAGGATGCCGGGGGTACCGTGCCCTGCACGCCCGCGACGATCTGGCCTGCCGGCGCCAGCATCTGGATGCCGCCGCCGAACAGCGTGCGGATGCCTGAGCCGCCGAACATCGTGATGTCCCCCGTGCGCGCGATCTTGCCGCCCTGGGCATCGCGCTCGGGGAACAGCGCCGCGATGGCGTTGCGCCCGCGCAGGTAGCTGCCATAGCGCCGGCTGTCGGGATCGTTGTACTCGCGCCCGCCGGCCTTCAGCTCGGCGTAGTAGACCTCACGCAGGAAAACGCTTTGCTGCTCGGGTGCGAGTGCATTGAAATAGGCCAGGGCCTCGGCACCGGTGCCCGCATGACCGTAGCGCTCCCCGAGCCATGCAGCCAATTCGGCTTCGTAGGTCCTGGCGACCTTGCCCGAGCCGTCCAGCGGCGTGGCGGCTGGCAACCGGTTGGCGGGGTCGAGGTAGCGTTTGAGCGCCGCATAGTCCGGACCATTGGACCCGACACCGGCCATGGCCACGATGGACGCGCCGGGACGGCTGTCCCCGCTGGCGAGCGGACCGATGCTGGCGATCGAGCCCTTGTCGCCCTGGTAGAAATTGCGGCCTGCCGAGATCTCCAGCGTGCCTGGCCCCGCCACCTGGAAGTTGGCTTGAAGGATGTCGCGTCCTGCGCGTACCAATGACACATCGGTGGCGTCGGGGTGGTAGATGAGGTTGCCCGAGGATGCCGCGCCATAGTTGCCGTCGGGATAGTACGGCTTGCCGGTGGTGTAGTAGCTGAGTTGTGCTCCCGCCCCAACGATGTCGCGTCCGGCCATGATCCACGCCGGCTTTGCCGCCACATTCCACTGATTGACCGGCTTGTCCGAGACCGCGTATCCATTCCTGGTGAAATCCAGCACCTCGCCTGTTCTTAGCCCGATGATGTCACCATCGACCGCATAGAAGCGCTGCGGCTCATAGTCACCGGCGTGAAGATTTCCCGTCACCGTATTGGGACCGAAGGCGTACAGCGGCAAGCCATAGACAAGGCCGGCGCCATCCCCGCTGATGTTTTTGAACAGCGCGCCGCCAGACCCGGTCGGAGATCCCATGAAGGCCGCCTTGAACGGCGTCGGCAGTACGCCCATGCCGGCACCCGACATGTCGATGGGCATGCCCAGCGTCTGGATCGAATTGCGCGCGAGGATTTCCAATTGCCCGCGCGGCGACGGCGCCAGCGCCAGCGAGGTCACATAGCCATTTGCGTAGAGTTGGGCACCGTAGTAGATGCTGCCTTCGGCCGCCACGGCGCGCAGGAGCGAAGGATAGTCGCCTCCATAATCGCCCCCTTGATTGTTGGCATTGATATTCACACCGACAGTGGTGGGCGTGAGATTGCCGCCAGCGGCAAACAGATCGACCGCCGTTCGATCGGTCCACAGCGTGAACCAGCTGTAGCCGCCGCCCTTGTAGGGTGTCGTCACGCCGTTGGACGTGATGCTGTAGGGCGTGGTGTTCTGCTGTGCCGAGCGGCCGGGATCCTCGGCGCTCGACAGCACCAGATCGCCGCGCGAGGTGAAGGACACGGCGGAGTCGCCCGCCAGCACCAGTGGTCCGCCGTTCGAGCGGCCGCCATTGGCCGCATTGGGATCGGGCGCGCGTGGATCGGCCGTGTACGAGGGTGCGCTGACGCCATAGCCGAGATCGATGCGGCCGATGGAACCGGCGCTCACATCGACGGCGCCGCGCACATTGGTCAGCACGCCGTTGAGGTTAGCTGCCAGCGTAGCACCGCGTACGAAGGTCAATACAGGGGAACTGCTGGGATTGACGTTGGGATCGAGCGGGTTGAGCGCACCGCCGATCCGGATGCTCACGTCCCCGCCGCCGGTCTGGATCAACCGCCCATCGGCGGTAACGCGGCCCGAGCCGCCTGCGGCGACCGTCAAGCCCTGGCTGACCGGTTTGATGGCACCGCCCATGCCGTCGATCACGCCGGCATCGCCCCCGGTCCGCACGGCGACATTGCCACCGCCCAGGGCGCCGAAGCCGGTGAAGCCGACCAACCGGGGCTCGCCCCCATTACCGGAAGACAGTGGCGCGCCTCTGTCATTCAACGGCAGCACGTAGGTGCCGAAGTTCACCCACCAGGAGGTGGGCAGGCCGGATATGTCGCCGCCCTGCCGCCACAGCCAATTGCCCGTGGCATTGGAGGGCAGAAGTCTATCGGCGGTTGAAGAATTGAACACCGTCAAGCCCGTGAGCTTGCCCTGGGCCGTCAACAGCAGATTGCCCCCGTTTTCCGGGTACCACGCCTGATAAAGGCTGGACGATCCAGCGACAAGGCTTTCGTAGCCACTGCCATCGGGGCCCAGCACGCTGGCGCCGCTGCCGTCTGGCTGCCGCCCGCGCGGCTGGTTGTACGGATTGGAGCCGTCGGCCGCGAGGACCGGCGCCGACTGGGTACCCGCCGTATAAACGCCGAACAGCGACTTCATCGAGACATCGCCTCCGGCCAGCAGGTCGAGATCGCCAGTACCGGTGCGCACCACGCTGATGGCCTTCACAGTCTTCGTCGGCCCGCTGAAATGCTCATCGTCGAGCACCAGACTGCCCGTCTTCGCTGTCTGTAGCGCACGCGTATCCACCGACGTGACATCGGCGCCGCTCGCCAGCCGCATCGACCAGGATTGAGATCCGGCCGGCAGCATTGGCGATACCGCCCAGAGCCGGCCAGGCTCAGGGCGCGGGCCTGACGACGAGATAGTGATCGGACTCGGCGATCCGGCTCCGATGCGGATATAGCTCGTGACGGTGCCGCGCGGCACTGTCATGCCGGGATCGTAATAGTCGTTCTCCGTGATGTCGACGATGCTGCCGTCGTCGGGCACGACGTAATCGATTTCAATCGTCTTGGCTTCCCTGGTCAGGAGAGGCGATGGCAGCGTTTCACCCGGACGGACAAGCAGCGAAACGACCCAACCGTAATCATCTGCGGTTTCCGGCGGCGGCGCAAAGCCATCATTGATACTGCCCTTGATGGTGAGGTCACCGCCGGCACGCAGCGTCAGGACGCCCGGCTCGCCCGAGCCGCGAACGACCGGATCCGCACCCGGACCATAGCGGTAGCCCGAGAAATCAAGATCGCCGTTGGCCACCAGACTGCCATTGGCCGTGGCGCTGGCGATCTCCACACCGGGACGCAGATGGTAGGCCGCGCCGTAGGCCCTGAGTCCGGCCAGGCGCCCTTGCAGGCCGGCATTGTTCCAGGCGGCGCCGATGAAAGCCTTGCTGTCCGCATCGATGCCGTCCAGGTAGGCCTGCGTGATCACCTGGACCGGACGGCCGTCGGCCGAAGGCGTCCCCTGCGGGGCGTCGATGTAGCGCCGGAAGCCATTCAGCGCGACGCTCTTCGCGCCGTCGATAACGACAGGTCCGGCCGCGTCGATAGCGATATCGCCATCACTCCCGTCAAGGCGCGGTGCATTCAGACTGACCGTACCGCGCGCGACGCCATCCGCCGCGCGCACGTCGATCGTCGCGCCGGGGCCGATGCGCAGCCAGCCCGGCACGCCGGTGACAGGGTTCTTGCCGGCCGTCAGCTCGACGATCGCGCGGTTGGGCGCATCGATCGGCTGGCCGTAGCTGTCCACGCGCAACTGCGTGCCATGCGCATCGAGCACGGCGGTGGAGGCCAGGGTCAGGCCGTCGCGCGCGGCCAGCCGGATCGTGCCCACCCGCGGTCCGCTCGCATCGACCCGGCCGTTGATCGTCAGGCTACCGCTGTCGACCGACACATTG
Organism: Cupriavidus basilensis; assembly: GCF_029335485.1. Lineage (GTDB taxonomy): Bacteria > Pseudomonadota > Gammaproteobacteria > Burkholderiales > Burkholderiaceae > Cupriavidus > Cupriavidus basilensis_E. Next base: position 13,102 of record NZ_JARJLM010000649.1, read on the forward strand.
ATGCTGTTGGCCTTGAGTTCATCGCCGACGACGAGGTTGAGCCCCTCCCTCTTCAGCTGGAAGCTGCGGCCACCGAGCACACCGCTGCCATTGAGGCGCTGGTTGAGCCCCGCGAAATCGCCGATGGCCTGGGCCCGCACGTCGATCGTCGCGCCCAGGTACGGCACCAGCGT
>NZ_JARJLM010000064.1 GCF_029335485.1 Cupriavidus basilensis
AGCTCGGGCCGGTTCGCGCGTCGATACGTGCTGTTTGCATCACTTATACCACCAGGATTGCACACGATTTCACCTCCAGCGCCTGGGATCGATGGGAAGCACTGTCCGGCCACCTGAATGCGTCGCCCCCAGCCGCGCGCACAAAGCTTGCGTTTTGCGATTGCAAAGCGGAAAAGCCGGGCCGGTTAAGCCCCCCGAAAGCAAAATCAGGCAAAATTCGGTGGTTGCTGCCGGTCTGCGACCCAGCCGGCGGCATTTCCCAACCCTTGTTGACCCTGAGAGAAGCAATGAGTACCCAGCAACCTACCATCATCTATACCCTGACAGACGAAGCTCCGCTGCTGGCGACCAGTGCCTTCCTGCCCATCATCCGCACCTTCACCGCGCCGGCCGGCATCAACGTCGCCACCAGCGACATCTCGGTGGCAGGGCGCATCCTCGGCGAGTTCCCCGAATTCCTGACCGAAGCGCAACGGGTGCCCGACAACCTCGCCGAACTCGGCCGCCTGACCCTGCTGCCGGACACCAACATCATCAAGCTGCCGAATATCAGCGCCTCCGTGCACCAGTTGGTCAGCGCGATCAAGGAACTCCAGGGCAAGGGCTACAACGTGCCGGACTTCCCCGAAGACCCGAAGACCGACGCCGAGAAGGCCATCCGCCAGCGTTACTCCAAGTGCCTGGGCAGCGCCGTGAACCCGGTGCTGCGCGAGGGCAACTCGGACCGCCGCGCGCCCGCCGCCGTCAAGAACTACGCACGCAAGAACCCGCACAGCATGGGCGAGTGGAGCATGGCTTCGCGCACCCACGTGGCCCACATGAAGCACGGCGACTTCTACCACGGCGAGAAGTCCATGACGGTCGAGAAGGCCCGCGACGTGAAGATGGAGCTGGTCACCAAGAGCGGCAAGACCATCGTCCTCAAGCCCAAGGTGTCGCTGCTGGACGGCGAGATCATCGACAGCATGTTCATGAGCAAGAAGGCGCTGTGCGACTTCTATGAAGAGCAGATGGAAGACGCCCGCAAGACCGGCGTGATGCTGTCGCTGCACGTGAAGGCCACCATGATGAAGGTCTCGCACCCCATCGTGTTCGGCCACGCGGTCAAGATCTTCTACAAGGAAGCCTTCGCCAAGCACGGCGCGCTGTTCGACGAGCTGGGCGTGAACGTCAACAACGGCCTGGTCAACCTGTACGACAAGCTGGAATCCCTGCCCAGCTCCAAGCGCGAAGAAATCATCCGCGACATGCACGCCTGCCACGAGCACCGTCCCGAGCTGGCAATGGTGGACTCGGCCAAGGGCATCTCCAACCTGCACGCGCCCAACGACGTGATCGTGGACGCCTCGATGCCGGCCATGATCCGCATCGGCGGCAAGATGTGGGGCGCCGACGGCCGTCCGAAGGACACCAAGGCCGTGATCCCGGAGAGCACCTTCGCCCGCATCTACCAGGAGATCATCAACTTCTGCAAGACCAACGGCAACTTCGATCCGGTCACCATGGGCACCGTGCCCAACGTCGGCCTGATGGCCCAGCAAGCCGAGGAGTACGGCTCGCACGACAAGACCTTTGAAGTCCCCGAAGCCGGCGAAGCCCGCATCGTCGACATCGCCACCGGCGAAGTGCTGCTGGTGCAGAACGTGGAAGAAGGCGACATCTGGCGCATGTGCCAGGTCAAGGACGCGCCGATCCGCGACTGGGTCAAGCTGGCCGTCACCCGCGCCCGCAACTCCGGCATGCCGGCCATTTTCTGGCTGGACCCGTACCGCCCGCACGAAGCCGAAGTCATCAAGAAGGTCGAGACCTACCTGAAGGACCACGACACCACCGGCCTGGACATCCAGATCATGTCGCAGGTGCGCGCCATGCGCTACACGCTGGAGCGCGTCATCCGCGGCCTGGACACCATCTCGGTCACCGGCAACATCCTGCGCGACTACCTGACCGACCTGTTCCCCATCATGGAACTGGGCACCAGCGCCAAGATGCTCTCCATCGTTCCCCTGATGGCAGGCGGCGGCATGTACGAAACCGGTGCCGGCGGCTCGGCGCCCAAGCACGTCAAGCAGCTGGTGGAAGAAAACCACCTGCGCTGGGACTCGCTGGGTGAGTTCCTGGCGCTGGCCGTGTCGCTGGAAGACCTGGGCATCAAGACCGGCAACGGCCGCGCCAAGATCCTGGCCAAGACGCTGGACGCCGCCACCGGCCAGCTACTGGAGAACAACAAGAACCCGTCGCCCAAGACCGGTCAGCTGGACAACCGCGGTAGCCAGTTCTACCTGGCCATGTACTGGGCGCAGGAACTGGCGGCGCAAACCGACGACGCGGCCCTGGCCGCGCAGTTCGCGCCGCTGGCCAAGCAACTGACCGACAGCGAGCAGGCCATCGTGGCCGAGCTGTCGGCGGTGCAAGGCCAGGCAGCGGACATCGGCGGCTACTACAAGCCCGACTTCGACAAGCTGGACAGCGTGATGCGTCCGAGCAAGACGCTGAACGCGGCACTGGCGGCTGTCCGGGCTTAAGCAGGCCCAGCCGCCTTGCGGGTCAAGGCGGCTCTTCTTTCTTCTTGTTTCTTGTTGCCCGCCCGTCAAGCGAGACACCTCGCTTCGGGCCGGCGCCCTTCCCCCCAACCGCAGTTACCGTGCCGAGTCGCGCCAGCCTGCGGATTGCGCCAACGCGTTCTGCACCACGCACGCAAGGTCGGAAATCACCGAAGCGGTCTCCTCCATCAGCACGAACACGGCCGACACCATATGCTGGCTATCGGGCGACCCGCCATCCTGGGCGCACGCGCCCAGGATGGCAACCTGCCGCTGGATCAGCCAGGCTATCGGCTATCCGGCCGGTCAGGCAAACAGCCCCATCGAGGCAATGCCGGCAACCAGCAGCAGAGGAAAGGCCCAATATTGCATCGGGATCCAGAACAGCGTGTGGCGCTTGCGCAGTTCCACGGACTGCCCGGTGGCCGGATCGACCAGAGTGCGGCCGGGACGGGAGTTGAGGTGTCTGCCGAGATAGAAAACCGCCGCCGCGGACATGAACAGTGCGGCGACGACGGCCGCGAGGTTCGAGAGATTCACCACGGCGCTCAGGAAGCTCATGACGAGCACGCAAAGCAGGGGCACGATCACAACCAGAAAACCTAAACCTTGCCAAATCAGGAACATCGGGTACTCCGGTTACATGGACAAAAAAGGAACGCATGCCGGATCAGGGCATTGGCGCCGGATTATATCGATGAGACCGATTGGGCACAATTTAGATTTCAGACAGGCCAGACAGGCCGCGACGGGACGTTTCAGCCCGTACGCAATGCCATATCCAGCGCAGCCATCGGCGGCTCGATCATGGCCAGGAGACGGGCCCGGCTGACGCCGTCCCGAGCCTGCACCGAAAGCCCATGCAGAAGCGTGGCGTAGTCATCCCCTGCTTCTCCGCTTACCTGGCAACCGGGGAGGACGGTGCATCGCCTTGCGTTTCGCCGTTGCAGGCGCAGCGGCTGGACCGGCTGCCGCCGGCATCGATCCTGGTCTGCGGGTACGACCCGCTGCGCCAAGCCTTGCGCGGCAACGGCCCCTGATGCCGGCCGGCGGCCTGCGCGCCCCGGCGTTTGACAGCAAGCGCCGGCCCACAAGATACTGGGTCCTGCTCTATTGTTCTGAAGGAGGATCGCATGAAATACCGGATCGCCGGATCGCTCGCGCGGCCATCCCGGACCGGCTGCGAAGCCAGCCCGACCGGCAACGGCAAGGCGGGGGGCATGGCATGAGCAAGGCCTCCCTGGACGAACACGCCGCCGGCTCCGGACGCAGATCCGCAAGCAAGGCCTACAAGCACGAGCTGCGGCGCCTGCAGGTCGAACTCGTCAAGCTGCAGCGGCAAGTGATCTCGTCCAACGACAAGATCCTTGTCATTCTCGAAGGCCGCGACGCTGCGGGCAAGGATGGCGCGATCAAACGCATCGTCCAGCACCTGAGCCCGCGCGAAGTCCGCGTCGTCGCGCTCGGCAAGCCCTCCGACCGCGATCAGTCCGCCTGGTACTTCCAGCGCTACGTGGCGCAACTGCCGGTATGCCAGGAACTGGTGCTGTTCAACCGCAGCTGGTACAACCGCGCCGGCGTGGAACGGGTGATGGGATTCTGCACGGAGGCCGAGCACGAGGACTTCATGAATTCGGTGGTCGACTTCGAGATGCTGCTGGCGGGCTCCGGCATCAGGCTCATCAAGTATTACCTCGACATCAGCAAGGATGAGCAACGGCGGCGCCTGAAGGACCGCGCAACGGATCCGCTCAAGCAATGGAAGATCAGCCCGATCGACGAACAGGCAATCCATTACTGGAAGCAATACAGCGCGGCCCGCAACGAGATGCTGACCCGCACCAGCACACCGGGGACCCCCTGGCGGGTAGTGCGAACCGACAACAAGCGCGAAGCCCGGCTCAATATCATCCGCGACCTGCTCGGGCAGCTGCAGTACAAGGGCAAGGACGAAGCGCTGACGCGAGCCGACCGGGAAGTTGTCTTCCCTTTCCATACCGCGTGCATCGAGTCCGGCGGGCTCGCGCCGTAGCGGGTCCCGGGCCGGCAGGCGGCGCCAGACTGCCGAAGGCTGCGCGCGCCGCCAGGGCGGATGAAATCATTCCATCGTGAAGCTGCCGTCCCTGGCCAGTTGCCGGTACCGCGTTAGCTCTGCATGGACGCGCCGGCGGAATTCCTCCGCATTGCCGGCGAGGACGATAATCGATTGCCGGCGGAACGCCTCCTCGACGCGGGGCTCGCGCAGGACCGCCTGCAGATCCTCCTGCAAACGCTGCAACGTCGTGCGCGGCGTGCCGGACGGGGCGGCTAGGCCAAACCAGAACGCGCCGCCCAGGTCCCCGATGCCGACTTCGCCAAAGGTGGGGACGGCCGGATACGCCGGCAACCGTTGCGCGGTGCTGATGGCGAGCGGCCGCAGCATGCCCGCGCCGATGAACGGCCGGACAACGCCGACGGGATCGAAACTCAGGTCGATCTGCCCGTTGACCACATCGGCCAGCACTTGGGTACTGCCCCGGTATTGCACTGGCGTGATGTCCACCTGGAAATCCGCGGCGATGATGGCGCCGATCAGGTGGGGGGCGGTGCCCACGCCGGTAGTGCCATAAGTCAGCGCGCCCGGCCGGGCCCGCGCGCGCGCCAGCAGATCCTGGAACGAGCCGATGCCGGAGTCCGTGCGCGAGGAGATCATCACCGGCGTCTCCGCGACGAGGCCGACCGGCGCCCAGATGCCTTCGGCGGCGATGGACAGATGGGGCCGAAGGGCAGGCAGCATGCTGAACGTGGTGGAACTGCCGAGCAGGAGCGTGTATCCGTCGGGGCGCGCCTTTGCGACGTGCGCTGCCGCGATCATGGTGGAAGCACCCGGCCGGTTGTCCACGATCACGGGCTGCCCCAGCCTGGCCTGCAGGCTGCCGGCGATCACGCGGGCGATCACATCGGTGACGCCGCCCGCGCTGAAGGGAACCACAAGGCGCACGGGCCGCTGGGGATAGGCGTCCGCAAAAGCGCAGCCGCTGAACGCAGCAAGGAAAGCCAGAACCGCGCCGATGCCGGTCCGGCGAATGGGCATCATGGAAAACAGCATCATTATCGTGACTCCACCCGGCCGCCCCGGCCATCCATCCCTGCCCTGCACACATCCACTCCCTTTTCCGTTACGCCATGCGGCACCCCCCATTTTCCTACGCACCAGGACCTGAGCGCATTGCGCTACCGCAACCGGCGAGAAAAGGGCATCCTGCGCCGCACCACTTCAAGGTGCCGGCCAACCTGATCGCGCTCGGAGCAATCGACTTCGGGCTGATCGTGGATGCCGCGGTGAACCGGCTGGCGCAGTCCGAAGACCTGCACGAGGCCGTGGTCGAAGGCGCGGCGCTGCGCTTGCGCCCGGTGGTGATGACCGCGATGC
>NZ_JARJLM010000650.1 GCF_029335485.1 Cupriavidus basilensis
TCGAAGCCGTCCATGCCTTCAGCCTGCCCGCACCCCGCTCAGGGCGTGGCGACGTGCCACATGTTGTTGAAGTTGTCACCCATGCGATCGCCCGATTTTGCATCCTTGGCAAAGCGGTATAGCGGCCTGCCGCGATAGGCCCATTGCCTGGCGCCGTCGTCGCGCGTGATGACGCTGTAGTCGCCCATCGCGCTGGTGCCAGGGGCTGCCATCAGGGGCGGCCAATTGGTTGCGCAGGCGGCGTTGCACACACTCTTGCCGTTGCCTGCGGCCATGTCGCGGTCGAATACGTACAGCGTCAGGCCCTGCGGATCCGTCAGCGCGCCACCTGCAACCTTGACCGTGGGCGGCATATTGCCGGCTCCCCCCATGCCCATGCCACCCATGCCGGAACAGGCGGAAAGCAGTACGGCGGCCGAGGCAAGCGCGAGCGCGGCGGGACGGGACAGCGAAGCGAGGGAAGCGACTGCGAAAGGACGGGAACGGGCCATGATATCGGTCTCCATACGATGCGATGCGGCGCCGCCAGCCGGCACCGTCCCTTCAGTAAACACCGTATGTGACGACTTTATTCCATTAGGACGAAAAAAAACCTGCCTCATCAGGCAGGTTTCTCTTGCGGGACCACATCCGGCTCAGAGTTCGCCGTAACTATGCAGGCCGGACAGGAACATGTTGACGCCCAGGAAGGCGAAGGTCGTCACCAGCAAACCCACCAGCGCCCACCAGGCCGCCATCGTGCCGCGCAGGCCCTTCATCAGGCGCATGTGCAGCCAGGCCGCATAGTTCAGCCAGACGATCAGCGCCCAGGTTTCCTTCGGGTCCCAGCTCCAGTAGCCGCCCCAGGCTTCCGCCGCCCACAGCGCGCCCAGGATGGTGGCGATGGTGAAGAAGGCAAAGCCAACGGCGATCGCCTTGTACATCACATCGTCCAGCACTTCCAGCGAAGGCAGGCGCTCGGCCAGGATGCCTTTCTGCTTGAGCAGGTAGGCCACTGAAACCATCGCGGCCAAGGCAAAGGTGCCGTAGCCGATGAAGTTCGCCGGCACATGGATCTTCATCCACCAGCTCTGCAGCGCCGGCACCAGCGGCTGGATCTCGCTGGCATCCCGGCTGACCGTGTACCACAGCAGGAAGCCCACCGCGGCCGACACCACCAGCATCACGAACGGCCCGAGCGCGCGGGTGGCGTAGCGGCCCTCGTAGTACAGGTAGAACAGCGAAGTGATCAGCGTGAACAGCACGAACACTTCGTACAGGTTGGAGATGGGGATGTGACCGATGTCCGCGCCAATGAGATAGGACTCGTACCAGCGCACCAGCATGCCGGTGAAGCCCAGCACCACGGCAGCCCACGCCATCTTGCTGCCAATCTGCAGCCCGGTCTCGGACCGGGTCAGCAGGCCGCCCCAGTAGAACAGGGTGGACAGGAACACCAGCGCGCTCATCCACAGGATGGCCGACTGGCTCGACAGGAAGTACTTGAGGAAGAAGGCCTGCTCGGCCCGTGGCAGCTGGCCGTGGTAGAGCTGGATGGCGCATAGCGACAGCACGGCCAGCGTCACCATCAGCAGTCGCACTGGCTTCCAGTGCCAGCCCAGCAGGGCAAAGGTGGGCACTGCGGCAATCAGGACGCCCTTGTCGTAGACGTTCATCCACTGGCCGTAGCGAACCAGCGCAAAGCCCGCACCCGCCGCCAGCAGCAAGGCGAAAAGCCAGTCGACCAAGCCCAGGCGGCGTAGGAACGACGGCTCCAGATAGGCCTGCTCGGCACCGCCGGCGGCAACGGCAGCCGGGCTCCCCTGCACGGCCGGCCTGGCCTGACTCACATTCGAAGACATATTGGTTCCTGCTAAATTGCGGGCCCGGCCTGCGGCGGCATCCTCGAGTCTCGCGTCTTGCGTCTCGATAGCCGACCAGGCCACCTTGCTGCCCCATGCGGCGCGGCTGGCCGCGCCGGTCTCGCTTCGCCCGCACGGGAGGCGGGCGTTTGATTCAATGGCCGTCGTTGCCGGTGCCGCCGACGCTGCCGGCGGCCCGGCCCACGTCGTCGCGCAGGGCGACGAACTCCTTCTCGAAATCCAGTGTACGGCGCTGGGTGGACATGGCCATCAGCACATGGCTGGTGGCGCCTTGCCCGCCGCTCGGGTCCACCGGGTCTTTCGGATCCTTCACCCAGATCCAGACCCGGCGCTCACGGATGTAGAACATCGAAAACACCCCAAGCACCAGCAGTAGACAGCCAAGATACACGATGTTCTTCCCCGGTGCACGGGTCATCTGGAACACGCTGGCCTTGACCTCCGTGAAGTCGTCGAGCTGCAGGAAAACCGGCGCGGTGTAGAAGAAACTGTCGGACAGCGCATTGATTGCCTGCTGCAGGAATGCGCCGCTTTGCGCACTATTAGGCACCACGGGCAGCTTGTCCTGCGCGCGTGCCAGTTGCCAGAGCTCCCACATCGAACCGTTCAGGATCTTCAGCAACACATCGGCAGCCTTCTGCTGTTCGGCCGGCGGCACCGATTTCTCCAGGAAGCCGGCAACCGCGGTGAAGCCACCCGGCGGCGCCTGCGGGCTGCTGCGCGACACGCCGGCGAAGAGATCCAGCGCGCGCATGGCGCTCTCGGCCAGCTGGCCACGCAGCGCTTCGCGGTCCTCGCCTGGCATCGTGGCCAGGGCGAAGCGGCGCGCGGCCTCGCTGCGCAATGCGCGGTCCTGCAGCGCGGCGCGCAGGCGCATCCAGTCCGCCACGCTGTTCTGCTCGTCGGCCGGGATGCGCAGATAGCGGAACGGCTCGCTGGGCGAATCGCGCATGCCGGCAAGAAAGACCGACTGGCCATCGAGCTGGACCGGCACCATATAGTTGTTGAACTCCCGCGCCTGGCCGTTGCGGTCGCGCAGCTTGTACTGCACCGACGGCCCCACGTTGCGCAGCTCCTTCGCGCGATCTGGATTCACGGCCGAGCCGAGATGGGATTCGAGCTTCTCGTTGAACGACTTGTGCGCCACGCCGCGGGCATCGGGCTTACCCGATGCATCGGTCACGTTCTCGATATTCATCAGGCGGAAATCGCTGAACTCGACCGTCAATCCCTCGGCATCGGCGCCGCCGCCCGTGCCGGCAAGCGGTGAGTTGGCGCCCACCGTACCGGCGAAGGCGAAGGTCTTGTCGCTGCCGCCCTGCATCGGGTAGCCAACGAACTTCAGCTTCGAGCCGCCGTCCTCGAAGCTCGACTGGTAGATGGCGATGCCGTCCACCACCACCGGCTCGTTGACCTTGACCGTGGCCTCGGTCTTGCGGCCGGTGGCACGGTCGGTGATAACCACGTCGGAAGCGAACAGCTTGGGCATGCCCGTCGAGTAATGCTCGACGGTGAACTTCTTCAGCGTGATATTGAACGGCAGGTCCTGCACCAGGGCGCCGTCCGAGATATTCAGGATGGCGGTGGAAACGGTGGAGCCTTCGGGCACGAAGGCATTGCCGCGAAAGCCCGGGTTGCTGGTCGAGAGCCGGTGCTGCGGCGGAATATCGTTGATCACGGCATTGCCGCTGATCGGCGTCTTGCCGCCGAACCACATCTGCGCGCGGATCAGCATGTCGCCGTCGAGCAGGCCACCGATGCAGATCACCACGATGGCGGTATGCGCGAGAATGTAGCCCAGCTTGTTGGCGGCGCCCGCCTTGGCCGCCAGCAAGGTCGCGCCCTCATGCGGGACGGCCTTGATGCGGTAGCCGCGGTTGGACAGCAGTGCGGTGAGACGGCTCACGGCATCGGCGCGGGGGCGCTCCGAATCGAACTCGGCGCGGTGGTGGAAGGCCCGCAGGCTGCGCTCGCGCACGTGGTCCTTCCACGAGCGCATATCGTTGATCATCTTGGGCGCGTTGCGGGTCAGGCACAGCGAGGTGGAAATCACCAGGAAGGCCAGGATCAGCAGGAACCACCAGGAGCTGTAGACCTTTTGCAGCGACAGCGCGTGGAACAGGTCGGCCCAGAAGGGGCCGAACTGGTTCACGTAGTTGGGATAGGGCTCATTCTGCTTGAGGACCGTGCCGATCACGCTGGCGATGGCGATGACCGTCAGCAGCGCGATGGCAAAACGCATCGAGGACAGCAGTTCCACCGCGTCGCGCAGCAGGCGGTGGGAGGTCTTCAGGTGCAGTCCTGACGTGGAAGCGGTCGACATGTGCAGTGTGGCCCTTGGCCTTGAAATAAAAAAGGGTGGGCATGCTCGCGCAGGCCACCCTTTTCGATTGTTGCCAGGCTGCCTGGTTGCACCCCGCGGCACCTCGCAGTTGCAAGGCCGGCTGGAGCGCTCCGGCTACCCGGCGCGGAACGACTTAGCGAACCCCGGCGACGTAGTCGGCCACAGCCTTGATCTCGGCATCCGACATCTTGGCGGCGATGGTCGTCATCACGGGGTTGTTCTTGCGGGTGCCCTGGCGGAATGCCACCAGCTGCGCTTCGGTGTACTCGGACCACTGGCCGCCGATGCGCGGATACTGCGCGGGAATGCCGGCGCCGGTGGGGCCATGGCAAGCCGCGCATGCCGGCACGCCCTTGGCGGCGATGCCGCCACGGTAGATCTTCTGGCCGGCCTCGATGGTTTCCTTGTTCTTGGCGGTGGCGGGCTTCTGCGCCTGCTTGGCCAGGTAGGCGCCGACGTCCTTCATTTCCTGGTCGGACATGGCGCCCGCGTACGGCGACATGATGGCGTTGTTGCGGCTCTTGGCTTTGAAATCGGCAAGCTGCTTGTGGACGTATTCCGGATGCTGGGCGGCCAGCTTCGGGTTGGCCGCGGCGCCGCTGTTGCCGTTGGCGCCGTGGCAGCTCAGGCAGGCCGGGACATTGCGATCGGGAGCACCTTGGGTGTAAAGGGTTTCGCCCTTGGCCGGATCAGCCTTCGCGGCAGCCTGCTCGGTGGCAGATGCCAGACCGGTCATGGCAGTTGCCGGCAGAGCCAGCGCCACAACAGCCAGAAGTTTCGCAATGCGGTTCATTCGCACACCTTCTCTGAATTGTTTTGAATTCGTGGGGCACGCCGTTCGGCACCCTGCCCGCGGTGAGGACGCGATGGGCTGGCACTTTGACATCGGAAATTCATCACGATGGACCGCCCGCTCGCCTGAAAACCACAAACACCCAGACGAAGCCAGATGGCACCGCCCCCATGCGAACGAGGGCGGCAGACCGTGCGAATATCCCGGCAGCAGACTCTCGGCCTGCAGTTGCCCGCATGCGCCGGCGCCGGATTGGACGCCGCTGCAGGGGCGAGACCGACAGGCCGCGCTACCTCGATGGAACGGACACGCAAAGCTTCCCTTCCGGATTGATGCGGGCCAAGGATGCCACGCGTCACCCAATCGGGAGGCCGTTAACCGCGTTATTGTACAATAAATCGTGTGCCGGATAGAGGATGTGCGCGCCGCGACGCGGCCAGACGCAAGCCCCGGCCATCCTGGCGGCACCGTGTGCCGCACGCCTCACTCACATCAGCGTGGTGACGCTGGCAATACCGCCTGATCCCAGGCGGCAACCCGCCCTCACCCGCCCCATCGCCCAAGCGCATGTCCCTCCTACACCAGGCCCGCTTCTTTGTTACCGTCAACCACCTGCGCGACCTGCCTGCCACGGCCGTGCCTGAAGTGGCCTTCGCCGGACGCTCCAACGCAGGCAAATCCACCGCCATCAACATCCTGTGCAACCAGAAGCGGCTGGCTTTCTCGTCGCGCACGCCGGGCCGCACCCAGCACATCAACTTCTTCGGCGTCGCGCCGGTCAAGGCGCCGGACCCGCTCGCCTTCCTGGTCGACCTGCCCGGCTATGGCTACGCGCAGGTTTCCGGCTCGGCCAAATACCACTGGCAAACCCTGCTGAGCGACTATGTGCAGACCCGCTCGCAGCTGTCCGGCCTAGTGCTGATGATGGATGCACGCCGGCCTTTCACCGACCTGGATTGCCAGATGGTCGAGTGGTTCCTGCCCACGGGCCGGCCCATCCACGTGCTGCTGACCAAGGCGGACAAGCTGACCAACAGCGAAAACGCCCTGGCGCTGCGCGAGACCCGCAAGATCCTGGCGGGCTACGCCGAGCAGCTCGACACGCCCGTGGCCCTGACCGCGCAACTGTTCTCCAGCCTGAAGCGCCGCGGCATCGAGGAGGCGCAGCGCGTGGTGGCGGGCTGGCTGTCGCTGCCCGAGGCACAGCCGCCCGTCGCGCCCGCTACAAGGCCCGCGGCGACATCGCAAGCCGTGCCCGATACCACGCTCGATAGCGCGGCGGACGACGCGACGGACAACACGGCGCCCGACACGCCCGCGAACTGATCCTGCCGACCCGCTGCGCGTACCCGGGTCTGCGCTCCGATGCGGCGCTGCCCCTCGCTGGCCTCGCTGGCTTCCCTTGCGCCGAGGCAAAAAAAACCCCGTTGCAAGCAACGGGGGCGAACTTTCCCGCCGGTTAGGGCGGGTACCCGCTCAGGGAGGAGTAGCGGGGGACGCTGCATCGCGCAAGCGCAACGCAGAGTGTCCGCGAGTATGATAGCGGGCGAGATCAAAAGTTTAGTTTTTCTTTCACAAGCGGTCTGATCGCGCACTCACCGGCGACCCCGCGTGGCCGCAGCGCGACAGGCTAGCGGTATTCCCCTTCTGACTCCTCTCCCTCAAGCCATGTCCACTTTCCCCGAGTACCGTCCGCGCCGCATGCGCCGCGATGATTTCTCGCGCCGGCTGATGCGCGAAAACCGCCTGTCGCCGGACAACCTGATCTATCCGGTATTCATCCTCGACGGCCAGAACCAGCGCCAGAGCGTGGCGAGCATGCCGGGCGTGGAGCGGCTATCGGTGGACCAGTTGCTGCCCGTGGCGGAAGACTGTGTCAAGCTGGGTATCCCGGTGATCGCGCTGTTCCCGGTGATCGACGCCGCCCTGAAGACACCGGACGGCATCGAGGCAACCAATGCCGAAGGCCTGATCCCGCGCGCCGTGCGTGCCCTGAAGGACCGCTTCCCCGAACTCGGCGTGCTGACCGACGTGGCGCTGGACCCCTACACCAGCCATGGCCAGGACGGCGTGCTGGATGCCGATGGCTACGTGATCAACGATGTCACGGTGGAAATCCTGGTCAAGCAGGCACTGACACAGGCCGAGGCCGGCGTGGACATCGTGGCCCCCTCCGACATGATGGACGGGCGCATCGGCGCGGTGCGCGCTGCGCTGGAAGACGCCGGCCACATCCATACCCGCATCATGGCCTACTCCGCCAAGTACGCCTCGGCCTTCTACGGCCCCTTCCGCGACGCGGTGGGCTCGGCGGCCAACCTGGGCAAGGGCAACAAGATGACCTACCAGATGGATCCGGCCAACACCGACGAAGCCTTGCGCGAAGTGGCGCAGGACATCATGGAAGGCGCCGACATGGTGATGGTCAAGCCTGGCATGCCTTACCTCGACATCGTGCGGCGCGTGAAGGATGAATTCCGCTTTCCCACCTACGTCTACCAGGTCAGCGGCGAGTACGCCATGCTCAAGGCCGCCGCGCAGAATGGCTGGCTGGACCACGACAAGGTCATGATGGAGTCGCTGCTGGCATTCCGCCGCGCCGGCGCCGACGGCATCCTGACCTACTTCGCGCGCGACGCCGCCCGCCTGCTGACGCCCTGAAGCGGCCCGGATGCAGCTGTTAGGTTTTTCCGCCAGCCAGGTCCACCCGCTCGCCTCGCTCGACGAGGCGCGTGACTTCCTTGCGGGCAATGCGGCCGCCCGCTTCGTCTGGGTCGACACGCCGATCGAGGAAGTCAGCACAGCGGCGGCGGCCTGGCGCGACAGCGTACAGGCGCTGACCGGGGCGCCGGTGCTGGACCTGCACCTGATCGATGCCACCAATCCGTCGCATCCGTCGTATTTCGATACGACCCATGCGTACGATATGGTGATCTTCCGCAAGCTCACCTTCGAAACCAGCCGGCTGATCGCCGAAGCCGGCGACGCCGCCGCGCCCCCGGCGGCGGCAGGCCCGCGGCTGTCCACGGGCACGGGCGCAATACCAAAGGCGCGCCGCTACGCGCCCGGCTTTCTGCCCGCGCTGGCCAAGATCGACACCCAGCCGGTTACCTTCCTTGTCTTCGACAATGTGCTGCTGACGGTCCGGCCCGCGCAGTCCCGCACCATCGACCAGGTGCGCCAGCGGCTGCTGGATCTATGCCAGGCGCCCAGACAGCCGACGCGGCCCAACGGTAATGGCGCCCTGGTCCACGGCATCCGCCCTCCGACACGCCCGGAGGACATGATGCTGCGGCTGCTCAATGCGATGGTCGACCGCTACCTGGATCTGCGCGCCCCGCTGACGCGCCAGTTGGACCGCTGGCAGCGGGCGCTGCTGAACTCGCGGCGCAGCTTTTCCAGCTGGGAAGGGTTGCTGGATGCGCGGATCGAGCTGCGGCGGCTTGAGCACCTGTGCGAGGAGCAACGCGATGCGCTGCAGGAGTTCCGCGACAGCCTGCTCGACAACAGCTACAGCAACGAGAGCGAGGGCCAGGCCGACACGGCCGGCCGCGACGAAGCGCTGCTGGTGCGTATCAATGATGTGATGGAGCATATCTCGCGCGTGCTGGCGCATGCCCGCCGGCTGGAGGACTCCATCGAGTCCGCGGTACAGATCCATTTCTCGGCCGTGGCGCATCGCACCAACCGCACCATGCGCACGCTGACGCTGATCACTGCGCTGTTCATGCCGCTGACACTGATCACCGGTATCTTCGGCATGAATTTCGACCGCATGCCCTGGCTGCGCGAGCCGCAGGGATTCTGGTGGTCGATCGGGCTGATGGGTGCCGTGGTGGTGGTGCTGGCCGCGGTATGGGCCCTGGGACGGCGGCTGGAGCAGAGCTAGGCGGGCCCTCCCTGCGCCGGGGCCAGCCTCGCCTCAGATGCTGGCCTTGGCGTCGAAGGCGCGCGACAGGCTGTCCAGGAAACGCGCTGCCGGCTGGTAGCCGATCACGCGTACCGGCCGCTCGCGCCCGTCGGGGCCATACAGGATGATGCCCGGTGGCCCGAACAGCCCGAAGCGCTTGAGCAGCGCGCGGTCGTCGGCGTTGTTGCGGGTAACGTCGGCCTGCAGCATCACCACGCCGGACAGCCGGGTGCGCACGCGCTCGTCGCTGAACGTGAAGCGCTCCATTTCCTTGCAGCTCACGCACCAGTCGGCGTAGAAGTCGAGCAATACCGGCTGGCCGGCGGCGGCGGCCTGCGCCACGCGCGCGTCGAGCTCCGCGATCGAGCGGACCCGCTCGAAGCGCGGCGCCAACGCATTCTCAGCGACTGCGCCGGGCGCGGTACGCGCGGCCCCCAGGTGCGCCAGCGGCTGCAGGGGATCCCGCCCGCCGGAAGCCAGCCCCACCAGCAGGATTGCACCCGCCAGGGCGGCCAGCAGGCCAAGGCCCTTGCCCACCCGGGCAAGGCCATGCGCCTCGGGCCCGAGGGCATCGAAGGCGCTCAGGAACACCGCCCCCACCAGGAACAGCGCTGCCCAGCCGGTCATCAGCGCCCAGGCCGGCAGCACCGGGCCCACCATCCACAGCGCCACGCCCAGCAGCAGGAAACCGAAGAAACGCTTGGTCATTTCCATCCAGCGGCCGGCGCGCGGCAGCAGATTGCCCGCGCCCACGCCAACCAGCACCAGCGGCACACCCATGCCCAGCGCCATGGCGAACAGCGCGCCGCCGCCGGTGACGGCGTCGCCGGTGCGCGCGATATAGGCCAGGGCGCCGGCCAGCGGTGCCGTCACGCACGGCCCGACGATCAGCGCCGAGATCGCGCCCATGGCGGCGGCCCCGGCCAGCTGCCCGCCCTGGCGGCGGTTCGAGGAGGCCGTCAAGCGGGTCTGCCAGTGCTGCGGCAGTTGCAGCTCATAGAGACCGAACATGGACAGCGACAAGGCCACCATCAGCACGGCGAAGGCCGCCAGCACCCACGGCGCCTGCAGCGCCGCCGACAAGCCTTCGCCAAGCAGCCCTGCAGCTACCCCGATGCCGGTATAGACCACCGCCATGCCAAGCACATAGGACAGCGACACCAGCAAGGCGCGCCCGCGCGTGACGTGCTCGCCCACCACGATCGACGACAGGATCGGGACCATCGGCAGTACGCAAGGCGTGAACGTGAGCAGCAGGCCAAGGCCGAAGAACAAGGCGGCGATCAGGCCGAGGTTGCGGCTGGCCAGCGCGCCGGCGATACGGTCGTTTTCGTCGGCAGGGGAGGCCGCCTGGGCGGGCGACGGGATGCCCGGAGCCGCGGCGGCGGGCGCTTCATCGTGCTCCGCAGCCTCACTGTTGCCGGGGCGGCTAGAATCCTCCGCAGCGCTCCTGCCGAACAGCCCGTCCAGCACGCCGCCGCCAACCTTGAAGACGTGCTCTGCCGGGGGATAGCACAGCCCTTTGTCAGCGCAGCCCTGCGAGGTCACCACCAGCGACCATTTGCCGTCGGCCGGGGCAGACTCCACCGGCACGCGGATGGTCAGCCCGCCGTGGTAGGTCTCCATTTCCTTGCCGAAGGTCTCGTCGAACTTGACCTTGCCCGGCGGGAACGCCGGCGCGCCCAGCTTGACCGAGGCCGGCTGCGCGGCAAAGGCAAAGCGGTCGCGGTAGAGGTAATAGCCATCTGCCACATCGAAGCGGACCTCGATGGTCTTTGCATCAAGCTGCCGCGCGGCAAAGCGGAAGGCCTGCTCCGGCGGAAGGAAATCGTCGTCGGCTGCATGCGCGACGCCGGAAAAGCCGGCAAGGCACAGCCACAATGCGGCGAGCAGCAGGGCCAGGAGGCGTGCTGCGGCACTATGCCGCACCGCTCGCGCCGCCGGCCACTGGCCAAAAGCGCTCGATGTCTCTCCGAAACCCATGCCCCATCCTTGAATTGTCATTCGTTATATCCGTGTTTCGAGCGCCTGGCGGCCCGGACATCCGGACGCATTCCCAGCCTTGTCGCCCCTTGACGGTTATCCCTACGCGCTGTCGTCGCCGGCCTCGGGGGTACGCGTCTCCTGCGCCACCCAGGCCAGATAAGGCGCGAAGCCCGCTACCACCGGCATGGCCACGATTTCCGGCACCTCATACGGGTGCGCCAGGCGAATCGCCGCTTCGAGCGCCGCATAGCGATCCTGGGTGGTCTTGATCAGCAGTGGCCATTCCTGGCTACGCTCGATCTCGCCGCGCCACCAGTACTCGGACTCGCAGGGCGCCAGCCGGTTCACGCAGGCGGCCAGCCGGGACTCCAGCACCGCGCGCGTCAAGCGTGTGGCGGAATCGGCATCGGGCAGCACCGTCATCACCAGGATTGTCTCGCTCATCGCACCTTCCCGTTCTCTAAAGTCAGCCCCAGCGCCGGCTCCCGAAAACAAAAGAGCCAGGCATGCAGCCTGGCTCGATTGTAAGCGGTGTCCGCGCGGCTTGCCGCGACCGGTGGTCGCAGCTTACCGGGGACAGTATCAACCTTATTCCGCGGCTTCTTCTGCCGGGGCTTCGGTGACTTCCGGACGGTCGACCAGCTCGACCAGCGCCATCGGCGCGTTGTCGCCCTGGCGGAAACCGAACTTCAGGATACGGGTGTAACCGCCCGGGCGGGCGTTGTAACGCGGGCCCAGTTCGTTGAACAGCTTGGTGACCATGTCGCGGTCGCGCAGACGGGCGAAAGCCAGGCGGCGATTGGCAACCGTGTCCTTCTTGGCCAGCGTGATGAGGGGCTCGACAACCTTGCGCAGTTCCTTGGCCTTGGGCAGGGTGGTCTTGATCAGCTCATGCTGGAACAGCGAGTTGGACATGTTGCGCAGCATCGCGAGACGGTGCGACGAGGTGCGGTTCAGTTTCCGCAAACCATGACGGTGACGCATGATGATTCCTTTATTGCAATGTTTGACCAGCTCTTCTATCGCTTGGCCGGGAGATTTCCCGGTTCGGCGCGGGCCGGTAGTCTATGGAGCAGCCGGCACATGCCGGTCGCCGGGATTTACCTGGCGCGGCGACAGGACGAGCCCGCCGCCGCGCCCGGCTGATTACTTCTCCAGCCCTGCGGGCGGCCAGTTCTCGAGCTTCATGCCGAGGGTCAGGCCGCGCGAAGCCAGCACTTCCTTGATTTCGTTGAGCGACTTGCGACCCAGGTTCGGAGTCTTCAACAGCTCGTTCTCGGTACGCTGGATCAGGTCGCCGATATAGTAGATGTTTTCGGCCTTCAGGCAGTTGGCCGAACGCACCGTCAGCTCCAGGTCGTCGACCGGGCGCAGCAGGATCGGATCGATCTGCGGCGTACGGCTCGAAGCGGCTTCCGCCGAC
Organism: Cupriavidus basilensis; assembly: GCF_029335485.1. GTDB lineage: Bacteria > Pseudomonadota > Gammaproteobacteria > Burkholderiales > Burkholderiaceae > Cupriavidus > Cupriavidus basilensis_E. Next base: position 12,319 of record NZ_JARJLM010000650.1, read on the forward strand.
GACTCGGTGCCTTCCAGCGCGGCGAACACCGACAGCTGGTCCACCAGGATGCGCGCCGATTGACGAATCGCTTCCTCGGGCGAGATCACGCCGTCGGTTTCGATGTTCATCACCAGCTTGTCCAGGTCGGTACGCTGTTCCACGCGAGCCGATTCGACTGCGTACGACACGCGGCGCACCGGCGAGAACGAAGCGTCCAGCACGATGCGGCCAATGACCTTGCCCGATTCGTCGCCGAACTTGCGCACGTTGCCCGGCACATAACCACGGCCTTGTTCGACCTTGATCTGCATATCGAGCTTGCCGCCGGCCGACAGGTGAGCGATCACATGGCCGGGGTTGATGATTTCGACGTCGTGCGGCAGCTCGATATCGGCTGCGGTCACAACGCCTTCGCCTTCCTTGCGCAGCGACACCGTGACTTCGTCGCGGTTGTGCAGCTTGAAGACCACACCCTTCAGATTGAGCAGCAGGTTGACTACGTCTTCCTGTACGCCATCGATGGTGGAATACTCATGGACCACCCCAGCGATCGTGACTTCGGTCGGGGCATAGCCGACCATCGACGACAGCAGCACGCGACGCAGGGCGTTACCGAGCGTATGGCCGTAGCCACGCTCGAACGGCTCCATCACGACTTTTGCGTGATGGTCGCCCAGCGGCTCTACGGCGATGATTTTAGGCTTGAGGAGTGCTGTTTGCATTAGGTTGTCCTTTTCAATACCCTCGGCTCGTTACACCGATAAGGCTGACGTATGGAACCTGAAAATCCCATCGCACGATGGGCAATAAGCCCGGCGCGCGGCAGCGCGTCGGGCTGAATGTGAAGCTTGACGGGAAACGCAAGCCCCTGACCGTTCGATGGTGTCGGACAGAATTCGTGTGATTAACGCGAATACAATTCGACGATCAGGCTTTCGTTGATGTCACCCGAGATATCGGCGCGATCCGGCACTTGCTTGAAGGTGCCTTCGAACTTCTTCGCGTCCACGGCAACCCATGCCGGGAAACCCGATTGCTCAGCCAGCGACAGCGCTTCGGCGATACGGACTTGCTTCTTCGACTGTTCGCGGATGGTGATGACGTCACCAGCCTTGACCTGTGCCGACGGCACGTTCAGGGCTTGACCGTTCAGCAGGATCGCCTTGTGCGACACCAGCTGGCGCGCTTCAGCGCGGGTCGAGCCGAAGCCCATGCGATACACGACGTTGTCCAGGCGCGATTCCAGCAGCTGCAGCAGCTTCTCGCCGGTGTTGCCCTTGCGGCGGTCGGCTTCGGCGAAGTAGCGGCGGAACTGGCGCTCGAGCACGCCGTAGATACGCTTGACCTTCTGCTTTTCGCGCAGCTGGTTGCCGTAGTCGGAGGTGCGTGCACCCGAGGTGCGGCCGTGCTGGCCCGGCTTGCTGTCCAGCTTGCACTTGTCTGCAAGCGAGCGGCGTGCGCTCTTCAGGAACAGGTCAGTACCTTCACGGCGGGAGAGTTTGGCCTTCGGGCCGATATAACGTGCCACTTTATCTTCCTTCCTGATCGATCGCGGCGCCTTTTTCGACGCGCCGCGAGTCCGCCTTCTCCATCCCTGGGGATGCATGAGTGGCGGACGGTGGGCTTATCCAGCGCGCTCCCGATGAGACTCCCATGGGAATCCCAGGCAGGCACGCGCAAAAGCATGTGTCTGATTGCTGCGCCCGTACGACGGACAAGAAATCAATCCATCAATCACCGGACGCAAAACGAAAACCTGCCGCAAGCATATGCAGCAGGTCAACGTGCGATACTACCATACCGGGTTGCGGGCGGGGAATCCCCGCTCGCAATCCGGTTATCACACCTGGCGCTTAGATGCGGCGGCGCTTCGGCGGACGGCAGCCGTTGTGCGGCACCGGCGTCACGTCTTCGATCACCGAGATCTTGATGCCCAGCGCGTTCAGCGCACGGACAGCCGATTCACGGCCAGGGCCGGGGCCCTTGATGCGCACGTCCAGGTTCTTGATACCCTGGTCTTGCGCCACGCGGCCGGCGTTCTCTGCAGCAACCTGGGCTGCGAAGGGCGTCGACTTGCGCGAACCCTTGAAGCCCTGGCCACCCGAGGTTGCCCATGCCAGGGCATTGCCCTGACGGTCGGTGATCGTGATGATGGTGTTGTTGAACGAAGCGTGGACGTGCGCAATGCCGTCGGCAACGTTCTTCTTGACCTTCTTACGCGCGCGCTGGGCGGCGTTATTCGGACCTTTTGCCATTAGTTTCTTCCTCTGCCTTCGGCTTTACTTCTTCAGAGCCACGCCGGCCTTACGCGGACCCTTGCGGGTACGGGCGTTGGTGCGGGTGCGCTGACCGCGCATCGGGAGACCCCTGCGGTGACGCACGCCACGATAACAACCAAGGTCCATGAGACGCTTGATGTTCATCGTGGTTTCACGACGCAGGTCACCCTCAACCGTGGCCTTGGCTACTTCGTCACGAAGCTTTTCCAGGTCGCCGTCGGTCAGGTCCTTGACCTTCTTGTCAAAGGGAACGCCGGTGGCCACGCAAATCTTGCGGGCGCGCGAGCGGCCGATACCGTAAATAGCCGTCAGGCCGATCTCGGTATGCTTGTGGTTCGGGATGTTAACCCCTGCGATACGTGCCATTCGTCAATCCTCTTTCCGATTAGCCTTGGCGTTGCTTGTGGCGGGGATCCGACGAGCAGATCACGCGCACGACACCGTTGCGCTTGATAACTTTGCAGTTGCGGCAAATGCGCTTAACAGAAGCCAGCACTTTCATGATTTTCCTCTTCCTTCAATTCCTGTTCGCGTCACTTCGTCCGAAAGACGATGCGCGCGCGTGACAGATCATATGGGGTCAGCTCAACCGTCACCCGATCACCCGGAAGAATCCGGATGTAGTTCATTCGCATCTTGCCGGAGATATGGCCCAACACTACATGGCCGTTTTCCAGTTTGACGCGGAACGTCGCGTTGGGAAGGTTTTCCAGGACCTCCCCCTGCATCTGGATGACGTCGTCTTTTGCCATACCTAGCCTGTACCGACCCGGCTTCAGCGCAAGGTCAGATTACCCTTGAAATTCGCCTTCTTCAGCAGGGACTCATATTGCTGCGACATGACATAGGACTGGACCTGGGCCATGAAGTCCATCGTGACGACCACGATGATCAGCAACGAGGTTCCGCCAAAATAGAACGGAACGTTCCAGCGCAGTACCAGGAATTCCGGCAACAGGCAGACCAGTGTGATGTAGATCGCACCAGCCAGCGTCAGACGGACAAGAATCTTGTCGATGTAGCGCGTCGTCTGCTCGCCCGGACGAATGCCCGGAATGAAGGCACCGCTTTTCTTCAGGTTGTCCGCCACTTCCCGGCTGTTGTACACCAGAGCCGTATAGAAGAAGCAGAAAAATATAATCGCAGCGGCGTACAGCAGGATGTAGACCGGCTGTCCCGGCGACAACGTCGCAGCCAGGTCCTTGACGAACCTGCCGACGGCGCTCGTCGAGTCAGAGGTGAACCAGCCCGCGATGGTCGCCGGGAACAGGATGATCGACGATGCGAAGATCGGCGGAATCACCCCTGCCATGTTCAGCTTCAGCGGCAGGTGCGACGATTGTCCGCCATACACCTTGTTGCCGACCTGACGCTTGGCATAGTTCACCAGGATCTTGCGCTGGCCACGCTCGACAAACACCACGGCAAAGGTAACGCCGGCGATGATTGCAACGATCAGGATCGATGCAATGATGCTCATGGAACCGGTGCGAACCAGTTCGAAGAGCCCGCCGATCGCATTGGGCAAGCCCGCCGCGATACCGCCGAAGATGATGATCGAGATGCCGTTGCCGAGACCCCGCTCGGTGATCTGCTCACCCAGCCACATCAGGAACATCGTGCCGGTCACCAGCGTAATCACTGCCGTAGCCCGGAACATCAGGCCCGGATCGATTACCAGGCCGGGCTGAGATTCCAGCGCGACTGCAATCGACAGCGCCTGGAAGGTGGCCAGAACCACCGTGCCGTAGCGCGTGTACTGCGTGATCTTGCGTTGACCCGCCTGCCCTTCCTTCTTCAACGACTCCAGCTGCGGCAGCACGATCGTCAGCAATTGCATGATGATCGACGCCGAGATGTACGGCATGATGCCGAGCGCGAAGACGGTAAAGCGCGACAGCGCACCGCCCGAGAACAGGTTGAACATCCCGAGGATGCCACCCGACTGACTCTGGAAAAGCTTCGCAAGCTGTTCCGGATCGATTCCCGGCACCGGAATATGCGCTCCGATGCGGTACACGATCAGGGCCAGCACCAGGAACATCAGCCGGCGCTTCAGGTCGCCGTACTTCGCCGTGTTCTTGGCTTGCGTGCTTGCATTGGGTTTCGCCGTGGCCAAACGATGCTCCGACTGTGACTCGCCTATGCTGCGAAATCTGCTGCTAAATTACGCCGCGATCTGACCGCCGGCGGCTTCGATCGCAGCCTTGGCGCCAGCGGTGGCACCCAGACCCTTGATCGTTACCTTGCGGGTCAGTTCGCCAGCCTTGATGACCTTGGCGCTCTTGACCAGCTCGGCCACCAGGCCAGCCTGCTTCAGAACGAGCAGGTCCACTTCAGCCGCTTCCAGACGCTCGATGTCGCGCAGGGTCACCTCAGCGGTGAAGACCTTCGTCAGCGAGGTGAAGCCGCGCTTCGGCAGGCGACGATACAGCGGCATTTGACCGCCTTCGAAGCCGACCTTGTGGAAGCCGCCCGAACGCGACTTCTGACCCTTGTGACCGCGACCGGCAGTCTTGCCCAGGCCGGAGCCGATACCACGGCCGACGCGACGCTTTGCGTGCTTCGAACCGGCGGCCGGTTTCAGGTTGTTCAGTTGCATGTTGCTCTCCGTGTCTCGGGTATCAGGCCAGAACCTTGACCAGGTACGACACCTTGTTGATCATGCCGCGCACTGCGGGCGTGTCTTCCAGTTCCGACACCGAGTTGATGCGGCGCAGACCCAGGCCACGCACGGTGGCGCGATGATCCTCACGCGTGCCGATCAGGCCACGCACGAGTTGCACTTTTACGGTTTTTTGCTGCTGCGACATTTCGTCCGACTCCTTAACCGAGGATGTCTTCAACCGACTTGCCGCGCTTGGCGGCGATCTCGCCGGGCGTGCTCATCTTTTGAAGACCGTCCAGCGTGGCGCGAACCATGTTGTACGGATTGGTCGAGCCGTGCGACTTGGTGACGACGTTGGTCACGCCCATCACCTCGAAAATAGCGCGCATCGGGCCGCCGGCGATCACGCCGGTACCTTCCTTGGCCGGCATCATCAGCACCTTGGCGGCGCCGTGCTTGCCCACGACTTCGTGTTGCAGCGTGCCGTTCTTCAGCGAGACCTTGACCATCTTGCGACGGGCTTCGTCCATTGCCTTCTGAACTGCAACGGGCACTTCCTTGGCCTTGCCCTTGCCCATGCCGATGCGGCCATCGCCGTCACCAACCACGGTCAGCGCAGCGAAACCGAGAATCCGGCCGCCCTTCACCACCTTGGTGACGCGGTTGACCGAGATCATCTTCTCGCGGAGGCCGTCGTCGCGTTCGTCCTGCTGGACTTTTGCTTGCATTTTTGCCATGACGTATCTCTCTATGTGCGCTTAGAACTTAAGGCCGGCTTCGCGAGCTGCGTCAGCCAGTGCCTTCACGCGACCATGGAAGCGGAAGCCGCCGCGATCGAACGCAACGGTCTCCACGCCAGCAGCCTTCGCCTTTTCGGCGATGCGCTTGCCAATCAGGGTCGCGGCGGCGGCGGTAGCACCGCTGCCGGTCAGTTCCTTGCGCACTTCTGCCTCGGCGGTCGAAGCCGATGCCAGCACTTGCGTGCCGCACGGCGAGTAGACCTGGGCGTAAATATGCGAATTCGTACGGAACACGGTCAGACGATTGATCTTCATCTCCGCGATTTTGGCGCGGGTCTGACGTGCACGGCGCAAACGAGCGTCTTTCTTGTTCATCATTGCACCCCTTACTTCTTCTTGGTTTCCTTCAGGATGACGCGCTCGTCCGCATAACGAACACCCTTGCCCTTATAGGGCTCAGGCGGACGGTATGCGCGGACTTCCGCTGCAACCTGACCGACTTTCTGCTTGTCCGCACCCTTGATGATGATCTCGGTCTGCGTGGGCGTTGCCGCCGTCACGCCTTCCGGCATCGCATGGATCACGTCGTGCGAGAAACCAAGCTGGAGCTTCAGCGCAGTACCTTGCAGCTGGGCACGATAGCCCACGCCGACCAGGTTAAGCTTGCGCTCGAAACCGGTGGTCACACCCTTGACCATATTGGCCACCAGGGCGCGCATGGTGCCCTGCAGTGCGTTTGCTTCACGCGATTCATCAGCGGGGACGAAAGTCAGCGTGTCGTTTTCGACATTGACCTTGACCAGGCTGTGGATCGGCTGCGTCAGCGTGCCGAGCGGGCCCTTAACGGAGAGCACGCCAGCTGCCAGATTCACTTCTGCGCCTTTGGGCAGCGCGATGGGAGCCTTACCTACACGGGACATGGTTACTCCTTACGCGACGTAGCAAAGAACTTCGCCGCCCACGCCAGTGGCACGTGCCTTGCGATCGGTCATCAGACCCTGGGGGGTCGAGATGATTGCGACGCCGAGGCCGTTCATCACTTGGGGGATGTCGCTGCGGCCCTTGTACACGCGCAGACCAGGCTTCGAGACGCGCTCAATGCGCTCGATGACCGGACGGCCCGCGTAGTACTTCAGACCGATGCTCAGTTGTGCCTTGCCGCCTTCTTCTTTCACGGCATAGTCGTCGATGTAGCCTTCGTCCTTGAGGACCTTGGCGATTGCCACTTTCAGCTTCGACGACGGCATGACAACCGACGCTTTCTGCACGCCTTGGGCGTTGCGGATGCGCGTCAGCATATCGGCGATAGGATCGCTCATGCTCATACTGTTTCTCCTGTAGCCTGTGCGTAATTACCAGCTGGCTTTCGTCAGACCCGGAATTTCGCCACGGAAGGCGATCTCACGGATCTTGTTACGCGCCAGGCCAAACTTGCGGAAGGTACCGCGGGGACGACCGGTGATGGCGCAACGATTGCGCTGACGGGTCGGGTTCGCGTTGCGCGGGAGCTGTTGCAGCTCCAGACGTGCGCCATAACGCTCTTCTTCCGACTTTTCCTGGTCGTCGATAATGGCCTTGAGGGTTGCGCGCTTGTCGGCATACTTTGCCACGAGCTTGGCGCGCTTCTTCTCACGTTCAATCAGAGCCAATTTAGCCACGGTAACCCCTTAATTACGGAACGGGAACTTGAATGCTGCGAGGAGTGCCTTGGCTTCCTCGTCATTCTTCGCCGTCGTCGTGATGCTGATGTTCAGACCACGCAGTGCGTCGATCTTGTCGTACTCAATTTCGGGGAAAATGATCTGCTCTTTCACACCGATGTTGTAGTTGCCACGACCATCGAACGAGCGGCCCGACACACCACGGAAGTCACGCACGCGCGGCAGGGCCACGGTCACGAAACGGTCCAGGAATTCGAACATGCGCTCGCCGCGCAGCGTCACCATCGCGCCGATGGGATAGCCCTGGCGGATCTTGAAGCCGGCGATTGCCTTCTTGGCCTTGGTCACCACCGGCTTCTGGCCGGCGATCTTGGTCAGGTCGCCCACTGCCAGCTCAATGACCTTCTTGTCATTGATGGCTTCGCCAAGGCCCATGTTCAGGGTGATCTTGGTGATGCGCGGCACTTCCATGACCGACTTGAAGCCGAATTGTTCGATCAGCTTCGGTACAACCTGTTCTTTGTAAAACTCTTGCAGACGTGCAGTCATGCTCAACTCCTATCTGTGCCCAGAATCAAGCTGCCACGACGGCACCGGTGGTCTTCAGCACGCGCACACGCTTGCCGTCTTCCACCTTGATACCGACGCGCGACGGCTTGCCATTGGCATCCACGAGCGCAACGTTAGAAATATGCAGCGGCATGACCTTGTCGACGACGCCACCAGTGGTGCCCAGCATCGGGTTCGGACGTGCGTGCTTCTTGGCAACGTTGACGCCTTCCACCACGACCTTGTCGCCGAGCATGGCTTGCACGGTACCGCGCTTGCCCTTGTCTTTTCCGGTCAGGACGATGACTTCGTCGCCTTTACGAATCTTGTTCATGGCGGCTCCTTACAGCACTTCCGGCGCGAGCGACACGATCTTCATGAAGCGCTCGGTACGGAGTTCACGAGTCACCGGCCCGAAAATACGGGTGCCGATCGGCTCGAGCTTGGTGTTCAGCAGGACAGCGGCATTGCTGTCGAACTTGACGAGCGAACCATCAGCGCGACGCACGCCCTTGGCGGTACGCACGACGACGGCGTTGTAAATATCGCCCTTCTTCACGCGACCGCGCGGTGCTGCGTCTTTGACGGTCACCTTGATGATGTCGCCCACGCTCGCATAGCGGCGCTTGGACCCACCCAGCACTTTGATGCACAGAACTTCGCGCGCACCAGTGTTATCGGCCACTTCGAGCCGGCTTTCTGTCTGAATCATGGTGTTATCTTCCCAACTTAATCCACCGGGCAACGCCCGCCGGTCAGTCTTGGTCCCGTCGGCTTCCGGCTTTGCGCCAGCAACCGTTTGGGTTGATCAACTTTGAAGTCGGTAGTTACCAGGCGGCCTGAACATGGTTAATCAGGAGCCGCTCGGCCTAGGTTCGCTTCATCGACTCGCCGGGGTGATACAACTAAGGCGAATGCAACAAAGCGGAAGTCCAGGATTATAGCAACATAACCCTGGACTCGCAAGTCAACCGAAAACCTTGTGGTTTTTAGATGACGCGCGCAGCTTCGACCAGACGGGAAACCACCCAGGATTTGGTCCGCGACAGCGGACGCGTTTCCTGGATCTCGACCTTGTCGCCTTCCTTGTACTGGTTGGCTTCGTCGTGTGCGTGGTACTTCTTGGAACGCAGCACGTACTTGCCGTACAGAGGATGCTTGACGCGGTTTTCGATCAGGACCGTGACGGTCTTGTCCATCTTGTCGCTAACTACCCGGCCGACCAGCGTGCGGCGAAGCGACGATTCCGTTTGTGCAGTTTCAGTCATTTCGAGGTCGCCTTTTCGTTCAGCACGGTTTGCACCCGCGCGATGTCCTTGCGCACCTTCTTCAGCTGGCTGGTGTTCTGCAGCTGTTGGGTGGCCTTTTGCATGCGCAGGCTAAATTGGGCCTTCAGCAGCTCGGAGAGCTCCTGGTTCAGCCCGGCGGCATCTTTGCCGCGAAGTTCGGATGCTTTCATCCCTGCTCTCCTTACGTCCCGACCTGGCGCACCACGAAATTGGTGGCGATCGGCAGCTTGGCAGCTGCGAGGCGGAACGCCTCACGCGCCAGGTCTTCCGTCACGCCATCCATTTCGTACAGCATCTTGCCCGGCTGGATTTCTGCCACGTAGTATTCCGGATTACCCTTACCGTTACCCATACGGACTTCGGCGGGCTTCTTCGAGATCGGCTTGTCCGGGAAAATCCGGATCCAGATGCGGCCGCCACGCTTGATGTGACGGGTCATCGCACGACGTGCCGACTCGATCTGGCGAGCCGTCAGACGACCACGGCCCATTGCCTTCAGGCCGAATTCGCCGAAAGACACGGCGTTGCCACGGGTAGCCTTACCCGTGTTGCGGCCTTTCTGCTCCTTGCGGTATTTTCTGCGCTTAGGTTGCAGCATCGTTATTCTCCACTCTTCGCATCTGCGCCAGGCGCAGCGCGGCGACCGGCACCGGCGCCAGCACCACCGCGACGGTTGCCACCCGGACGGCCGCCTTCGCCTTCACGGCGACGACCATCGGGACGACCCGGGCGACGACGACGCTCGTCTTGCGGCTCTTCCACCACCGGCGCGTCATTGCGGCCGAGGTGATCACCCTTGTAGACCCACACCTTGACACCGATGATGCCGTAGGTGGTTTCTGCTTCGGAGAAGCCGTAGTCGATGTCGGCGCGCAGGGTGTGCAGGGGCACACGACCTTCGCGATACCATTCGGTACGAGCGATTTCGATGCCGTTCAGACGACCGGCGCTCATGATCTTGATGCCCTGGGCACCGAGGCGCATCGCGTTCTGCATCGCGCGCTTCATGGCGCGGCGGAACATGATACGGCGCTCGAGCTGCTGGGTGATCGAGTCGGCGATCAGCTGCGCATCGGTTTCCGGCTTGCGGATTTCCTCGATGTTCACGTGCACGGGCACACCCATGCGGCGTTGCAGCTCGGCCTTGAGCAGTTCGATGTCCTCACCCTTCTTGCCGATCACCACGCCCGGACGCGAGCTATAGATGGTGAGACGTGCATTGCGGGCGGGGCGCTCGATCACGACGCGGCCAACCGAAGCGTTCTTGAGCTTCTTCTTCAGAAACTCGCGAACTTCGATGTCTTCTTTCAGCATGCCGGCGAACTTCGTGTTGTTGGCGTACCAACGCGAAGCCCAGTTACGGCTGACGGCCAGACGGAAGCCAGTCGGATGAATCTTCTGTCCCATCGTGACTCCTTAGTTGCCGAGCGTCACAGTAATGTGACAAGTTTGTTTCTCGATACGGTTGCCGCGGCCCTTTGCTCGTGCCGTGAAACGCTTGAGCGAGGTTGCCTTGTCGACGTAGATGGTCTTGACCTTCAGTTCGTCGATGTCGGCGCCTTCGTTGTGCTCGGCGTTGGCGATGGCCGATTCGACCACCTTCTTCACGATCCCGGCAGCCTTTTTCGGGCTGAACGTCAGGATGTTGAGCGCGCGCTCGATCGGCAGACCGCGGATCTGGTCAGCGACCAGGCGCGTTTTCTGGGCGGAGATGCGGGCACCGCGATGAATCGCTTTCACTTCCATGATGGCACCTTACCTCTTCGCTTTCTTGTCAGCCGCGTGGCCCTTGAACGTACGCGTGAGCGCAAATTCGCCGAGCTTGTGGCCAACCATGTTTTCCGAAACGTACACCGGCACGTGTTGACGGCCGTTGTGCACGGCGATCGTCAGGCCGATGAATTCCGGCAGAATGGTCGAGCGACGCGACCAAGTCTTGATGGGCTTCTTGTCCTTGCCGCCTGAGGCCGCTTCCACCTTTTTCAGCAGGTGGGCGTCACAGAACGGACCCTTTTTTGCGGAACGTGTCATGTCTAGGCTCCTACCTACCGATTAACGCTTGTGGCGGCGCTGCACGATCATGCTGGCAGTGCGCTTGTTGCTGCGGGTACGGTAACCCTTGGCCGGGGTACCCCACGGCGAAACCGGGTCGCGACCAGCAGCGGTCTTGCCTTCACCACCACCGTGCGGGTGGTCCACCGGGTTCATCACTACGCCACGAACCGTCGGGCGGATACCGCGCCAACGGGTCGCGCCGGCCTTGCCGATAACGCGCAGGCTGTGCTCTTCGTTGCCAACTTCACCGATGGTGGCGCGGCATTCGATGTGAACGCGGCGCACTTCACCGGAGCGCAGGCGAACCTGGGCGTAGATGCCTTCGCGAGCCAGCAGCACGGCGGAACCGCCTGCGGCGCGAGCGATCTGGGCGCCCTTGCCCGGCAGCATTTCCACGCAGTGGATGGTGGTACCAACCGGGATGTTGCGGATCGGCAGGTTGTTACCCGACTTGATCGCAGCTTCCGAGCCGTTCATCAGCGGCTGGCCAACTACCATGCCCTTGGTGGCGATGATGTAGCGGCGCTCGCCGTCGGCGAACAGCACCAGCGCGATATTGGCGCTGCGGTTCGGATCGTATTCCAGGCGCTCGACCTTGGCGGGGATGCCGTCCTTGTCGTTGCGCTTGAAGTCGACCACGCGATAGTGGTGCTTATGACCACCGCCCTTGTGGCGGGTGGTGATATGACCATTGTTGTTACGGCCCGACTTCTGGAATTGCTTTTCCAGCAGCGGAGCATGGGGCGCGCCCTTGTGCAGGTTGGGGTTAACAACCTTTACCATGGAGCGACGGCCCGGGGACGTCGGCTTGGTCTTGACGAGTGCCATGATTACTTGGCCTCCGCTTCAAAATTGATTTCCTGACCCGGCTTGAGCGAAACGTAAGCCTTCTTCACGTGGTTGCGACGCCCCATGAAGCGGCCAAAGCGCTTTTGCTTGCCCTTTTGGTTCAGGATCTGAACGGACTGCACCTCGACCTTGAACAGCAGTTCGACTGCCGCCTTCACGTCTGCCTTGTTGGCATCGCGAGCGACTTCGAACACGACTTGTTCGTTCTTGTCGGCGACCAGGGTTGCCTTTTCGGAAACCACCGGCGCGAGCAGCACCTGCATCAAACGATGATCGTTCTTGGCTACTTGCGTCATTTCAGCAACTCCTCGATCTGCGCGACGGCTGCCTTGGTCACCAGCACCTTCTTGTAGTGCACGAGCGACAGCGGGTCAGCCTGGCGCGGCTCGACAACTGCCACGTGCGGCAGGTTGCGCGAAGCCAGGTAGAGGTTTTCGTCGAGGCTGTCGGTGATGATCAGCACCGAGTCCAGGCCCATGGCCTTGAACTTGTCGGCCAAGAGCTTGGTCTTGGGCGCATCGACGGTGAAACCGTCCACCACGTTGATACGACCTTCACGTGCGAGCTGCGAGTAGATCGAGCGCATGCCGGCACGGAACATCTTCTTGTTGACCTTCTGGCTGAAGTTCTCTTCCGGCGAATTCGGGAAGATGCGGCCGCCCCCGCGCCACAGCGGCGAGGAAGACATACCGGCACGAGCGCGGCCCGTACCCTTCTGGCGCCAAGGCTTCTTGGTCGTGTGCTTGACCTCTTCACGGTCCTTCTGCTTACGGTTACCGCTGCGAGCGTTGGCCTGGTAAGCGACGACGACCTGGTGAACGAGGGCTTCGTTGTAGTCACGGCCGAAGACTTCGGGCGAAGCGTCAACGCCTGCGCCGATCTGGCCATTGTCCTGGAGGAGCTTGAGTTCCATTGATTCGCTCCTTAAGCTTTGGCTTTGGCCTTGACGGCCGGGGTAACGATAACCTTGCCGCCCTTGGAGCCGGGAATAGCGCCCTTGACCAGCAGCAGCTTGCGCTCTGCGTCGATCTTGGCGATTTCCAGGTTCTGGACGGTGCGGGTGACGTCACCCAGGTGGCCAGTCATGCGCTTGCCGGGGAACACACGGCCCGGATCCTGCGCCATACCGATGGAACCCGGCACGTTGTGCGAACGCGAGTTACCGTGGGTGGCACGACCCGAAGCGAAGTGGTGGCGCTTGATGGTACCGGCGTAGCCCTTACCGATGGTCACGCCCTGGACGTCGATCTTCTGACCGACTTCGAACAGGTCGACCGACAGCGAACCGCCAGCTTGCAGTTCGCCAGCCTTAGCGGCATCGATACGGAATTCGCGGATGATTTCGCCAGCTTCTACACCGGCTTTGGCGAGGTGACCCGCCAGCGGCTTGGTGACGCGGCTAGCGCGGCGTGCGCCGAAAGTGACTTGAACGGCGGTATAACCGTCGGTCTCGTCCGTCTTGATTTGCGTCACGCGGTTGTCGCCGACCTCGACCACGGTAACGGGAATCGAATCACCGTCGTCCGTGAAAATACGGGTCATGCCAACCTTGCGACCTACAAGGCCAAGGCTCATGGTTTGCTCCATTCCCAGCTGCGATTGGCCGGGGCTGATTGATACACGAAAACTGTGTTTGCAGTGCGGGGCTTGCGCTGAAGAAGACTGCGCGCGGCCAAACTGGCCAGCCCACTACCCATAGACAAATGGGTAGCCTTACACTATATCGAACTGGTTTGGAATTAGCAAGGATGGTTTGGGAAGTTGGGGGCTGCGGGGGCGGCAGGTGTTGTTTTGTGATGCTTACGCTTGGCGAAGCACCGCTGGAATGCGATTTCCGG
>NZ_JARJLM010000651.1 GCF_029335485.1 Cupriavidus basilensis
TCGAGCACGAACTCGGTGTATTCGTGCTCGACCGAATGGCAGTGGATACGGCCCCCCCAGGCTTCCAGCGTTTCCTTGCAGAAGGCCAGGCCGATTCCGGTGCCCTCGTTGCGCGGGTAGGTGTGAAAGCGCTTGAAGATGGATGCCAGCTCCCGCTGGGGGATCCCCGTGCCGGTATCGCGGAACACCAGGCGATTGCGCCGGCTGCCCCGTTCGGTGCGCAGCCGGATCTCGCCATGGCCGGCGCGGGCTATCGCATGCAAGGCATTCTTGAGCAGGTTGAACAATACCATCACCAGCAGCTTCTGATCGGCTCGGATCGCAAAATCCTCGGTCATCTCGGCGTGGACGCGCTCGCGCTGACCCGCCTCGAAGGGGTAGCGCGCCAGTGCCTCACTCACGGCGTTGGCTAGCGGAAATTCGTCGGCTGGCGCCTGAGCCGCACCAACGCGTGCGTTCACCAGCAGCACGTCGATGCCGTGATTCATGCGGTCGACCTCAAGCTGGATACGCGGCAGTGCATCTTTAAGCAAGGCGAAATGCCCGGGAGGCAGATTCAGGGTGTTTGCGCGTGTTTCGTTTTCCTCGTAGAAGCGGATCAGTGCCGGCAAATAACGTCCCATTCCCAGCGCCGTGGCACCAATGCTGCGAATCGGCGTGCGCAACTCGTGTGCTACGGTACACAGGGCGATCGTCATGCCATCCAGTTTCTCCTGGATCAGGATGTGCCTGTCGATCTTGAGCACTGCGACAGTACAGATGGTGAACCCGATGATAGGCAATTCCATCAGCCAGTTCACCTCAAGTGGCGAGGCTTGTGTCGGTGTGACATAGCGGTAGACCAGCCAGGCCACCGCGGTTCCCAGTGCGAGCGACGCGGCACCAGTTACCCAGCCACTGAAATTGAACAGGATGAAGACGGCGATTACCAGCGACTGGGACCATACCAGATTGCCGTGATTCATCAGGTACAGATAGACGAACAGGAAGGATAGCCCATACGTCAGCGTGATGAAGAAATAGGCTGGCAGCCATTTACGGTCGCGCAGATTCCCAGTCAGGATCAGCGGCGCGAAGATCACCATGGCGAGCAGCCGGAGTGTCAGGCTCTCGTAAGGCTGCGGAAACCAGTATTTCCAGATGACATAGAACAGCGGATAGCCGATGAAGGCGAGCCATCCCATCAGGTGGATGCGCTTTACCTGCGCCGGCTGGCGCACATCCAGATGAATCTCCTTGGCGAGCACACGGCGGAGGTGCGCAAAACTGTCACCGCAACTGCGTCGGATCTGGGCAAGCATGTCGGAAAGCGGCTGAATGAGTGGCTTTGACCTGAAAGTGTATCCCGGGAACGCAGTTTGCATTGCCAAATTGTGCGCTTCTAGCATCTCATGCGCATCTCGTACTGCACCCGAAGAGCATCGCGCACCAAGTTCATCCCTTATATTTCCCACCCCGGGCGGATGCCCGGACACGTCGCACCCTGGACTATCCGAGCCGCAGCCGTCGCGTCTCAATCCAGCAAATGCCCCATCCTCGACCGCTTGGTTGCAAGGTATTTCTCGTTTTCCGCGTTGGACGGGACGATGTGGCGCATCTGTTCCACCACCTTGATGCCGGCCGCTTCCAGCGCCTGCTTCTTCTTGGGATTGTTGCTCATCAGCCGGATCGACTTGACGCCCCACTGGTGCAGCAGGTCGGCGGCGAAGGCATAGTTGCGGGCGTCGATCTCCTGGCCCAGCGCCAGGTTGGCGTCGACCGTGTCCAGCCCCTCGTCCTGCAGCGCGTAGGCGCGGATCTTGTGGCCCAGGCCGATGCCGCGCCCTTCGTGCCCGCGCAGGTAGAGCAGGATGCCGCGGCCTTCTTCGGCAATCTTCTTCATGGCGAGGTCGAGCTGCTCGCCGCAGTCGCATCGGCACGAGCCGAAGACATCGCCGGTCAGGCACTCGGAGTGCAGGCGGGTCAGCACCGCTTCGCCGGTGATATCGCCAACGCTGAGCGCAAGGTGTTCGATGCCCGAAACGGCGCCTTTGAAAGCGTGGGCGGTAAAGTTGCCAAAGCGGGTCGGCAGGCGGGCCGAGCCGATCAGCTGGATTTCTGTGTCATTCATGTCAGTCGAATATTTGCGCCGGCCAACCGGCACGGCATCGGGCGCTTGGCAGCGCCTAGCCCGCTAAGGTAGCACGAGCGGGCGCGTATCGCAGGCAACGCACATGCGGGCTTGCGCCGCCGCCTGCTCCGAACCCTGAGGTCCGGCCCTGGAAATCGGCCATGTGCACTGCGCAACGAGATGCTAAGTGGATCTTCTGGCACGCCACAAGCGCCGTGGCTGCAACACTGTTTTGCGTGGCGCGATGCTCAGGATTGATCCTGCATGGCGCCGCGCCGGCGTCAGCCCAGTTCGATGGGCTGACCGTGCGGCGTGCGCCGGGCAGCGGCCTCCCAGGCACCGCGCCGGTCCAGCAGCGCGGCCTTGTCCACCAGGCCCTTGGCGGCGCTGATCCGCTCCAGCGCGGTCAGCCAGAAGTGATAGTAATGCTCGCCGTTGTCGGGGTCTCCCGCTGCCTGGGCGTCGCGGATGACCTGGGAAAGGCTGGCAGCCCATTCGGGCCAGGTAAAGGCGCCCCGCTCATGCAGCGCCAGCGCCAGGGCAAAAGCCTGGGCTTCCCAGGGCTCGCGGAAGACCGGGCCGGTGCTGTCGCAAGGCAGGGCCGGCAGCGCCGAGCGCATGGCCCGCAGGTTTTCCGGCGTGGTCGCCGCGATTGCCGGTTCAGTCATGGGCAGCCTCCGCCGGCGGCTTGCCGGCACGGTCCTCGGGATCCTCCAGGTAGGGCTCCCAGCAATCCACGTTGACCGAATCCGCCGTGGTATCCGCGCCCCATAATTCCGTGGCGGCAAAGCGCACGGTATAGAGCCATTGCGGCTGCTCTCCCGCGCCGGCCGCGCTTGCATCCGGGAACACATGGGCGCCGTGGACGGCCACGATCTCGCCTTGCCGGCCACGGCAATAGCGCGGCAGCCGGGTGTGGCCGGCAGGGTGCATCTGGCGGGCGCGCACAGGGTCGCCTACCCGGAAGCGCGCCTCGCCGGGCGCCGGCCGGGCGCTGGGCGTGCCGCGTGCCAGCGCGGGGCCGACCTGCTCCGCCGCCAGCACCCGGGCCAGCGCCACCGGTGCCGTGGCGGACCGGCCGCCAGCGATTTCTTCCGCACTGGCCAGGCCGCTCTTGAGCAACAGGGCCTTGAGCCCCTCGAACCAGATCTCGTAGTAGCTGCTGCCCAGGTACTGCGCCGGCGGCAGGCTTTCGCGGGCGGCGCGCGAGGTATCGATATTCCATTTGCCCACCGCGCCCATGGCCAGCGTCAGCGCCAGCACGCGGCGCTCCCATTCGGCGTGGAACGGCGCTTCGCCGGGTTCAGGGCGTACCGGGCCGAAGCCCTGCATGCCGCCAAGGTCTTGGGCGCCGTTCATTGCGGCTCCTTCGCGCTAGTGGCCGCCGCCACGTCGGGCAACAGGCCGGTGCCGATCATGGCGTCGCGCGTGACCAGCGCCGCCAGCGCTGCCTCGCTCCAGCCCTCGGTGCCGGCCGGGCGTCTCGGCAGCACCAGGTAGCGCAGCTCCGCGGTGGAGTCCCACACCTGTATCCGCACCTCCCCGGGCAGCGTGAAGCCGAAATCCTGCAGCACGCCGCGCGGGTCGATCACCGCGCGGGCGCGGTACGGCGCCGATTTGTACCAGACCGGCGGCAGGCCGAGCACCGGCCACGGATAGCAGGAGCACAACGTGCACACCACCATATTGTGGACGGCAGGCGTGTTCTCGAGCACGAGCATGTGCTCCCCCTGGCGGCCGGTGAAGCCCAGCGAGGCGATCGCCGCGGTGGCGTCGGCCAGCAGCCAGGCCTTGTAGGCCGGGTCGGTCCAGGCCTTGGCCACCACGCGGGCACCGTTGCGCGGACCGATGTGCTGCTCGTAGGTCTCGATCAGCAGGTCCAGCGCGGCGGGGTCGACATAGCCTTTCTCCACCAGCAGGGACTCCAGCGCGCGCACGCGCAAGTCCATCTCGGACAGCGTGCTGCCGCCGTGGTCATGGTCATGGTCGTGATCGTGATGATGGTCGTCGGCATGGACATGAACCGAATGGGGTTCCTGCGGCTGCGGATTCACTGACGGGTCGGGAGGGTCTTGGCGCATCGGCGTTGGGTGGCGTTCGGGCACATGACTCTGCGGAAGAGCCAGTATGGCCGCGCCTGTGCGGCTTGGCAATCCGGCCTGGCGGCTTGGCGACGGCACGCCGCCGATGGCGAAAGTGCTGGAAATGCTGCTGGTGGCATCGATATTGCTCATGTAGCAGCCAGGATGGAGATCATGTCTTTTTTATTGCCACTACCCCCCTCTCAAGAGGGGAAGCAGCGTGGCCGCGAACTGCGCAGACTGGGGTATGGCATGTCGGGTGACGCGCACGCGGCCTTGCCAGCCGGGCATTTTCGGCGAAATCGGGATGATTGGCGGCGGTTGCGGGCCATGCTCGTCATTCCGGCCGCGCGGCCCAGTTTGCGACAAATTCCTGCGATGAAGGAAAAAACAGATACCTGCCCCCTTTGTGGCGCACCGGCGGAAACCAGGACCCGTCGGGGCAGCTATGGTCAGTGGGTACTGTACGGCTGCGACAATCCAGAATGCGGGCCCAGCGAGATCAACACCAGGGCACGCCGTAACCTGCGCGAGCCGGCCCGTCAGGCCGAACTCCGCGCCCTTGCGCGCAGCAGCCGCGAACACGGCAAGATTCCCCGGCTCGGGTATGACGGGCCGCGGGGCGAGATCTACGTCGAGTTCGATTGAGACCCAGTCCAGGCCTCGGTGGTATGGCACTTTCACTTTGTGCTGAAGGGAAGCCAAGCTGTCCAGGCGCATGGCAACCCACACCAGCGTGTCGATGATCACGGGGCGTCACTTTGCATTGGAATCAGCCCCGCTAGCCCGGCCCCCGCTCGCCTTGCCTCGCACCTGGCGACTGCCTGGCGTCCCCCGTGATCCTCCGTTACATTCCAAGCAGTTTGTTACCGCGGGCGCCTGGGCTTCGCGGGAACATCCGGGCCGCCGGGGCAGTCACTATCGCCATGCCGCACGCAGCGGCAACCATCCCGACTGGAGCGAGAATACCGATGGAAGTCACCGCGCACGATCTGCTGGCACTGGCCTGCGCCAGCATCCTCACGGTGACTGTCGTTGCCATCCACTACGAGGCGCTGCGGCTGTTGTCCGGTATGAATCCGCGCCGCTGGACCGGGCGCGTCAACGTGGGCGTGCTGATCGTCTGCATTATCCTTGCCCATTGCCTTGAAGCCATCGTGTTCGCCTTCGGCTACTGGTTCGCGGCTCATGTGCTGAAACTGGGCGATTTGAGCGGCACGCACACAGTCCTGCCCATCACCTATGTCTATTTTTCGCTGGAAACCTACACTACCCAGTCCCTGGGCGACATCTTCCCGGTCGGCGCCACGCGCCTGATCGCCAGCATCGAACCGCTGGTGGGCCTGATCCTGATCGGCTGGTCGACCTCTTTCACCTACATCATCATGCGGCGCGACTGGCAGACAGCCCCGTCGAAGCAGGCGGAGCAGGCAGAGCTATAGGATATAGCTATAGGATGGGCGCAAACAGCGTGGCCACGTGCATCGCCACCTTGCGCAATCTTGGCGCCCCCAGGTATTCGTTACGCTCGATCAGCCGGGCCTGCGCGAAGTCCTGCTCCAGCATGTGCGTCACGCTGGCGGCGAAGCCGCGGTCCGCGGTCATCACCATCAGCTCGAAGTTGAGCCGGAACGAACGGTTGTCGAGATTGGCGCTGCCCACCGCAGCGGCTTCATCGTCGATCAGGATGACTTTCTGGTGCAGGAAGCCCGGCTGGTAGCGATAGATCTGTACGCCGGCGCAGATGGCCTGATACGCATACAGCGTGGAGGCTGCGAACACCACGAGATGATCGGGCCGCGCCGGCAACAGGATGCGCACATCCACCCCACGCAGCACCGCCAGCCGGAGTACCGCGGACACGGCCTCGTCCGGCACGAAGTATGGGCTGGTGATCCACACCCGCCAGCGCGCTGCCTGGATCGCCTCGACGAAGAACAGCGAACAGGTCTCCTGCGCGTCGGCGGGACCGGACGGCACTACCTGGCAGGTCATGCCGCCGGCCGGCGCGGCCGGTGGCGGCAACAGCGCCGGCACCTCGCGCGCGGCCCAGAACCAGTCCTCGGCGAAGACCATCTGCAAGTCCAGCACGGCGCTGCCGCGGATCTCGATATGGGTGTCGCGCCACGGCGCCAGCGGCGGCTTGCGGCCCATGTATTCGTTGCCCACGTTGTGGCCGCCGGTAAATGCGCATTCGCCGTCCACCACCACCAGCTTGCGGTGGTTGCGGAAATTCAGCTGGAAACGATTGACGAAGCCGCGCCGCGTGGCAAAAGCCCGGGCCTCCACGCCACCGGCCAGCAGGCGCTTCACATAATCGCCCGGCAGCGCATGCGAGCCGATGCTGTCGTAGAGGAAATAGACCTTCACCCCGGCGGCGGCGCGCTCGCACAGCAAGCGTTCCAGTTGCCTGCCGAGATCGTCGTCGTGGACGATGAAGAACTGCACGATCACCATCTGCCGCGCGGCGGCGATGGCGGCGAAGATCGCGGCGAAGGTAGCCTCGCCATTGACCAGCAGCCGCACTGCGTTGTTGGTCAGGCACGGCATGCCGGTAAGCCGGGGCAAGGCGCGCAGGCAGGCCTGGGTGGGCGCATGCACCACGCTGGCATCACGTGCCGCGCGCTCGCCGGCATCCATGACGTGGGTCACCTCGCGCAGGCGGTCGTTGTTGAAGCGGCGCGCGTTGACATAGCCGGCGAAGCTGCTGCTGCCCAGGATCAGGTACGGAATCAGCGTGAAATACGGCATCATCACCAGCGAGCCTGCCCAGGCAATGGCGCCGGGGGCGGTACGCACGGTCATCACCGCGTGCAGCGCGGCGACGACGCCGAGCAGATGGAACACCAGCACGATCGCCGCGACTAGGGATAGGCTGAGCATGATCGTAAGATTTCGCCAGGCGGCGCCGGACCACAATGGCTAGCATTCTGGCATAGGCGCGGTCCAGGGGCATTGATCTGTGCCCGGGCCAGCGGAATTTCCCCGCAGGCGGTAAGCTTTCAGGCTTTCGCACCGGAACGTGCCCGGACGTCTCGGGCTTGTACGCGCATGCACGGATGCGCCTGCCCGGCTTACCAAGGATGATCGCAATGTCAGAGTTCAAGATGGAATACCGGCGCCTGGGCGCCAGCAACCTGAAGGTATCGGCCCTGTGCCTGGGCACGATGATGTTTGCAGACCAGACCGACGAAGCCGAGGCCGGCCGCATCATCGGCAGCGCTCGCGCGCACGGCGTCAATTTCATCGACACCGCGGACGTCTACAGCAAGGGCGGCGCCGAGCGCATGGTCGGCAAGCTGCTGGCTGCCGACCGTCACGACTGGATCCTGGCCAGCAAGCTGGGCAACCCGATGCAGCCGACGCCCAACCACTCGCACTACTCGCGCGTATGGATCCTGCGCGAGCTGGAGGAAAGCCTGCGCCGCCTGGACACCGATTATCTCGACATTCTCTATCTGCACCGCGACTTCCCCGGCGAAAACCTCGAGGAGCCCGTGCGCGCCATGGGCGACCTGGTGCGCGCGGGCAAGATCCGCTATTGGGCGGTGTCGAACTTCCGCGGCTGGCGCATCGCCGAAATCGCACGGCTGTGCGATCAGTTGGGCACGCCGCGGCCGGTGGTCTGCCAACCCTACTACAACCTGCTCAACCGTATGCCCGAGGTGGAGATTCTTCCCGCGTGCCAGCACTTCGGGCTTGGCGTGGTGCCATACAGCCCAATCGCCCGCGGCGTGCTCACCGGCAAATACCTGCCGGGCCAGCAACCCCCGCAGGAGTCCCGTGCCGGCCGTGCGGACCGGCGCATGATGGAGACCGAGTTCCGCGAGGAATCGCTGGTCATTGCGCAGACGCTCAAGCGGCATGCCGAGGCGCGCGGGCTCAAGCTCGGGCAGTTTGCCACCGCTTGGGTGCTGGCCAATCCGATCGTGAGTTCCGTGATTGCCGGGCCGCGTACGCTGGCGCAGTTCGAGGATTATTTCGGTGCTGTCGGCGTGGCCGTTTCCGCTGAGGAGGAGACCATGGTGGATGCGCTGGTGCGGCCTGGACATGCTTCCACGCATGGGTACAGCGACCCGAATTATCCATTGACCGGAAGGCCGGTTTTCTGAGGAACCACTGGCCCCCGATCCATCCGTCGTGCGGGGAGGCAAGCCCAGATCAGAACGATCCACCGCGACGGCGAGTGCCGGGCCCGCTCTTCGGGCCCGGTCCCGACCGGTTGGGCGCCCCCATTCTACGCGGCGCCATCGCTGCACGGCCCGGCCATCTTGCCGCACGAAGCGAGGCACCGGCGAAGCCAGCCGCCCGGCTGTGCAAAAAATAGGCAGTCCGATACAGAACGGCCACCATTGGCCAAACGCGGAACGCATGGCACGGTTATCCACAAAAGCTGTGGATAACGCGATTCGTCAATTCTGGACAAAAAGTGTGCGTGCGGCGCAGCAATCCGGGCGCTGGCGCGTACGCCCTCGCCACCGACCGGATCTGTATTGGGAAACGTCTGCAAGTGATTGCAGACGCGTCCGAACGTCAGCGATGCGCCCCTGCGGCTATGCTGCCCGTGGCAGGCTGGGAGCCCCGGCTCAACCGCATTGGCAGCCCGTCTGGCCGGGCGGCAGATGCATGCGCCTGCCCGCCCGGCCCGCCATTTGCCCGAACGCCAGTTGGAAATCCTGATGAAGATCGCATTGCTAGCGGACCGATCGGTCCAGGCCAAGGCCATCGCGGACTCCCTGTCCCGCGCCGGCGTGTCCTGCCATACCTATCATGCGAGCAGGGAGCTGTTCCATGGTATCGACCGCTCCGGCTACGACGTGCTGCTGATCGACCACGAACTGGCGGACATGCCCGCCGCGGAAGCCGTGCGCGCGGTGCGCGGCGTGTACCGTTGCGAGACGCCGGTCATGGTGCTCTCGGAGAAGCGCGACGAAGACTCGGTCGTCGACACCCTGCACGCGGGCGCCGACGACTACATGATCCGGCCCCTGCGCTCGCGCGAACTGGTGGCCCGGCTGCATGCCCTGCGGCGCCGCACTGCCCCGCACCCGCGAGCGTGGCATCCGGCTGTCACGGTCGGGCCTTATGCGCTGGACTGCTTGTCGCATCAGGCAACCTTCGAGGGCAGGCCGGTAGCGCTCACCTCCAAGGAGTTCGAGCTCGCCGTGCTGCTGTTCGGCAACGTGGGCCATGTCATGTCGCATGCCCATATCGAACGCGCGGTGTGGGGCTGTCCGCTGCCGCCGATGTCGCGCTCGCTGGCCAGCCTGGTGTCGCGCCTGCGCAGGGCGCTTGCCCTGAAGCCGCGCCACGGCGTGGTCATTTCCGGGGTCTATGGCCAGGGCTACCGGCTCGATGAAGTCGGCCCGGAGATGGAGCGGCTGCCGCCGCCTGGCGCCGGCTGAGCGCTGCTCAAGCCGAGAGCCGCCCGCTTCGCGCCAGCTCCCGCAGGTCGATCACGACAAAGCCGCTGGTGGCCTTCTTGGCCTCGCGCTTGGCCGCCGCAGCGGCCGCGCCGATATGGCTGCTGCCCAGGCGGCGCAGGCCGGCGATGCCTTCCGGGCCCCACGGCCTGACGCGTACGGCGCCGGCCGCCATCGTCACCGTGGGGAAAAACACCGTCCGGCCTGCGCGGTCCTCGCCGCGGATGCCCCCGGCCGCGAGGTCGGCCTCGGCATACATCTCGCGCGCCGCGCGATTGAAGCGCGCGATCGCCGTGCGGGCCCGTTCCTCCCAGTCCCGGCTCTGGTAGAGCACGAGGAAGTCGTCGCCCCCCACGTGGCCCAGGAAATCGCGCGCCGGGTCGCAGGCTTGCGCCAGGATGGCAGCAGCGCCCTTCAGCATTTCGTCGCCCTTCCAGTAGCCGTACTGGTCGTTGTAGGGCTTGAAATGATTGAGGTCGACATAACAGGCGTGAAACTCCGCTCCTGCCTCCAGCAGGCGGTCGATATGCCGGTTGAGCGGCATATTGCCCGGCAGGAACGTCAGCGGGTTGGCGTAGCGCGCGGCTTCCATGCGGATCTCCGTCACCGCGCGGATCAGGTCGGCTCCGGTGCCGAGGCCCGCGTAGCGTCCGCCTTCGGTGACGATGAAGCCATCGGCCAGCGGGCGCTGGTCTTCGCCCGACAGCGCCTGCGCCATTTCCTCGATGCTTGCGCCCTTGTCGAAGCACAATGGCGCTGGGTTGGCCATGGCGATGCAGGCCTTCCTGCCATATAGCTCCCGGTGGAAGGGCACCGCGAAGCGGTCGATAAAGTAGTGCCGGTTGATGATGGCTAGCGGCTGCCTGTCGTCGCCCACCACGGCGACCGCGTGCAGTTGCGGGTGCGCATGGAACAGCGCCAGCAGTTCGTTGTTGCTGGTGGCGGGGCCGACAGTCGGGCCGGGCCGCAACAGCTGGCCCGCCAGCACGCCGGGGCGGGCCGAGCGCACCGCCTGCGGAAACACGGCGATCTGGCTGGATACCAGCGCCTGCCTGACTTGCGGTGCGACTTCCACAACCGGCAGCGAGTCTGGCCGGCCCAGGTAGTAGCCCTGCCCGAAGGGCACGCCGAGGTCGCGCAGCACCGCCAGTTCGCCGGCATCCTCGATACCTTCCGCGATCACCGTGCCGCCAAGCGCATCTACCATGGCGAGCACGGTGCGTACCACCTCGAGCCGGCGCGAGCAAGTGCCGATGCCGCGCACCAGCGACTTGTCCAGCTTGATGTAGTGCGGTGCCAGGTGGAGCAGCCGGTCAAGATTGGCATGGCCGGTACCGAAATCGTCCAGCGCGTACTGCATGCCCAGTTCCTGCAGCACGGCCATGGCCTGGCCGAAGCGCTCCGCGTCCTCGATCGGCGTCTGTTCTGTTACCTCGATCACCACCCGCTCGGGCGCGATGGTGTTCGCGGCCAGTGCCGCCATCGCGTGGCCGCCATCGGCAAGCAGATGGCGCAGCGCCATCGTGCTGAAATTGAGGAACAGCTTGCCGCCCAACCCACGCGCCACGCAGGTGGACAAGGCAATGCGCGCTGCCTGCAATTCGATCTCTACGGTCTCCTCCTCATTACCGGCCAGCCGGAACAGCGTATCCGGCATGGCCAGCGGCGAATCGGCTGGCCCGCGCACCAGCGCCTCGTAGCCCAGCACCTCGCCGCTGCCGAAGGCAACGATGGGCTGGAATACGGCGTGTAGCGGCGGCAAGCGCAGCCGCGGCACGGGCACGCCGGCCGAAGGAGAGGCAGTCTGCATGGACGGAGTGAACGTGACAGGGAGAAGCGCGGCGCCAGGCGCGCAATGCTGGTGGGTCGATGTGACTTGGGGTCTATTTCATGTCATTAATGTGTCAAGCGGATGACAAGAGCGATTACCCCCGCGCCCGGCTGGGATGTCATGGTTTCGTCACAATTGATCGCCAGCATGCGCCCCACAACCAGTCATGCCGTCACCCGATGCCGAAGCAAGCAGCGCCAGGCCACAACGCTCAATGCGCAAGGCACCCGGCGCCGGGGATGATGGCTCCCCAGGGTCAGCAAGTGGGCCGCCCGGTCCATCGGAGTATCACCGTGTTGCAAACCATCAAGCCAGGTCTTCCCCGCCGCGCGGAGTGGCGCATGCCAGCCTGGCTGGGACGGCTTCCGCTCGCCGCGCGCATGTGCCTGGCGTTCGCGCTGGTCTACGTGTTTGGCGCCGTTGTCGGACTGACCGGCATCTTCAGCCTGGTCTCGGTCAAGGATATGACAGACACGCTCTATCAGCGCGACATGCAGGGCGCGATCGCCGCCGAGCGCGCGCAATCGGCGCTGGCGCGGCTGGGGCGTGCCCAACTGGCACTGACCATGGCCACCAGCGGCAGCGAGCGCGACGAGGCGGTAACCGATATCGACAGTGCGCTCGCCCGGCTCGACCATGCCTTGGCCATCGTCCACACGGCCACCCCTGCCCAGGCGCCGGCATTGCGGCGTGAACGGGACGCCGCCGCGGCGATGCTGCGTGACTATGTCTCCCTGCTGCGCAAGCAGCCGCTGGATGCCTTGCAGTTCGACAGCGCGGTCTCCGTCGATGGCCATTTTCTTGGCGAGCAGTTGCAGAAGCTGGCGGACCTGGTGGAAGTCACGCGCAAGCAGCAGGAACGGCAGGCCGCGGATACGGTCGCCACGGTGGCGGCCAGCCAGTTGCGCGCCCAGGCCCTGATGGTGGGGATGCTGGTGGCCAGCCTGGCGGCCGCGGCGGCGCTGGCCTGGTTTGCCTCGCGCTGGCTGCTGTCGCAGCTGGGCGGGGAGCCGGCGGATGCGGCCAAGGTGGCCAACCGCATTGCTTCGGGCGACCTGCGGCAGGCGATCGCGCTGCGCCGCGGTGACGACCGCAGCCTGATGTGCCTGCTTGCCCGCATGCGCGACCAACTGGCCGGCGTGCTGGAAGGCATCCAGGTCTCGGCCGCGGAAATCGTCGCGGCCAGCGCAAGCATTGCCGCCGGCAACCACGACCTGTCCAGCCGGACCGCGCTGCAGGGCGCGGCCTTGTCCGCCGCCGCGGCCAGTGTGGACAGCCTGACCTCGCTGGTCGGGCAAGCCCGCGAGCAGGCTACCGAATCCAGCGAAATGGCGCGCCAGGCGCGCGAAGCCACCGAAGCCGGCATGGCGGTGGTCAGCGAGATGAGCGGCGCCATGGCGGCCGTGCACGACCACTCGCGCAACGTCGCGGAAATGGTCTCGGTGATCGAAAGCATCGCGTTCCAGACCAATATCCTGGCGCTGAACGCGGCCGTCGAGGCGGCGCGCGCCGGCGAGGCGGGCCGCGGTTTTGCCGTGGTAGCCCAAGAGGTGCGCGGACTGGCGCAGCGCAGCGCGAACTCGGCGCGCGAGATCCGCGCCACCATCGGCCAGGCCAGCGCCGAGATTGCGCGCAGTGCGCGCCTGAGCGGACAGGTGGTGAGCGCCATGGGCGGCATCGAGCAAGCGGTCGGGCAGAGCCATGCACTGGCGGAGCGGCTGTGCGGCGTGGCCGATGAACAAGCGCGCGGCATCCGTTCGGTCGGCGACGCGGTTACCCAGCTCGATCGGACCAGCCGGCAGAACGCCGAGCTGGTCGAAGCCGTCACGGCCCAGGCGGCCAGCCTGGACCAGCAGGCCGCGGGCCTGACGGCCGGGGTGGCGCGTTTTCAGTTTTGAAGACGCTGGCGGCAGGGAAGCGGCCGAATTTCCATTGCCAGCGCCACTGTTCTGCATAGCAGAACAGTGGTTCCACGGTGCGGTTGACGCGCAAGGCGATCGGTGGGACTATTCCGCATCGAAAAATCCGGCGGCCTACGCCGGAAGCCTTACCTGG
>NZ_JARJLM010000652.1 GCF_029335485.1 Cupriavidus basilensis
TCGAGGAGCCGGCGGGCGGCGACGACGTGGATATTCCCGGCGCCGACTTCATCCTGTCGATCGGCCGTGGCGTCGGCGAGGAAGACAACGTCGAGCAGTTCAAGGCACTGTCCGATTCGCTCGGCGCCACGCTCGGCTGCTCGCGCCCGATCGCGGACTCGGGCTGGCTGCCGAAATCGCGGCAGGTCGGCCAGTCCGGCAAGACCGCGGCCAACTGCAAGCTGTATGTGGCGATGGGCATCTCCGGCTCGGTGCAGCATATGGCCGGCATGAAGCACGTCGATACCATCGTGGCGGTCAATACCGATCCGGAGGCCTCCATCTTCACGATCGCCAGGTACGGCATCGTGGGCGATATCTTCGATATCGGCAGGGAACTGCAAAACC
>NZ_JARJLM010000653.1 GCF_029335485.1 Cupriavidus basilensis
TCGATGAAATCGAGGAGGTCTACCCCGGTCAGGCCTCGCTCTTCATCCGTGAAGAGCGGCCGGTGGTGGCGGGCGGCCGATCCGTGCACTGCCTGCTGTATCCCGTGGGCGAGGATGCTGTAGCGGGCTTGCCGCGCATCGCTTCCGGGGACTGGGTGGCTTACCGGCGCGCGCGCGCGGACGGCCGCTCCGCCCGGGGCTGATGCCGCTGCTGCCCGCTGCAAGCCGGCGCGCGGTGGCGGTTTGCATCCGTTTCAAACGCCATGGCGCCGGCTCGCGGGGCAGCGGGTCTTGGCGTAGCATGGTCAACCATTCCATTGTTCAATGTCATGGTTGACCATGCCCGCTCCCGATACCAGCCTGCCGAATGCCGTGCGTACCGACCCGGGCACGCATGCTCCCGCCCCCGGTCCCGCGCTGCGCTTCGTCCAGTCGGGCGCGGTGCGGCTGCTTGTCAAGACCTGGGGCGATCCGGCACGCCGCGCGATCGTGCTGGTGCACGGCTATCCGGACAACAGCACGGTCTGGCACGGCGTGGCGCGGCTGCTTGCCAATGACTACTACGTCGTGGCCTATGATGTGCGCGGCGCGGGCGGCTCCTCGGCGCCCAAAGGCGTGCCGGCGTACCGTCTGGCCAGGCTGACGGAAGACTTCAGCGCGGTGATCGACGCCGTCTCGCCCGACGCGCCGGTGCATCTGGTCGGCCATGACTGGGGTTCGATCCAGTGCTGGGAATTTGTCACCGAAGCGCGCCTGCATGGCCGCATCGCGTCGTTCACGTCCTGCTCCGGGCCTTGCCTGGACCACGTCGGCTACTGGATGCGCGGAAACCGCCGCCTCTCGCTCGCGGCGCTGTCCCGCTCGCTGCGTCAGATGGCGTCGTCCTGGTACATCTATCTCTTCCATTTGCCATGGCTGCCGGAGCTGGGTTGGCGCTTGTGGATGGGGCGCGCGTGGCCGGCGTACCTGAAGCGCTCCGAGCGCATCGACGCGGACCCCAACCCCACCCAGGCCGCGGACGGCCGCCATGGCCTGGCCCTTTACCGCGCCAATATGCTGCCGAGGCTGTTCTCGCCGCGCGAACGCCACGCGCATGTGCCGGTACAGGTGATCGTGCCGCTGCTGGACCGTTATGTCGGGCCGGCACTGTCCGAGGATCTGTCGCGCTGGGTCGGACGCTGGTGGCGCCGCGAGGTGCGGGCGCGGCACTGGTTGCCGCTGGCGGATCCTGCCGGGATGGCTGACATGGTGAAAGATCTTGCGGGGTATATCGAGGGCGGCCCGGAGCCGCTGGCTTTGCGGCAGGCGCGCATGCCGGATGGGCAAGGCGGAGGGGAAGGCGGGACTGTGCGGCAGGCGTGAGCCGGCGCGCTGGCGCAATCCCTGATTTTCATAATGCGGAAAGCAGTTTTGTGCGGCAAAAAAATGTAGATGCGCAGCACAACGGCCATTTCTCATGATGGAAGATCACTTGCCGTATCGTGAAATATGCTTTGCAAGCATATGATTATAAAGAATAAAAAAACAAAGCAATGACTGCATTTCGGGCTGTTGCGACGCGGGACGTTTCCCTACACTCTTATATAAGACACATGACCTGAGGCGCGAAAAACAGGGGTGGCGAGGCAAGCAGGATGCAGCCTCCGGACCGTCCCCGAAAGTGCACCGGTCGGCAAGCCGGCAATGCAGTCCGGCAAGCCCGTCGCAGGTTTCCTATGCCATACCCGTCTCAATCACCAGGAGAGTGCAATGTCCCGCGAACTCGAAGCTCAGAAACTGCAAAAAGAATGGGAAACCAATCCACGCTGGAAGGGCATCGCGCGTCACTACACTGCCGATGACGTCGTCCGCCTGCGCGGCTCCGTGCAGATCGAGCACACCCTGGCCCGCCGCGGTGCGGAAAAGCTGTGGCACCTGCTGAACACCGAGCCCTTCGTCAACACGCTGGGCGCGCTGACCGGCAACCAGGCCATGCAGCAGGTCAAGGCCGGCCTGAAGGCTATCTACCTGTCGGGCTGGCAAGTCGCCGGCGACGCCAACCTGGCCGGCGAAATGTACCCCGACCAGTCGCTGTACCCGGCCAACTCGGTGCCGATGGTGGTCAGGCGCATCAACAACACCTTCCAGCGCGCCGACCAGATCCAGTGGAGCGAAGGCAAAGGCGACACCGACTTCTTCGCGCCGATCGTGGCTGACGCCGAAGCCGGTTTCGGCGGCGTGCTGAACGCTTTCGAACTGATGAAGTCCATGATCGAAGCGGGCGCCGCCGGCGTGCACTTCGAAGACCAGCTGGCTTCGGTCAAGAAGTGCGGCCACATGGGTGGCAAGGTGCTGGTGCCGACGCGTGAAGCCGTCGCCAAGCTGACCGCCGCGCGCCTGGCCGCCGACGTGTCCGGCGTGCCGACCCTGGTGATCGCCCGTACCGACGCCGAAGCCGCCGACCTGCTGACCTCCGACGTGGACGAGCGCGATCGCCCGTTCTGCACCGGCGAGCGCACGGTGGAAGGTTTCTACCGCACCAAGCCCGGCATCGAGCAGTCGATCGCCCGTGCCCTGGCCTACGCTGAAGTGGCCGACCTGGTGTGGTGCGAAACCGGCAAGCCGGACCTGGAGTTCGCCAAGAAGTTTGCCGAAGCCGTGCACGCCAAGTTCCCGGGCAAGCTGCTGGCCTACAACTGCTCGCCGTCGTTCAACTGGAAGAAGAACCTGGACGATGCCACCATCGCCAGGTTCCAGAAGGAACTGGGCGCGATGGGCTACAAGTTCCAGTTCATCACGCTGGCCGGCTTCCACTCGCTGAACTACTCGATGTTCAACCTGGCCTACGGCTATGCCCGCAACCAGATGAGCGCTTTCGTCGAACTGCAGGAAAACGAGTTTGCCGCTGCCGAGAAGGGCTTCACCGCCGTCAAGCACCAGCGCGAAGTCGGTACCGGCTACTTCGACGCCGTGACCCAGACCATCGAAGGCGGCCAGTCGTCGACGACCGCACTGAAGGGTTCGACCGAGGACGAACAGTTCTTCGACAAGAAGGTGGCCTGAGTATTGGATTATTAGATCGCCAGCTTCGACAGCTGGTCAGCTTGGCGGGCGCGCGACCATCGCGCCCGCCAATTAGGCGCCGCGCCGTGTCTCTCTCAGGGGCGGCGCGGTTTTTTGTTTTTGGGCGCCCGCCCGCAGTGGCCCGGAAATGGTGAGCCAGGGCCGATGCGTGAAAAAATGTCAAAAAAAGTGTCCGTGTAGATTCAGATATTTCTGGTTCACTTGGGTGGATTTCAGCGATATGATTCGGCCGTGTGCCAGAAGAGGCACGCAGGGGGTCGCCGGTCTGCCACCGGCACATGTCCGTAAAAGTCACTGGCCGGCAACCTGGCCGGTGCACATCCCAAGAAGAAATCAATCATGAAGCACAAACTCTCCCTGGCGGCCATCGCTGCTCTTTCCGCCGTTGTGGCTGGCTGCGCCGGCACCAATGTCGACGGCATGCTGGGCGCCGGCACGTCGATGCTCAAGGCGGCCTCGCTGAGCGACGGCGATGTCAAGGCCATGTCCGACCAGTCTTGCGCGGAGCTCGACAAGTCCAACAAGATCGCGGCGGCCAACAGCACCTACGGCAAGCGCCTGACCAAGATCATGTCCGGCCTGCAGTCGACCGACGTGTCCAACATCAACGCCAAGGTCTACCTGACCAAGGACGTCAACGCCTGGGCCATGGCTAACGGCTGCGTGCGCGTCTACAGCGGCCTGATGGACATGATGACCGACGACGAAGTGCGCGGCGTGGTTGGCCACGAACTGGGCCACGTGGCACTGGGCCACACCAAGAACAAGATGCAGGTGGCGTACGCCGCCATGGCGGCACGCGGCGCGCTGGCCGCCAGCGGCAATGGCGCCGTGGCTGCCTTGTCGTCCTCGCAACTGGGCGAAATGGGCGAGAAGCTGATCAACGCGCAATTCTCGCAAACGCAGGAAAGCGCCGCCGACGACTACTCGTTCGACGTGTTGACCAAGAACAAGGCCAATACCCGCGGCCTGGTCACGGCGTTCCAGAAGCTGGCCAAGCTGGATGGCGGCAAGTCGAGCATGTTCTCGTCGCACCCGGGCTCGGAAGACCGCGCCAATCATATCGAAGACCGCATCAAGAAGGGAAGCTGATCCCGACCGGCGTAGCCGGTTGGACGAAAAGCGAAAAGGCTGGCTGCCCCAATCGGGCAGCCAGCCTTTTTTCGTCTTTGCCGGCCCGCGCCGGTTGCTCAGCGATACACGATCACCGGGATATCGGTGTGTGTCAGCACCTTCTGCGTCTCGCTGCCCAGCAACAGGCCGGACAGACCGCGCCGGCCATGCGAAGCCATGAAGATCACGTCGCAGCCATGGCGCTCGGCCGCGTCGATGATACCCAGGTAGGGCACCGCGAAGGTGGTCATATCGGCGTCGAAACTGATGCCCTGGGCCGTAGCGGCGGTCTCCACTTCCTTCAGGTACAGCTTGGCCTGGCTTTCGATGCGGTCCTTGAAGGCCTGGGGCGCCTCCACCACGATCTCGCTGAAGGGCGTGTAGGGGTATTCCTCCAGGCAGACATAGGCGGTAACACGCGCATTGATTGTCCTGGCGAGTTCCAGCGCGCCGTCGATGGCCTTCTTGGACAGTTCCGAACCGTCGGTAGGTAGCAGGATGTGCTTGAACATGCTGGACTCCTTTGGGGCGTATTGGACGTATGAACGTAGAGGCGGATGGCCGGGTGGCAGGCCGCACGGCACCTGTCAGCCTTTATTGTAGGTAGAGGTGGCGCATACGGCATTGCCCTGGATCAAATTCCTAGCCAGCCGCCATCTGTGGCCTGCTGGCGGCAGAAACCTGTTCCGCCCGCCGCCAGTAAGCCGGATTGCCGTAGGTGTTCTTCAGGTGGTCGATAAACAGCCGCACCCGCAGCGGCAGGTGCTTGCGCTGCGGAAAGACCGCGTGGATGCCGATCGGCGGCGCCTGGAATTCGTCGAGCACCGTGACCAGGCGTCCGCTGGCGATCTCTTGCCCGACTTCCCACCACGAACGCCAGGCCAGCCCGTGGCCGTGCAGGCACCAGGCATGCAGCACCGCGCCATCGGTGCATTCCATGGTACCGCCCACCTTGACCGTCACGGCGCGCCCCTCCTGCTGGAAGGCCCAGCCGCGCTGCACGTTGGCGCTGGCGCCGAAGGCCAGGCAATTGTGGCGGCTCAGGTCCTCGGGCAGGGCGGGCACGCCGTGGCGCGCCAGGTAATCGGGTGAGGCGACCACTACGCGCCGGTTCTCGGCCAGGCGGATCGAGACCAGGCTTGAATCGGGCAGGTCGCCCAGGCGGATGGCGCAGTCGAACCCTTCGTTGACCAGGTCAACCACGCGGTCCGACAGGTCCAGCGTGATCGTCACATCCGGGTGCGACTCGATGAACAGGGGCACCAGCGGCGCCACGTGCTTGCGCCCGTAGCCGGCCGGCGCGGTCACGCGCAGGTGGCCGCTGGCCTTGACGCCGCCGGCCGAGACGCTGGCCTCGGCGTTGTGCAGGTCGTTGAGGATGCGCTGGCAGTCTTCCAGGAAGGCCGAGCCTTCGAAGGTCAGGCTGATCTTGCGGGTGGTGCGCAGCAGCAGCTTGACGCCCAGGCGCTCTTCCAGCGCGTCGATGCGCCGGCCGA
>NZ_JARJLM010000654.1 GCF_029335485.1 Cupriavidus basilensis
TCGCGAGCGCTGGCGCCGCACGGCCCTGCAGCGATGTCAGGCCGCCTTTGTATAGCGCCCGCCCGGCACTTCCTCTGCCGCTGCCTGCGCATCCTGAAGCACGAAGTCGAACTTCGCACGCGTGAAGGGCGCGGTGACGCCCAGGGAGGCGTAAGCCGACACATCGTCGACCTTATCGAGAGACACGATCAAGCCCCCACGCGTGGCGAAGGCGAAATCGTCGTCGATAAAGGTATCGCCGGGAATATTGATCTGAGTCGTCAGCGCGCGCTTGCCGGCCGCGGAGACCATAAAATGGATGTGGGCCGGGCGGTTGCCGTGGCGGCCCAGCAACGCGAAGAGCTCGGAGACCGGGCTGTCCGGCGGGATGGCGTAGCCCGGCGGCAAGAAACTGCGGAAGCGATAGTTGCCCTCGGCATCGGTTTCGATACGGCGGCGGAGATTGTATTCCGGCTGCGACGGATCGAAATGCGAATACCGGCCCAGTTCATTGCAGTGCCAGACATCGACCAGCGCGTCGGGCACCGGCTGGCCATCCAGGCCAAGCACACGGCCTTCCATCACAAACGTCTCTCCCTTACCTTCGTTGCCTTCATCCAGCCGCACCTCCCTTTGATACAACGGTGCTCCGGCGATATACAACGGCCCCTCGATGGCACGCGGGGTGCCAAGCGCGCGGCTTGCAGCCAAATCGGCTTCGTCTTCGCGAATATCCAGCAGGCGGTCAAAGCCGAGGCCGGCGGTAATCAGTCCGACCATGCCGGCTTCACCCAACTGCGACAACCATTTTGCCGCGGCCCAGAATTCATCCGGCTTGACGTCGAAATCGTCGATCGTGTGGAATAGATCGCCCACGATCCGCGCAGTAATGGCTCGCACCCGTTCGTTGCCAGGGGAAATCTGCCTGGATTTGACATGGTCCAGTAATTCTTGCGTAGTGAACTCTGACATTCTTTATCTCCTCGTGTGTTGAAATTCGGCAGGACTTCTGTTGCCCTGGCATCCTTCCATCGCTTCCCGCCAGCATTGCTGGCAATGGACGCTGCCGGTAGCGCGCGATCGCCGCCGCCAGCGTGCCTTCGCTCAACACTGCTTCGGCTTTCCAGAAATTCTTCCTCATCGAGTCGAATTCCCTGGGTGGCCAATGGCGCGATCGCTCCCTGAGTCAAGGTTAGAGGGACGCGCGATGGGGGTAAATTCGTCCTGCCACTTAAAGCGATACGTAGGATTACCTATAGGGAATACACTACTCCCCGTTGATCCTTGATGGCCAGTTCGCCTGACTGCTCGACGCCGGCTGCCTGGCCCCCAAGCCGCTCTCGCCTGCACGCGGCGCGCTACCGCTGGCTGCTGAGCGTGCTGTACCTTGGTGGCTTGCGCGCGCCCGAGGTGGCCAGCACGCGCATGGGTGCGTTCTTCTGCCGGCGTGACGACCATGGCCTGTGGCCTACGATGTGGAAAAACGTCCGCCCATTTGCCAGCATCCAGAAGGCCGCGCCGGCCGGCTCCAGAATCCAGCCGCCCTGCCCGTCCCGAACCCGGTTCCACCCGTTACCTGAGTATCTCGCTTTCCACGCGATCTTCCTTCTGTGGCAAAACGCAGGCCAGGCGTCAGCAGCCCGCCCTGCTCACCCGGGCCGGCCACTGCCCGTCGGCGATCAGCGCGCGAACCGTTTCCATCAGCAGGTCCAGCACGGCCGAGACCGCGATCGACGGCGGCATGGTGGCGGAGCGGCACAGGTAGACCGGGCGCGACATGCCCGGATGGGTGATGCGCGCCGCTGACAGCAAGCCATCGTGCAGTTCCGCGCAGACCGATGCGTAGGAAAGGATCGTGCACCCCACGCCTGCCGCGGCAAGATTGATGAGCTGCGGGATGGCGTTGACCTCCGCCAGCACCGGGAGTTCGACCTGATGGGCGCGCAGATAGCCATCGATCAAGGTCCGCAGGCCATGCTCGCCCGCAGGCAGGATCATGGGGAAGCGGTGGAGGTCCTTGAGCCGGACTGTCTTCGTCAGGCCGGCTCCGGGCTTGCGCGCATCGGCGAACTGCCCCGGGGGGGCCAGCAGGACCAGATCCTCGTCGACCACATGCTCGAACAGCAGGCCGGAGCCGGCATCCGCGCGGAAGGTCAGGCCGATATCGATGCGCCCGCTCAGCAGATGATCCGGGATATACCCGGTGCTGAGCTCCACCACCTGCAACCGGACCTTTGGCCAGCGCCGGATGGCTTCGCGCACCAGCGGCACGGTCAGGATCTTCGCCATGGATTGCGGCAGGCCGATTGCGACCCGGCCGGAGGGATCGGTCACGAGGTCGCGCACGTCCTCGCAGGCGACGTCGAGCCGCTTGAGGATATCCCTGGCGTGGCTCTCGAACCTCAGCCCCGCCGCGGTGGGGACGACGCCCTTGTGGCTGCGCATGAAGAGGGCCACGCCCAGTTCCTGCTCGATGTGCTTGATCTGCAGGCTCAGCGCCGGTTGCGCCAGATGCATGTTCTCCGCGGCCCGGGAAATCGATCCCGCCGACACCACCGCCAGAAAACACCTGAGTCCACGTACATCGATCGACATGAGCAAGTCTCCGCAAGATCCGGCCGGGTATATCACAAAAATATACTGAGTATCAAAATACTATCTTGGACATATAGGGTACCGAAGCCCATAGTAAAGCCAGCTTCCGCGCAATGCACGCGGACGCCAAGACAGATAATCCACGGAGACGCAATGGGACTCAGCCGCCGTACTTTCCTGACGGGCGCAGCCGCATCCTTGCTCACCCGGCCGCTCCATGCAGATCAATGGCCGTCGCGGCCGATCCGGCTGGTCGTCCCGTTCGCGGCGGGTGGCCCCGGAGACTTCGTGGCACGCCTGATTGCCATACCGCTGGGCAATCGGCTCGGCCAGCCGGTGATCGTCGAGAACAAGCCCGGCGCCGGCGGCAATCTCGGCACGCAGAGCGTGCTCGATGCCAAACCCGACGGCTATACGCTGCTGCTCAACACGGTCGGCATGCACGCCGTCAATCCGCTGCTGTTCCCCGACCTGCGGTTTCGCCCGCAACGCGACCTGGTGGCCATCGGCGTGGTCGCGACGGTGCCGAACGTGCTTGTGGTGCATCCGGCCAAGCTGGGCGCCAACACCCTGGCGGACCTGGTCCGCGTCGGCAGGCAGCGGCCGGACAATCTCACCTACGCTACCTTCGGCGCCGGCAGCTCCCCGCATATCTATGGCGCGCTGCTCCAGAAGGCCGCGGACTTCTCCGCGGTTGCCGTGCCCTACAAGGGCAGCGCGCCGGCAAGCACCGATGTCATGGCCGGTAATGTGGATTTCCTCTTCGACAGCATGACCACCTCCATCGGCCAGATACACGGCGGCAAGCTGAAAGCGCTGGCGATCACCTCCGCTGCGCGTTCGCCCCTGCTACCGGATGTGCCTACGCTCCAGGAGGCCGGCTATCCGGCGCTGGACCTGAAGTTCTGGCTGTCCTTGCAGGCATCCGCGAAGACGCCGCCCGCCGTTGTCGAGACCCTGCGCCAGGCCGTGGCGCAAAGCGCAAGCGATCCGGCCTATGGCAGCGCGCTGATTGCGCGGGGGGCCGAGCCGTTTCGCATCGCGCCCGCCGATCTGCAAGCCTATGTGAATCGTGACGCCGCGCGCTGGACGGCCCTGGCCCGCTCCATCGACATCAAGCCCGAATAGCCACCCGGCTTGCCATTGCAACGACACCACGCCGGACCTGCGCCCCCGATCCCGGGCGGGGTCCGCCGCCGACCTGTTCCGGAGACACATTCATGATTGCATTGCAGGGCATTCGCGTCCTCGATTTGAGCAAGGTGCTTGCCGGCCCCTTGTGCGGGCAGTACCTGGGCGAACTTGGCGCCGAAGTCATCAAGGTCGAACCGGTCGGCAGCGGCGACGATACGCGCACCTGGCTGCCGCAGGATCGCGGGCAGTCCGCGACCTTTCTCGCCGTCAACCACAACAAGCGCAGCCTCGCCGTCGACCTCAAGACCGGTGAGGGCAGGCAGATCGTGCAGACGCTGGCGGCCAAGGCGGATGTCGTGCTGCAAGGCTTCGGCGGTGGCGCCGCCGCCAGGCTCGGCGTGGACTACGACACGCTGTCCGCGCTGAACCCGGCCCTGATCTACTGCGAGATCTCCGGCTACGGACGCACGGGGCCCCTGGGCCAGGAGCCCGGCTACGACGTCATGCTGCAGGCATTCAGCGGCATGATCAGCACCATGGGCCAGGCCGGCGGCCAGCATGCGCGCGCCAGTTTTTCGCCGGTGGACCTGGGCACCGGCATGCATGCATTCAGCGGCATCCTGGCCGCGCTGATCGAGCGGCAGAAGACCGGCCGCGGCATGCACCTGGAGGTGTCCCTGCTGGATACGGCCATGGGCTTCATGGGATATCTGGCCCAGAACTACTGGCTCAGCGGCAAGGTGCCGCGGCCAATGGGAACCGCGCATCCGGCCATGGCGCCCTACCAGGTGTTCGACGCGGCCGACGGGCCGGTGATGATCGGCGTCGGCAACGACGCGCAGTGGCGGCGCTTCTGCCCGGTCGCCGGGCTGCAGGATATGGCCGACACACCGCGCTTCGCCACCAACGCGGCCCGTGTCGAGCACTTCGCCGAAACGGTCGAGATGGTCCAGGCGCGTATCCGGACCCAGCCGGTTGCCTACTGGCTGGACGCGCTGCGCAAGGCTGGCGTGGCCTGCTCGCCGATTCACACGCTGGACCAGGCGCTGGACCACCCGCAGGTGGCCGAACGCGCGCTGATCGCCGAGTCCGAGCATCCGGTGCTGGGCAAGCTCAGGAATATGGGCTTGCCCGTTCGCTTTCGCGGCGGCAGCCGGCAGGTGCACCGCGCGCCGCCTTTGCTCGGCCAGCACACGGACGAGATCCTGTTGCAGGCGGGCTATCCCCTCGAGTCCATCGAACGGCTCAAGGCGCACGGCGTGGTTGCCTGCGCCGATACCGGCAACGCCGGCCGCCCCTCCAAGGCCGCATCACGTCAGGAGTAGCCATGCCATCGGTCAACTATGAAGTACGCGACGGGGTCGCGGAAATCCTCCTCGATAGCGCACCGGTCAATGCCTTGAACGAGGCCATGATCGATGACATGCTGCGCGCGCTGCGGCGCGCGGCCCAGGACGATTCGGTCAGGGCCGTCATCCTGGGCAGCGCCCTGCCCCGGCGCTTCTGCGCCGGGCTGCGGCTGGATGCGCTGCATGGGGCACCGCCGGCACGCATCTATGGCCTGGTCGACAAGCTGTACAACGAACTGTGCGACGCGCAGTTCAACCTCGGCAAGCCGTCCATCGCCGCGGTAAACGGCACCGCCCGCGGCGGCGGCATGACGCTCGCGATCTCCTGCGACATGATCGTTGCCGCCGAGACGGCTACCTTCGGCTACCCGGAAATCGACGTCGGGCTGACGCCCGCCATCCACTACACGCACCTGCCGCGCGTGATCGGCCGTCACCGGGCATTCGACCTGCTCTTCACCGGACGCGCGTTCGATGCCGCCGAGGCCATGTCCCTCGGACTGGTCAGCCGCGTGGTGCCCGAGCAGGACGTCATGCGCGAGGCCCGGGCGCTCGCCCAGACCTTGTGCGCGAAATCCCCGGTCGTCATGAAGATGGGACGCAAGGCCTTCATGCGCGCCAATGACAACGACTACCGGCGCGGCGTCGCTACCGCGGTGGAGAGCTTCGGCAATGTGGTGGCGACAGACGACGCGAAGGAAGGTATCGCCGCATTCGTGGAGAAGCGCAAGCCGTCCTGGCAAGTCCGATAGCCGATAGCCCGTACTCGCCGCGGACCGCGGCGGTGGAGTCATCAACAATGCGTTATCCGCCCATGCCACATGCATCCGACAGTGAACCTCTCCTTGCCTTGCGCGAGAGCGTCCGCAGCTTCCTGCGCGACGCGGTGCCGGCGGACATCC
The DNA here is from genome assembly GCF_029335485.1 of Cupriavidus basilensis. Taxonomy (GTDB): domain Bacteria; phylum Pseudomonadota; class Gammaproteobacteria; order Burkholderiales; family Burkholderiaceae; genus Cupriavidus; species Cupriavidus basilensis_E. Next base: position 5,960 of record NZ_JARJLM010000654.1, read on the forward strand.
GCGCCGCCACGCAGGCCCATTGCCTTGTCACCAAGGAGCAAGCAGCACGCTGGCAGCGCATCTTGCATGCGCGCGGGTGGGCGGCCCCAGGCTGGCCACCCGAGCACGGCGGCCCGGGCTGGTCGCTGGTGGAGCAGGCGGTCTTTCGCGAGGAGCTCGCCGCCAGCGACGCGCCGTATGTCGAAAACCTTGGCATCGACACCATCGGCCCCACGCTGATCCGCCATGGAACACCGGAGCAATGCCGGCGCTTCCTGCCCGGCATGCTCAGCTTCGATGACTTCTGGGCGCAGGGTTATTCCGAACCCGAGGCCGGTTCCGATCTCGCCTCGCTACGTACCACGGCGCGGCGCGACGGCGAGCAATGGGTGGTCAATGGCAGCAAGATCTGGCAAAGCCTGGGGCACTGGGCCAATTGGGCGCTCGTACTGGTGCGTACCGATCCGGCGGCGCTACGCAAGCAGAATGGTATCTCCGTGCTGCTGATCGATCTGCACTCCCCCGGCGTGACGATTCGCCCGATCCGCTACATCAATGGTTCCAACCTCCACGTGCAGATGTTCTTCGACGATGTGCGCGTGCCCGCCGCCAACCTGGTTGGCACCGAGCATGGCGGGTGGGCCATTGCGAAGGGGCTGCTGGTGATCGAGCGCCTGTTCGTCGCCCGCGTGGCCGAATGCAAGGCCGAGCTGGCCAGCGCCGCGGCACTGGTTGCCGATCAAGGCGAAGAACCGTCCACGGCGGTGGAGCGGGCCTTGCTTGCGCGCCGCCATGCCGTGCTGGACATCAGAATGCGCGCCCTCGAGGCCGCCTGGTGGCCTGCCGTCCGGCTGGCCGGGCAAGGCGCGAGCCCGGAACTGGAAGCCTCGCTGCTGAAGCTCGATGGCATTCAACTGCTGCAGGATCTGCATTTGTTCAAGATGGATGCGCTAGGCACCGCCACCTTGCCGTTCGACCCCGGTGCGATCGACGGCAAGCCCAGCCCAACGCCGTACTCCGCCATGCATGCCGGCAATCTCACCCTGCATATGTGGCGGTACCGGGGCAGTTCGCTTGCCGGCGGATCGTCCGAGATTCAGCGCCAGATCATCGCCAGGTCGATCTTCGGCGGCACGACGGAAATCGACCGTCCGCCCACCGGCCACCTGAGCGAACAGCAGGCCATGATGAGCGATGCCGTGCGCCGGTGGCTGGAAAAGCACTATGGCTTCGCGCACCGGCAGCGGATCGTGGCCGCGCACGGCGGCTGCGACGAAGCGGCATGGGCTGGCCTTGCCGGGCTCGGCCTCGCCGGCCTGCTGATTCCCGAGCGCGATGGCGGCCTGGGAGGCACCATCGCCGACCTTCTGCCCCTGCTGGAGATCCTGGGCGAATCCCTGGTCGTCGAACCGGTCCTCTGGAGCGCGGTACTTGCCACGCAAGCCGTGCTTGCCCTGCCGTCCGGCGATGGCCGTGACCGCCTGCTGGCCGTGCTCGCCAGCGGTGAAGGGCGCTGTGCGCTTGCCTGCGACGCTGACAGGTCGCGTTCTCCGATCGTTGCCCATCGCGACGGCGGGAAATGGCGGCTGGATGGCGCGAACGGCATGGTGATGGGAGGAAGCCAGGCGCAACACCTCGTTGTCGCGGCGCGCCTTGGCGACGGCGGCCTCGGGTTATTCCACATACCGGCCCACGCCAGCGGTGTCGCCATGCGTGCCTATCAACTCCACGACGGACGCAGCGCATCCGACATGCGTCTGGATGGTGTCGCGCTGGCGCCATCCGCACGGCTCGCGGACACCGGACAAGCCACCGCGGCCCTCGACGATGCGTTGGCCCTGACCACGATTGCCTTGTGCGCGGAGAGCCTTGGCGCCATGCGGCGCGCGCTTGCCCTTACGGTCGAGTACATGCGCACGCGCAAACAGTTTGGCCAGACGCTGTCGGAACAGCAAGCGCTTGCGCACCGCGTGGTCGACCACTATCGCGCCTGGAATCGCGCGCGCCATCTGGCGCAGGAGGCGATGGCTGGCTGGACCACGGCAGCGCCGGCAGAACGCAAGCGCCGGACCGCCGCCGCCAAGTACATGACCGGCACGGCTGCCCGCGCCATTGCCTTCGACGTCCTGCAACTGCACGGGGCAATCGGGCTGCAAGACGAAACGCCGATCAGTCATTACAGCAAGCGGCTGGTGGCGAACGACCTGCTACTGGGCAATGCGGCAACGCACCTCGGCCGCTTCGTGGCTGCCGGCGCGCAACGCGAAGTGTGAAGTCATCCGGTGATTAAAGATAAAAAAGGAGACAAGGGACATGCAAGGATTCTGCCCGGCAAGACGCCTGACGCTTGCCTGCCTGCTGGCCGCCACGACGCATCCGGCTGCCGGCGCGCAGCCGGATGCGGCCTGGCCCGCGCGAGCGGTCACCATCATCGTGCCTGGCGCTGCCGGCGGCACCATCGACATCCCGATCCGCCTGCTGGCACAGAAGCTGGGGGCGCGCCTTGACAAGGCCATCATCGTCGACAACCGGCCTGGCAGCGGCGGCATCATTGGTACGCAGGCCGCGCTACGCGCCGCTGCCGATGGCTACACCTTGCTAAGCGGGAATGTCGGGCCGCAGGCAATCAACTACAGTGCCTACAAGCAGTTGCCGTACAAGCCGGCAGACCTGATCCCGATCACCGACGTCATTGCCTTTCCCAATGTGCTGGTCGTGAATGCGCAGTCCCCGGTCAGGAGCGTATCCGAGCTGACGCAGCAACTGAAGCAGCAGCCTGGCAGATTCTCCTTCGGCTCCGCCGGGATCGGCCAGACCAGCCATCTGGTCGGGGAGCTTTTCAAGTTGCGCACCGGCACCGATGCCATCCACGTGCCATATCGCGGTTCCACGCCGGCCACCACCGCGCTGCTGGCCGGCGAAACAAGCTTCCAGTTCGATAATCTGACCCAGGCCTTGCCCTATATACGGGCTGGCAAGCTCCGCGCGCTCGCGGTGACCAGCGCGCAACGCGTGCCCAGCCTGCCAGATGTGCCAACCATGGCGCAGCTCGGTTTCGACAACTTCCTGTCGACGGCCTGGGTCGGCATCTTTGTCGCGGCGAAGACGCCGCCCGCGATCGTCGCCCAATTGGAGATGCGGCTTGCCGCCGTCATGCACGACCCGGACATGATCGCGCAGATCAGGAACATGGGCGGCATTCCAGGCGGCCAGCCGCGTGCCGACTTCACGGCATTTGTCGCAGCCGAGCGCGAGCGTTGGGGCGAAGTCATCCGGACATCCCATCTGAGCCTGGACTAGCCGGTGTCGCGGCCCGCGCCGCTGGTACGGCCGGAGCGTGACGGCGGTCTTGCGCCAGCAAGCGCAAACCATGCAAAAACGAACCTGCCGCTTGCCGCGATGCACGGTATTCATCGGAAGGGGACATGGCATGCCCGCTTACCCGCCTCTGCGCGACCTGCCTTGCTGGGGAGTCTTGCTGCTGTCCTGTGCCATCGGCTGGGCCTCGAAGCGGACCAATGCAATGCAATCCCTGAATCTCCCGCGCCTGGGCGCGCCCATGCTGCTCGCGCTATTCGCGGCGCAGCCAATTGTCGCAAGCGCGACGGACGCATGGCCATCCCAGCCGGTAAGGCTTGTGGTGCCGTACGGGCGCACCTGCGGGGAAGTCAAGCGCACCCTTGAGTCGGAACCTGAAGTTGGGCGCGGCAACGCGGAGACTCGGATACACCCTCCCGCTGATCGGCCAACAACGTAAAAAAGCCCGCCCCACTTGCGTGGCGCGGGCCAAGTTTCCGTGTTCTGGAAACGGGTAGACAAGTCATGAAGAGCGCCCCCGCATCTCCATGACAGAACCCATCTTAGCCGTGCGCGCCGTCAGACCACTTGACCCATGTCAAAAGCCCTGCGAGCGGCGGCAGGTATTTGTTCGCACGCATTGGATGCCTGGTTTCCGAGGCTTGCGCGGCGCACGAAGGCCGGGCCGGCAATGCCTGCGCGGCCGGCCTCGCGTCATCTCATTGCCTTATCTTTAAAACAAAGCCATCTGCCCCGTCACCAGCGTGGCGAAGTCCTCGTGCAGGAACGGCAGGATGGCTTCCGCCACCGGCTGCAGCTGGCGCGTCAGGTAGTGGTGATAGTCGATCGCCGATTGCCGGGTTTCCAGCGGCTCCGGACCGGCGACGGTCATGACATAGCTGATCCAGCCGCCGTTCTGGTATTGCAGGGGCCGGCCCTGCTGGCGGTTGAATTCATCGGCGGTGCGGGCCGCGCGGACGTGGGGCGGCACATTGCGCTGGTAGTCCTCCAGGTCGCGGCGCAGCCGCTTGCGGTACACCAATTGATCGTCGAACTCCCCCCGCATGGTGCGCTCGACATAGTCGCGCACATAGTCCCGGTATGGCTGCTGCCTGAAAATACGCTGGTAAAGCTCCTGCTGGAAATGCTGGGCCAGCGGCGTCCAGTCGGTGCGCACCGTTTCCAGTCCCTTGTAGACGATCTCGTCGCTGCCGTCGGCCCTGACGATCTGGCCTGCATAGCGCTTCTTGCTGCCCTGCTCGGCGCCGCGGATGGTGGGCATCAGGAAGCGCCGGTAATGCGTCTCGAATTGCAGCTCCAGCGCGCTCTCCAGGCCGAATTCCTGCCGCAGGCGCTGCCGCCACCATTGATTGACATGCTGGACCAGCGCGCGGCCGATGGCAGCAGCCTGTTCCTCCGTATGTGCGCGCTTCAGCCAGACAAAGGTGGAGTCGGTATCGCCGTAGATGACCGCATAGCCCTCGGCTTCGATCAGTTCGCGCGTCTGGCGCATGATGTCATGGCCGCGCATGGTGATCGACGACGCCAGGCGCGGATCGAAGAAGCGGCAGCCGCTCGATCCCAGCACGCCGTAGAACGCATTCATGATGATTTTCAGCGCCTGCGACAGCGGCTTGTTCTGCTGGCGCTTGGCCGCCTCCCGCCCCTGCCAGACCTGCTCGACGATGGCCGGCAGGCAATGCTTGCTGCGCGAGAAACGCGCGCCGCGGAAACCCGGCACCGAATCGCTGTCGCCCGGATGCAGCATCCCCTCCACCAGCCCGACCGGATCGATCAGGAAAGTGCGGATGATGGAGGGATACAGGCTCTTGTAGTCCAGCACCAGCACCGACTCGTACAGCCCGGGCCGGGAGTCCATCACGAAGCCGCCCGGACTGGCCTGCGCCGCCAGTTCGCCGACATTCGGCGCCACGTAGCCCTGGCGGTGCATCAGCGGCAGATAGAGGTGCGTGAAGGCGGCGACCGACCCGCCGCTGCGGTCCGCGGCAAGGCCGGTGACCGTCGCGCGCTCGAGCAGGAAGGTCAGCAGCTCGGTCCTGGCGAAGATGCGGGTCACCAGCTCGCAGTCCTTCAGGTTGTAGCGCGCCAGCGCCGGCTTGTCCTGCGCGAACATGCGGTCGATCTCCGCCATGCGCTGATAGGGGTTGTCGATCGATTTCCCCTCGCCCAGCAGGGTCTGCGCCACGTACTCCAGGCTGAAGGACGGGAAGGTCCAGGTCGCAGACTTCAGCGCCTCGATGCCGTCGATGATCAGGCGGCCGGCGGCGGAGGCAAAGAAATGGTTCTGCTGGAAGCCATGTTCGCGCCATTCCAGCACGCTGCCGCCACGGCCAAGCCGCAGCGGGACCTGGAACCGTTCCGCATGTTCCTGCAGCACGCGCAGATCGAACTGCACCAGGTTCCAGCCGATGATCGCATCGGGGTCGTGCCGGGCAATCCATTGATTCAGCCTCTCCAGCAGCAACTGGCGGCTGTCGCAGTACTCCAGCGCGAAGTCCAGCGCGGGCTCGTCCCCGTTCGCCGTGCCGAGCATATAGACCTGGCGCTGGCCGCAGCCTTCCAGCGCGATGGAGTACAACTCGCCGTGAGCGGTGGTTTCGATATCCAGCGACACCAGCTTCAACGGCGGGCGATAGGCCGGCGCCGGCTTCATCTGGCAGTTGAGCAGCGGGCCGTCGCCATTGGGCTCGCCGCTGAACCAGACCGGCGCGGTGATGAACCGCTCCATCAGGTAGCGTTCCGGGGGGCGGATATCGGCTTCATAGACATTGACGCCCCCTTCCCTCAACAGCTTCTCCAGCTTCATCAGCTGGCGGTGCTGCTGGCAATACAGGCCCAGCACGGGCCGCTGATGGAAATCGCGCAGGGGCAAGGGGCGCAGTTCGAACTGGCGCTCGCCGCGCAACAGCAGCGCCGCCTGCTCGCTTTGCTCCGCCGGGATAAACGCCACGGAGGGTTGCGGCGCGAGGCGGATATGCCGGGGGCCGGCGTCGCTTGCCAGCCAGAATTCGATCTCCGTGCCCGCCGGCGTATCGCGCCAATGCCGGGTCAGAAGGAAACCCTGTTGAAGTTGAACCACGCTGCTGCCTTGGGAACCTGTTGCTCGTTGTGTGTCGCCTGTTGCTGGCGGCATTGGGGTATTTTACGTTTGATCAGCCCCACATCGTCATCGCGGCCTCCCCCGCGCAGGATTCCGCGGAAGCCACCCCCTTCGCACGGATGGCGCCGCGGGTGACTTCCGACAGACTTGATCCGGTTCGGACCATGGCCCCGCTTGCAACTTTGGTGTGCATCAAGGGCGAAGGCACCTTATGATCCTTAACCGGAGGATCGGCCTTTTCGCGATCCCAGGTGCTTAGCAGGCGGCAACAGGCGGTTAACGGTTAACGATTGACGGCGAACAAACAATGAACGACAAGACCCTCGTCCCCTCCCCCGACAACAAGCCCAATCTGGATTACCCATGCGGCGATCCACCCGCGCCGGGCCTGGCGCGCGAAATTACGCCCGGGGTACTGTGGCTGCGCATGCCGATGCCGCTTGGCCTGAACCACATCAACCTGTGGGCGGTGCGCGACGGCGACGGGTGGGCAGCATTCGATTCCGGCCTGCAGACCAGCGAGACCGCCGCGGCCTGGCGCGACCTCTTCGCCGAAGGCGGCGCGTTGGCGCAGGGCGGGCTGACGCGCCTGTTCGTCACCCATATGCACCCCGACCACGTCGGCATGGCCGGCTGGCTGACCCGCAAGTTCGGCTGCCGGCTGTGGATGACGCGGCTGGAATACCTGATGTGCCGGGTGCTGGCCGCCGACACCGGGCGCGAGGCGCCCGCCGACGGCGAGAGCTTCTACCGGCGGGCCGGCTGGACGGAAGAGGCCATCGAAGGCTACCGCGCCCGCTTCGGCGGATTTGGCAAGTTCGTGCATGCCCTGCCGGATAGTTTCCGCCGCCTGCGCGACGGCGAGTTCCTGACCATCGGCGCCCATCAATGGCGCGTGGTGGTCGGCAACGGGCATTCGCCGGAGCATGCCTGTTTCTACAGCCCCGAGTTGAAACTGCTGATCTCGGGCGACCAGGTCCTGCCCCGGATCTCGTCCAATGTCTCCGTCTTCCCGACCGAGCCGGATGCCGATCCCATGGCCGACTGGCTGGCCTCCCTGGGCAAGCTGCGGCGGGAGATCCCCGACGATGTGCTGGTGCTGCCGTCGCATAACGAGCCGTTCCGCGGCCTGCATGCGCGGCTCGAGCACCTGATGCGCAGCCAGCACCAGGCGCTCGACCGCCTGCGCGGCGCACTCGCCGAACCCAGGCGCGCGGTGGATGTGTTCCCGCAACTGTTCTCCCGCCCGATCGGCTCGGAACCCAACCTGCTGGGCATGGCCACCGGCGAAAGCGTGGCGCACCTGAACTACCTGCTGCACCGTGGCGAAGCCGTCATGAAAACCGGCGACGACGGCTGCGCGTGGTACCGCATGCGGTAGACGCCGGCGGCCGGCCGGGCATCACGCCCTCAGGCAGCCGAGCAGGGTCTCGAACGCGGGCCCGATCCGCTCCTCCGGCACGCATGCATAGCCCAGCAGCAAGCCGCGCTGCACGGCGCTGCCGAGAAAATAGCGCGACAGCGGCCTGACCAGGATGCCCCGCCGGCCGGCTTCGTTCGCGATGCCGACGTCGTCCGCGTCGTCGGGCAGGCGCAGCACCAGGTGCAGGCCGGCATTGCTGCCATAGGCATGCAGCGCCCCGGCGCCAAGGTAGCGTTCGATCAGGCTCGCCAGGATGGCGCGGCGGCGGCCGTACAGCAGCCGCATGCGGCGGATGTGGGCGGCATAGTCGCCGGCCCGCATGAACTCGGACACCGTGGCCTGCGTCATCAGGTGCCCGGCCCGGTACAGCTCGGAATGCGCGGTCTGGAAGGCGCTTGCCAGGCTGCGCGGCAGGACCATGTATCCCATGCGCAGCCCGGGGAACAAGGTCTTGCTGAAGGTGCCGATGTAGATCACCGGCGCATCCGGCTCCATGCCTTGCAATGAAGGGATGGGCTGCCCGGAGAAGCGGAATTCGCTGTCGTAGTCGTCTTCCACGATCCAGCTGCCGCGGCGCCTGGCGAACTCCAGCAAGGCGCGCCGGCGCGTCAGGCTCATCACCGCGCCGAGCGGATACTGGTGCGACGGCGTGACGAAGATAAAGCGCGGCGCCGGCCCTGCCGCGCCGCTGCCTTGCGCAGGCAAGGCCAGGCCCTCGTCATCCACCGGCATCGGCACCATGCCGATGCCGCTCACCTGCAACAGGCTGCGGATACCCCAGTAGCTCGGTTCCTCCACCCACGCCTGCTCGCCCGACATGCCGAGCAGGCGGACCACCAGGTCGATGGCCTGGTGGATGCCTTCGGTGATCAGGACCTGGGAGGCATCGCAGCGCACCGAGCGCGCCACCCGCAGGTGGGTCGCCACGGCCTCGCGCAAGGCGGGCAAGCCGCCGCCGTGGCAATAGCTGAGCCACTCGGGTGGCGGCTGCTGCCACAGGCGCGCCGCGATCTGGGCATAGCGCCGGTGTGGAAAGCGCGTCACGTCGGGCACCCCCGGCATGAACGCACCCCATTGCGATGGGGAAGCCGACGCATTGGCCAGCAGTTCCAGGCCGCGGGGAGACAAGCCCGGCATGGGCTGCGCCTGGACCGCATCGGCCTCGGCCGATACGGCATTGAGGTAGGCCTCCGGCGCGGTCGCCGCGACGAAGGTACCGCTGCCGGTGCGGGCATGGACATAGCCCTCGGCCAGCAACTGCTCATAGGCGAACATCACGGTATTGCGCGATAGCCCAAGCTCGGCGGCCAGGTCGCGCGACGGCGGCAAGCGCGTCGCCGGACCCAGGCTGCCGTCGAGAATCGCCCCCCGAATGCACTCGTAGAGGCTACGGTTCAGCGGTCTGGCGAGGGCCTTGGGGCCTTCGGGGCCAAGACGCTGAAGTAGCAGGTCGCCACAGATGGATCTCAATTGGCACCATCGGATTTGTCAATGCGGTACTGGATTGTAGTGCCAAAGGAGGTTGAAATGCACACTGCGTCGCCGTGCCACCGGCCGGCGACTCCCGCTACAGCCAGCCCCATGGAGACCTGATGAAGAACCTTGAACTGAACCAGCGCCGCGCCCTTGCCACCCCGCGTGGGGTCGGCGTGATGTGCGATTTCTATGCGGACCGCGCCGAGAACGCCACGCTCTGGGACGTGGAAGGCCGCGAATACACCGACTTTGCCTGCGGTATCGCCGTGCTCAATACGGGGCACCGCCATCCGCGCGTGATGCAGGCCATTGCGGCGCAACTCGAGCGCTTCACCCATACCGCGTACCAGGTCGTGCCGTACGAGAGCTACGTCTCGCTGGCCGAACGCATCAACGCCCTGGTGCCGATCGACGGGCTCAAGAAGACCGCGATGTTCACGACCGGCGCGGAAGCGGTCGAAAACGCGGTGAAGATCGCCAGGGCATACACCGGCCGGGCCGGCGTCATCGCCTTCTCCGGCGGCTTCCATGGCCGCACCCTGCTCGGCATGGCGCTGACCGGCAAGGTCGTCCCCTACAAGGTCGGCTTCGGCCCGTTCCCGGGCGATGTCTACCACGCCCCGTTCCCCTGCGAGCTGCACGGAGTGAGCGTCGGGCAATCGATCCACGCGCTGGAATCCTTGTTCAAGGCGGATGTGGACCCGCAACGCGTGGCGGCCATCATCATCGAGCCGGTCCAGGGCGAAGGCGGCTTCCATCCGGCACCGGTGGCGTTCATGCAGCAGCTGCGCGCGCTCTGCGACCGCCACGGCATCCTGCTGATCGCCGACGAAGTGCAGACCGGCTTCGGCCGCACCGGCGAACTGTTCGCCATGTCGCACTACCCGGTGCAACCCGACCTCGTCACCATGGCCAAGAGCCTCGCGGGCGGCATGCCGCTGTCGGCGGTCTGTGGCCGTGCCGACGTCATGGACGCGGCGCTGCCCGGCGGCCTGGGCGGCACCTATGCAGGCAACCCGCTGGCGGTGGCCGCCGCCCACGCGGTGATCGACGCCATTGCCGAGGAGCGCCTGTGCGAGCGCGCCACCACGCTTGGCAACCAGCTGAAGGCCGCCCTGCATGAGGCCCGCCCGCACTGTCCGGCCATTGCCGACATCCGCGGGCTCGGCTCCATGATCGCCGCGGAATTCCACGATCCCGCGACCGGCCAGCCGGCCCCGGAGTTCGCCAAGCAGGTGCAGCAGCGCGCCATGGCGGCCGGGCTGATTCTGCTGACCTGCGGCACGTACGGCAATGTGATCCGCTTCCTCTATCCGCTCACCATCCCGCAGGCGCAGTTCGATGCCGCGCTGGGCACGCTGTCGCAGGCGCTGGCAGGACTGACCCAGTAAGAGACAGACCATCATGCAATTGCAAAGACCCAAACTACTGCGCGACACCTGCCTGATCGACGGCGAATGGACGCACGCCGCCGATGGCGAAGTGCTGGCCGTGCGCAATCCCGCCACGCAGGACCTCATCGGTACCGTTCCCAAGGCGGGCGCCACCGAGACCCGGCAAGCCGTGGATGCCGCCGCGCGCGCGCTGCCGGCCTGGCAAGCCCTGACCGGCAAGGCCCGCGCGGCCGTGCTGCGCCGCTGGGCCGACCTGATGCTGGCCCACCAGGAAGACCTGGCGCAGTTGATGACCGCCGAACAGGGCAAGCCGCTGGCCGAAGCGCGCGGCGAGGTGGCCTACGCCGCCTCCTTCCTCGAGTGGTTCGGCGAGGAGGCAAAGCGGGTGGACGGCGAGGTCCTGTCCAGCCCGCGCGCCAGCCAGAAGCTGCTGGTGCTGCGCCAGCCTGTCGGCGTCTGCGCGGCGATCACGCCGTGGAACTTCCCGGCCGCGATGATCACGCGCAAGGCCGGCCCGGCGCTGGCGGCGGGCTGCACCATGATCCTGAAACCGGCCGAACAGACGCCGCTGACCGCGCTGGCACTGGCCGTCCTTGCCGAAGAAGCGGGCGTGCCGCGCGGGGTGCTGCAGGTGGTGACCGGCGACCCGGTCCAGATCGGCGGCGTGCTGTGCGCCAGCCCGGTGGTGCGCAAGCTCAGCTTCACCGGCTCGACCGAGATCGGCAAGCTGCTGATGGCGCAATGCGCGGGCACGGTCAAGAAGCTCTCGCTCGAACTCGGCGGCAATGCGCCCCTGATCGTATTCGACGATGCCGACCTGGACCGCGCGGTGGAAGGCATCCTGGCCTCCAAGTTCCGCAACAGCGGCCAGACCTGTGTCTGCGCGAACCGCATCTACGTGCACGACGCGGTGTACGACGAAGTCGCAAAGAGGCTGGTGCGCGCGGTGGGCGAGTTGCGCCCCGGCCATGGCGTGGATAGCGGCGTGACGCAAGGTCCGCTGATCGATGCCGACGCGGTCGCCAAGGTGGAAAGCCACATCGCGGATGCGCTCGGCCAGGGAGGACGCGTGCTGGTCGGCGGCAAGCGCCACGCATTGGGCGGCACCTTCTTCGAGCCCACGGTACTGGCCGACGCCACCGCCACGATGCGGGTGGCGCGCGAGGAAACCTTCGGCCCACTGGCGCCCCTGTTCCGCTTCAGGGACGACGACGAAGCCATCGCCATGGCCAACGACACCGAATTCGGTCTCGCTGCCTATTTCTTCTCGCGCAATCTGGCGAGGGTGTGGCGGGTGGCCGAAGCCCTGGAGTACGGCATGGTGGGCATCAACACCGGCATGATCTCGAATGAGGTGGCACCGTTCGGCGGCGTCAAGCAATCCGGCCTCGGCCGCGAAGGCTCGCGCCATGGCATCGACGAATACCTCGAGATGAAGTATCTCTGCCTGGAGCTTGACCAGTAAGCGTGGGAAAGGCGAGCCGCTGCCAGGGCGGGCCCCCGCCGTGATCCCCGGCCCGGCTGGCCGCGCGATCGCCGGGACATGGAACGGGTTCAGGCAGGCATTCCCACCGATCGGTTGCGGGCCGCGCCCATGCGGCAGGCGATCTGGAACGCCTGCCAGGTTGCCTCCACATTGGCCTTGCCCTGGCCCGCGATGTCGTAGGCCGTGCCGTGGGCCGGCGTGGTGATGGGAATCGGCAGCCCGCCCTGCACCGTCACGCCACGCGAGAAGCCCATCAGCTTGATCGCGATCTGGCCCTGGTCGTGGTACATGGTGACGATGGCCTGGTACTCGCCCGCCCGCGCCTTCAGGAAGATGGTGTCCGCCGGGAAAGGGCCGTGGAACGGCTTGTCGGTCGGCCAGGCGCGGGACTGCAGGGCGCGCACCGCCGGCTCGATGATGTCGATCTCCTCGCGGCCGCAGACGCCGCCATCGCCGCCATGCGGGTTGAAGGCCGCCACCGCCACCTTAGGCGTGGCTACGCCGTTGGCGAGCAGCGCGCGATAGATCAGCTCCGCCGCCTGCTCGATGCGCGCCACGCTGAGATGGCTGGCGACGTCCTTGAGCGGCACGTGGGACGAGATGCGCGACGTCCACAGGTCGCCGAGCGTATTGAACTCGCAGAAGTAGCCGGTCACGCCCAGGTGCTCGGCGAAATGGTGCAACTCGTCCTCATGGCGCAGGCCCCCCAGCTTCATGGCCTGCTTGTTGAGCGGCGCGAAGCAGATCGCGTCGATGGCGCCGGCCAGCGTCGCGTCCATGCACTGGTCCAGCACCTGCAGCACCGAACGCCCGCCCGGCGCCTCGGCCCGGCTGCGGTGCACATCGGCGGCCGCGATGCTGTCCACCGCGAGGAAGGCTGGCCGCGCGGTGCCGGCCCTGCCCCGCACCTCGGCCAGCGTTGCCACTTCGTCCGTCCCCACGTCGGTACCGGCGATGCGTTGGCCGTCCTGCCACAGCCAGCGGTCGCCGACCAGCACGATATTGGCGATGGCCGCCGCTTCCGGCCTGGCCAGCAGCCTGGCGATCAGTTCGGCGCCGATGCCGGCGGGATCGCCCAGCGTGACCGCGACCACGGGTTTTGTCGAAGGGATCATGGTGTCAGTGCAGTTTGATGTGGTTCATGCGGAAGAGGTTGCCGCCCCGGGGACAGCCATCCGCTGGGGATGCTGCCGGGGCAGGGGTCACGGGCAGGAAGCCATCATGGCGGCCCTCGTGGCCGGGCGTTGGCAGGCTGGGCGCGATCGCACGCGCGGTCGAGCCATCAGTGCTTTCATCAATGTCTCCAGTTTCTATTTATGGGTTTGGAAGCTGCGCCGGTTGAACGCATAGTAGCCACGCGATTGATCACAGTATATTGAAAGAACTTGATAGATCGATAACCAGGAGTAATCAATGGGCTCCATCGACAAGCAAGACTCGACACCGCAACTGCTCAACCGGCTGCGCATGCGCCAGATTGCGCTGATGCTTGCCATCGAGGAGCGCAAGACCCTCAGAGCCGCCGCCAGCCAGCTTGGGCTCACGCAGCCCGCCGCGACCAAGATGCTCCACGAACTCGAAGATTCGCTCGGGCAGCCCCTGTTCGAGCGGGTGGGCCGGGGCCTGCAGCTCAATCCCGCGGGCGAGCGCGTGATGGGGTACTTCCGCGGCATCCGGGGCAGCATGGAAGCGCTCAACCGCGACCTCGGCGAACTGCGCCTCGGCAGCGCCGGCCGGTTCGCGGTGGGCAGCATCATGGCGGCGTCCCCGGGCCGGCTGACCGAGGCGCTGGTGGGGCTCAAGGCGCTGTTCCCGCTGCTGTCGATCGAGATCGCGGTGGACACCAGCGACCGCCTGCTGGCGCAGTTATATCGAAGCCAGCGATATCACTTCAGCCAGGTGCCTGCGTTCGCTAGCGGTTTCGTCCGCGAGTATCTCCCCGACTGCCCTCAGGCTTGCCTGGACGATGGCCGCGGCGTCGACTTCGAAATAGCGGCGCAGCGCCGCCCGCGAATCGCTTCGCCCGAAGCCGTCGGTACCCAGCGTCACATAGCGGCGCCCCGGCGGCACAAAGGCACGGACCATTTCCGGCAGCGCCCGGACATAGTCGGAGGCCGCGACAATCGGTCCGCTGCTCGCCTTGAGTTGCTGCCCGAACCAGCTGTCGTTGGCCGGAATGGCGCCATGGCGCCATAAGCGCTCGCGTTCCGCCCCTTCGCGCGCCAGCTCGATGTAGCTGGTCACGCTCCAGACATCGGCGGCAATACCATGCGCCTGCTCGAGCTGCTGCGCGGCCTTCAGCACTTCACCCAGGATCGCCCCGCTGCCGAACAACTGCACACGGTGAGCCAATGCGGCGCCACGCCGCAGCAGGTACATACCCCGCACCACGCCCTCGTGGGCAGCGGCCGGCAGGCTCGGATTCTCGACAAGTTCATTGGTGACGGTAACGTAGTAGAACTCATCCGCCTGTTCGCTGACCATGCGGCGCATGCCGTGGTCGACGATGACGGCCAGTTCCCCGGCGAACGCCGGATCATAGGCGCGGCAGTTCGGAATGGTCGACGCCGCCAGATGGCTCGTACCGTCCTGGTGCTGCAGGCCCTCGCCGCCAAGCGTGGTGCGCCCGGAGGTGGCGCCGATCAGGAACCCGCGTGCCCGCTGGTCGGCGGCGGCCCAGATCAGGTCGCCGACACGCTGGAAGCCGAACATGCTGTAGTAGATATAGAACGGCAGCATGGTGAGGCCGTGCGTCGAATAGCTGGTGGCCGCCGCGGTCCACGACGACAACGCGCCGGCTTCCGTAATGCCCTCCTCCAGGATCTGCCCATCCTTGACTTCCCGATACGACAGCATGGACGCCGAATCCTCCGGCTGGTAGAGCTGGCCGAACGGCGCGTAGATGCCGACCTGGCGGAACAGGTTGGCCATGCCGAAGGTGCGCGCCTCGTCGGCGACGATCGGGACGATCCGCGGACCCAGCACCGGATCCTTGAGCAAGGCGCCCAGGTATCGCACCAGGGCCATGGTGGAACTCATCGCCTTGCCGTTGGCGTGCAAGGCGAATGCGGCGGTGGCATCCAGCCCCGGTACCGGCAGCGCCTCGGCAGCTGGATTGCGTTCAGGGAGATATCCGCCGAGGGCAGCACGCCTGGCATGGAGATAGCGGATCTCGGGGCTGTCCTGCGCTGGCCGGTAGAACGCGGCCTGTGCAACCTGTTCGTCGGAGAGCGGCAACTGGAACCGGTCCCGGAACGCCAGCAGATCGTCCTGGCCGAGCTTCTTTTGCTGGTGCGTGGTCATCCGGCCCTGTGCGATGGCGCCCATGCCATAGCCTTTCATGGTCTTGGCCAGCACCACGGAGGGCCGCCCGTTGCGCTTCGCTGCTTCGGCGAATGCCGCGTGTATCTTCGCCGGGTCGTGGCCGCCCCGGCGCAGGCGGTCGATCTCATCGTTGGAGAGATGCTCCACCAGCTCCCGCAACGCTGGCGTCTTGCTGAAGAAATGATCGCGATTGAACGCGCCATCGTTGGCCGAGAGCGTCTGGAACTCGCCATCCACGGTCTGCGCGAACGCGCGGCTGATCGCATGGCCATGATCGCGCGCCAGCAGCGCATCCCACTCCGACCCCCACAGGCACTTGACGACGTTCCATCCCGCCCCGGCGAACAAGGCCTCGAGCTCATCGACAATGCGCCCATTGCCGCGCACCGGCCCATCCAGCCGCTGGAGATTGCAATTGATGACGAAGGTGCAGTTGTCCAGCCCTTCCCGGGCGGCCAGCGTCAGTGCCGCGACCGACTCCGGCTCGTCCATCTCGCCATCGCCAAAGAAGCCCCAGACCCGGCGCTCGCCGGTCTGCTGCAACCCCCGGTTTTCCAGGTAGCGCATGAAGCGCGCCTGGTAGATGGCGTTCAGCGGGCCGATGCCCATCGACCCGGTCGGAAACTGCCAGAAATCCGGCATCAGGTAGGGATGGGGATAGGAACTCAGGCCGCGCACGCCATGGCCTTCGGCAACGATCTCCTGCCGGTAGTGGCAAAGCGAGGCCTCGTCCAGCCGGCCCTCCAGGAAAGCGCGCGCGTAGACACCGGGTGCCGAGTGCGGCTGGAAGAAGACGAGATCTCCACCTTGCGCAGCACCACGGCCACGGAAGAAATGCTGGTAGCCGACCTCGAACAGGTCGGCCGCGGAGGCATAGCTTGCGATGTGGCCGCCGAGTTCGCCGTGCGTCCGGTTTGCCCGCACGACCATGGCGAGTGCGTTCCAGCGCAGGATCGCCGACAGGCGCTGTTCGATCGCCATATCGCCGGGATAGTGCGGCTGCGCCTCGACCGGCACGGTGTTCAGGTATGGCGTTACCTGCGCGGGGCGCCACTGCAGCCGGCGCTTCCCCGCATGCGCCAGCAGCGCGTCCAGGATGGCGCAGGCGCGCTCCTTGCCCTGCTCCGGCCCCCAGGCAGACAACACGCCGTCGAGCGCGTCGCGCCATTCCTGAAGCTCCTCGGGATCTGCTTGATCGGTCGCAATGGTGGAACCGAAGCGGTCACGCGTTTCCATCTCTGTTGCACTCCGCTGGATTGACTGCCGCCCGCAATTGCCGGGGCTCGATGTTGCACTTGCTTGCGCCGTTTCCCGGCAAGACCTGACTGGCGCCGGCAGGCGCCGGCAAATGCCCGGCTCAATTTGCCTGGATACCGGCCTTTTGGGCGATGGCGCGCATCTGCGGCAGGTCCTTCTCGATCATGGCGCTAACCTGGTCCGGCGCCGCGTAGGAGGGCTCCAGCGCGTTGGCCATCAGTTGTTTCCGGATATCCGGGTCTTTCATGGTTTGCGCCAGTGCTTTCTCCAGACGTGCCTTGACGTCAGGAGACAGGCCGCGCGGCGCCACGATCGCGACCCACGAATCGGCATCGAAGCCCGGGAAGCCAGACTCCGCAACAGTTGGAACATCCGGCAGCGACGTTGCGCGCCTGGCGCCGGTCACCGCGATCGCTTTGAGTTTGCCGCTCCTGATATGCGGCAGGGATGCCGCAATGGTGTCGACCGAGAAGGGAATCTGCCCGCCAATCAGGTCGGCAATCGCCGGCGCGCTGCCTTTGTAGGGTATGTGCTGCAACTTCATCCCGGTGGCGGCGAGGATCATCTCTCCAGCAAAATGCCCCGTCGTGCCATTGCCGAACGAGCCATAGGCGTATTTTCCCGGCTCGGCCTTTACCACCGACATCATCTGCTTCAGGTTGCCCACGGGGACATCGCGATTGGCCAGCAAGATCAGCGGTACGCGCGCCACCAGGCCGACCGGTTCAAAGCTCTTGACCGGGTCGTATGGCAGGTTGGCATTGATGGCCGGATTGACCGTGAAGGTCGATCCTGAACTGATGAACAGGGTGTAGCCGTCAGGCGCTGCCTTTGCCACGTAGCTGGCGCCGACGATCGTGCCAGCGCCCGCGCGGTTCTCGATGACCACAGCCTGCCCGAGACTCTCGCCCAGCTTCTTGCCGACCATCCGTCCGATGATGTCTACCGCGCCACCCGCCGGGAACGGTACTACCAGCATCACAGGCTTGGCGGGATAGCCCTGGGCGTGCGCAGTCGTTGCGCACACGGCCAATCCCGGCAACGAGAGCACATTGATCGCCATGGCGACGCTGCGTAGAGTCGTTTTCATCAGTTTCTACTCCTTTGATCTGGCGATGGAAAAAAAGCAGCCAACTGCGTTTGGCACTGTCTTGTGGCGTCTCTTTTCAGCCCGCAACGCCCGAGCGCCGTCACCGCCGGGCGGATGCCCGTCGCTCCGGCCTTCCTCGGGCAATCAGGCAGGCTGGCGGATCAGCCGTTCCGGAACAGGAAGCTGTAGGCGTTCAGTGCCGGGGCACCGCCCAGGTGCGCGTAGAGCACCCTGGAGCCTGCCGGGAATTCGCCTCGGCGGACGAGATCGATCATGCCCTGCATCGATTTGCCCTCGTAGACGGGGTCGGTCATCATGCCCTCGAGCTTGGCGCTCAGGCGGATGGCTTCAAGCGTCTCCTCGGAAGGCAAGCCGTACTCCGGCCCACCGTAGCGGGTGTCGAGAACAACGTCTTCCTCCGTGATCTCGCGGCCGAGGTCGACGAGATGCGCGGTGTTTCTGGCGATGCGCAGGATCTGCGCGCGGGTCTGCTCCGGCTTGGCGGATGCATCGATGCCGATCACGCGGTTTGCGCGACCGTCGGCGGCGAAGCCGACCACCATGCCGGCCTGCGTGCTGCCGGTCACCGAGCAGACCACGACGTAGTCGAACTTGAAGCCGAGTTCGGCCTCCTGTGCCCGCACTTCCTCCGCGAAGCCCACGAAGCCGAGGCCACCGAGCGGATGCTCCGAGCACCCGGCCGGGATCGGGTACGGCTTGCCGCCCGCCTGGCGTACGCTCTCCATCGCCTCTTCCCAACTCTTGCGGATCCCGATATCAAAACCATCGCTGACCAGGCGCACATCGGCGCCCATCATGCGGGACATCTGGATGTTGCCAACACGGTCATATACCGCGTCCGAGTAGTTCACCCAGTTTTCCTGCACCAGCACGCACTTCAGCCCGAGATGCGCCGCCACGGCGGCGACCTGGCGCGTCTGGTTTGACTGGATGCCGCCGATGGAGACCAGCGTGTCGCACCCCTGGGCCAGCGCATCTGGAACGATGTATTCGAGCTTGCGGGTCTTGTTGCCGCCGAATGCCAGGCCGCTGTTGCAGTCCTCGCGTTTTGCATAGAGTTCAACCTTGCCGCCGAGATGCGCGCTCAGTCGCTTCAGAGGCTGGATGGGCGTGGGCCCGAACGTCAGTTGGTGGCGGGGGAAGCGATTCAGATTCATGCTGGCAACTCCTGGTTTGAGGGCGGGTATCCAGGCATCAAGACTGGCGAAGAACACAGGCATGTGAACGACCTTTCATTGATGCTTCGATGGCCTCCATCCTAGGAAAAAACACACGAAACGTGGTTGCAAATATTGATTGATCTATGCACTATTAGAAAAACAAACATCAGATATCGACATGTTAATTTTTCATAAATCATCATGGACGAAATAAAAATTCGCACCAAATCCGAGCAACCCGCGCCCCTTTCCGAGACATTGGATCGCACCGACAAGGCGATCCTTCGCGCACTTCAGCGCGACGCGTCCATCTCGAATGTGGCGCTGGCGGCAAAGGTGAGCCTGAGCCCGCCGGCCTGTCTCCGGCGTGTCGAGCGGCTGAAGGAAATGGGCCTGATTCGCGGCATCGTAGCGCTGCTCAATCCCGCCGCGCTCGACGCGGGCATGCTGGTGATGATCGGCGTGGTGCTGGACAGGTCCACGCCCGAATCCTTCTCCGAGTTCGAGAAGGCCGCCCAGAAGGTCTCCGGATGCATGGAATGTCATGTGGTGACCGGCGAGTTCGACTACTTCATGATGCTGCGGACCAAGGACAGCGAGAGCTTCAATCGCCTTCATGCCGAGCAGCTTCTGTATCTGCCGGGCGTCCGGCAGATACGCTCGTTCATGGTGCTCAAGCAGGTGCTATCGACGACGCAGATTCCGATCTGAAGCGCCACAAGCACATGCGCCGGCGCCGGGGCGCCGTGCATTCATGCGCCTGGTGGCCGCGTCCTGGCGACGGCGGCGCCGCCCTCGGCCAGATCCCAGAACACGCCAGCCATGATCTGCAGCGCCTGCCTGGCCACACTGCCCAGCAGGTGCTCGTCGGGCGCATGCTGGCTGCACGCCGGATAGGAATGCGGGAACCAGAGCGTGGGCAGGCCCAGCACGTCCGCAAAGACATCGTTGGGCAGCGACCCGCCAAAGTTCGGCAGCAGTGCCGGCTGCTCGCCGGTGGTGCGGAGCACCGACTCCCGGGCCCACCGCACCCACGCATCGTCCGGATTCAGCCGGGTTGCCTGCATCGGCTCGCCGTCGGGCTGGACCGACACGTCCTGAAAGCCATGCGCATCCAGGTGCTGCCGAAGGTGGCGCATGAAATTGCCGCTGTCGCTGCCCACCACAAAGCGGATCTGGCATAACGCAAACGCCTGGCCGGGAATCGCCCCGACCGGTGCGTCGGGATTGCCGGTCTTGAAGGCGAGCACTTCGAATGTGTTCCAACCGTACACACGTTCGGCAGGCGATAAGCCCGGCTCTCCCCAGTCGGGATCGATCCGGGGATCGGTGGGGCCGCCGCCGACCGCAATGGTCATGAGCGCCGCACGGACGTTCGCCGGCAAGCTCTCCGGCAACAATCCCCTTACCAGTACCCTGCCCCTGGCATCCACCACGCTGGCGATCGCATGCGCCAGCCGCGTGCCGGCGTTGCTCAACAGTCCGCCCCAGTTGCCGGAATGGTGTGCGCCTTCGCGCAGATTGACGGCCAGCCTGAAGTTGCAGAATCCCCGCGAGCCCAGGAAGATGGTCGGCCGCCCGGCCGCCACGCGAGGTCCATCCGATGCGATGAACACGTCCGCTGCCAGCTCGCCGGCGTACGTGGCGCACACATCCCGCAGGCCTGGCGAACCGGTCTCTTCTCCCATCTCGAGAATCATCTTGACGTTGTAGCCCAGCCTGCCCTTGCGCAGCGTCAACACCTGCGTCAGCGCAGCCAGGTTGATGGTGTGCTGGCCCTTGTTGTCGGCGGTGCCGCGGCCATACCAACGGTCTCCGTCGAGCGAGACCTCCCAGGGGCCAAGGCCCTCGCGCCACTGCGCATCCTGGCCGCGCACCACGTCGCCGTGCCCGTACGTCAGCACGGTGAACGCGGCATCGGGTTCCAGCCGCTGCGCCAGCATGAACGGTCCGCCGCCGGCGATCGGGTTGTCGACGAGCTTCCAGCTGAATCCCAGGGCGTCCAGCTGCGGCCCGATGGCATCGGTCAGGTAAGCCTCCAGGATGGCCGCGCTGGCGGGGTTCTGGCTTTCGGTGCGCATCGCCACGCGTTGCCGGAGCACCTGCTCGAAGCTGCCGTCATCGAAGTAGCGGGCCGCGAGTTCGAGGGCTTGTGAGCGGCTCATGTCTCTTCTTCCTGGTCTGTTTCGTGAAATCCATGGGCGTGCGCGCGCCTCGATCAAGCGGCGAGCGGTTCGGAATCCCGCCGGATATCCGGGATCCCCAGCCCGGGCTCCGGAGTCGGCGCGGACGACAGCAGCATGCGCGTATCGGGGTGGGAAGGCGCCGCAAAGATCGCCTCGCGAGCGGCCTGCTCCACGATGCCGCCGCGATACATCACCGCGACGCGATCCGCCAGAATTCTTCCGGCTTGCCAAACCGGCCCCGTCTCGTCATGCAGCGCCGGCTGAGCGCGCAAAGCTCAAGCGTACCGATTTCACATGCGCGTTCATGGATTCGCCTCTGGCCAGGTGCAGCTGGATCGAAGAAATGCAGGGTTGTTCGAATCCTAGGCCCTCTCTGACTTTGCGAAAAGCATAGAATTCAGATACATGGTTTGCCTAAAAGGCAAACCGCACCCATCCAGCCGGAGAGTTCGTGTCGCAGTCCCATCGTTTGCAGAGCACCGCCCTGCGCTACTTCCTGGAGGTCGTCCGTTGCGGATCGATCAGCGAGGCGGCATTGCGCCTGAACGTCGCGGGTTCCGCCGTGAGCCGGCAGATTGCCGGCCTGGAGGAGGCCCTGGACGTGGTCTTGTTCGAGCGCCGGCCGCGGGGGATGATCCTCAGCGCGGCGGGCGAACTGCTCGCGGCGCATGCGCGCAAATCCAGTTTCGAGGCAGAGCGGGTCGTGGCCGACGTGCTGGCGCTGCAAGGCCTCGGCACGGGCCATGTGCGCATCGCCTGTTCGGAAGGCTTCGCCATCCAGTTCCTGCCGAGCGTCATCGATGCGTTCCGCGGCCAGTATCGCGGCATACGCTTTCACCTGACGGTAGATGCGCCAGCCGAAGTCACCCGCCGCGTGCGTCAGGGGGAATGCGATATCGGCGTGGTGTTCAACTACAGCCGGGTCGGCCAGAAAGACGTGATGGTGGAACATCGCCAGCCCGCGCCCGGCCTTGCCATCATGCGCGCCGGCCATCCCCTGGCGAAATCCAGGCAGGTCACCCTGTCACAACTGCAGGGCTACCCGATGGCCCTGCCGGATGCGGATACCACCGTGCGCCAGGTGTTCGACATTGCCTGCATACGCCAGCGTGTCACGATCGACCCGGTATTCACCAGCAACTACGTCGAGGCCTTGCTGAACTTCGCGCGGCTGAGCGATGCCATCACGCTGGCGAGCGAGGTCTCGGTTCGCCTGCTGCTGGAAGAACGCGGCTTGTGCGCGATTCCCATCCGGGACCGCGCGATGAGCGAGCGCAGCATCGAGGTCCAGACCTTGCAGGGAAGGACGCACGCGGAAGTGGTGCGCGTTTTCCGGGACTTCCTGATTTCACGGCTATCGGCCGCCCATGGGCCCGGGCCCAGGCGCTAGCGGTCCGCCGCCCTGAGCCGGGAAGTGCGCCCGGCCGGCGCATCCTCAGCGCTGCGGCATGTCCGCCGCCGAATACCCCAGGCTGACCGTAGCATCCTCCGGAATCGGCGGCATGCCCGCGTTCCAGGCCAGCCAGGCCTCGCGCATCGCCGCCAGCCGCTCGGGCTGGCGCTGCGCCTGGCTGGATCTCTCGCGCTCGTCCCGGCTCAGGTCGAACAGGTATTCATGCCCGTCGACCTGGAGATACTTCCAGTCCCCGTCACGCAGCGCGCGCTGGTCGCGATGGTTCATGCGCCAGTACAGCGGACGCGGGAAGCCATGTCCGGCATCGCGCAGCAGTGGCATCAGCGACACCCCGTCCAGCGGGAAGGCCGGGTCGGCCCGTACGCCGGCGGCGTCCAGCAAGGTGGCCGACCAGTCCATCGTCATGCAGTGCTGCGCGCTGGTGCCGCCGGGCGCGATCACGGCGGGCCAGTGGGCGATCCACGGCACGCGGATGCCGCCTTCGGTCAGGTCCATCTTGCCGCCGACCAGCGGCCAGTTGTCCGAGAAGCGTTCGCCGCCGTTGTCGCTGGTGAAGACGATCAGCGTATTGTCGAGCTGCCCGAGCCGGCGCAGCGCGTCTACCAGCCAGCCGATGCCCTCGTCCATGTGGCCGATCATGCGGCGGTAGGTGTGGATGTTGCCGCCGTCCAGGTGAAACAGGTTGTCCCGGACCTGCGGCGCAAGGGCGGCGTCATCGCGCGTCTCCCAGGGCCAGTGCGGCGCGGTGTAGTGCAGGCTCAGGAAGAAGGGAGCGCCCTCGCCGCTCATGCGCGTCACAAAGTCGACCGCGCGGCGGGATAGCAGATCGGTGAGATAGCCTGCCTCCCGGTGCTCGGCATCGTTATGCCACAGGTCGTGCCGCCCGCTGGAGTCGCAGTGGGTGAAGTAATCGACGCCGCCGGCCATGGGCCCGAAGAACGCCTGGTAGCCGGAGAGCAGCGGCCCGAAGGCCGGCGCAAACCCCAGATGCCACTTGCCGATCAGGGCAGTACGATAGCCATCCGCCTGCAGCAGCGAAGGCAAGGTGGGATGCGACGGCGGCAGCCCGAGCGCGCTGCTGCCACGGCTCTTGCTATTGATCGGTTCCTCGGCCGCGCCGCGCAAGCGGTACTGGTAACGCGCCGTCATCAGCGCAAAGCGCGTGGGCGAGCACACCGGCGAGTTGGCGTAGCCCTGCGTCAGCTTCAGGCCGTTGGCGGCCAGGCCGTCGAGCACCGGCGAGACCGGCTCGCGGCCACCGTAGCAGCCCAGGTCCGCATAACCGAGATCGTCGGCGACGATATAGATCAGGTTGGGTTTCATTCGACTTTCATGCCCGTGGCAAGAATGAGTTGGCGATAGTACTCGGATAGCTCCGACAGGCGCCGCGCGGCATCGGCGCCGGTGATGCCCTCCGGCTGCAGGTCCAGGGCCTGCATGCGCGCCTGCACGTCCGGCCGGGCCAGGGCGCCGGCGAGAGCGCGCTCGAGCATGCGCAGTACCGGTTCGGGCGTGGCGGCCGGCACCATCGCCACATACAGTACCTCATGCTTCAGGTCCTTGAACCCAAGCTCGGCCACCGTGGCCACGCCCGGCGCGAGCGGGGAGCGCTTCCGGCTGGTCACCGCCAGCGCCGTTACCTTGCCGGCCTTGACGAAGGGCAGCATGGCCGGCGTGGCCAGCATGCCGCCATCCACCTCGCCCGCCACTACCGCCGTCGCCGCCGGCGTGCTGCCCTTGTAGGGCACCTGGTTAAGCTTGACGCCGGTGGCGCGCAGGACCGCTTCGATGGCCAGGTGGCCGGGGCTGCCGCTGCCCCCCGAGCTGAAGTTCAGTGGCTTCGCCCTGCCCTGCGCCAGCAGGTCCTGCAGGGTGCGGATGCCTGTGGAGGGATGCACGCCGACCAGCAAACCCGAGCTCGCCAGGATCATCAGCGGCTTCAGCTCGCCCGGGCGGAACGGCATCGATGCATAGAGATGCGGGTTGACGGTAAAGGTGGTGTCGATGCCGAACAGCACCGTGTAGCCGTCGCCCGGGCTCTTGGCCACGGCGCCGGCGCCCAGGTTGCCGCCGGCGCCCGGCTTGTTCTCGACCACGAAGGCCTGCTTGAACTCGCCCTGCAGCACCTCGGCCACCGAGCGGGCCAGCAGATCGGACGGGCCGCCTGGCGGGAAGCTGTTGACGAAGCGTACCGGCTTGACGGGATAGCGCTCCTGGGCGTGCGCCGCGAGCGCCGGCGCGCACAGCATGCATGCGAGGGTCAAGGCCCGCAACGGGGCGCGAAGGCTTGGGATCATGGCATTGTCTCCGTCTCATTTTTATATGGGCGGCGGTGGCCGCACGGCGCACCTTGCCGTCAGGCGCCTGCGCGCCAGCGCGCCAAAGAGCCGGACCACTGTAAGTCCCGTATCATCGATTGTTCTAATCAATCATCCCCGCTTCTGTGGATAGCCAGCAACAAGGGGGCAACTGATCGCGCCGCGCTGCCCAACCCCGGAAGGGCGTCGCCACGGCCTGCACCGCATTGGCAGGTCGCGAAGCGTAGATACATTCTTTTTCACTTCGCTTTGGCGCTCCTCTATAAAATCGCGCACTCGCCGGCACGGCGCCAGGAAGCCCATCGCGGCGCCATCACCATCGGCCTGGGCCTCGCTCGAAGCCGGCGTTCGCTCGCCAGCCGGAATGGCGCATCAACGCGGCAAGGATCGCGTGCGCGGCCGACGGCATGCGTCACAGGCTGTCCCGGTCGTGCCGCCCGGCAGCGTTGCCGCAAAGACCGCCTTGATACAAGGGCACGGCAGGACGGTCAGATGTCATCGCCAAGTACGCGGCTTGCGTTAACAGGCTATTTTGACGTGCCGGAGATTGCCGGGCGGACGCAGCATTCGATGCGCCATGCCCCAAGCCAGCACCGGACCCAGGAGAGAGTTGAATCACGCCATGATGTATTCAGGCGATGAAGAGGCGACACCGCCTGCGCGCGATTTGAATCCGAACGCCAGCCAGCCCCCAATGCCAAAAAAAGTGCGCGATATGCAACGCAAAGAACAACGCGCGATACCATCGCTGGCGTCTCCGGTCGGCGGATCGGATGTATCGACGGACCTGCAACCTGCGCCACCATTGGAGCGCGAGCCTGGCTTGCTCGCCATGTGCATGGACAAGACCGACAATCCGGTCATGATCGTCGACGGGCTTGGTGCAATACGCCAGATCAATGCCAGCTTCACGCATGCATTTGGCTATGCGCCAGCGGAAGCAATGGGCCGCCTCCCGCGGGAACTCCTGCGCCCGGTCAATACGCCCACGGAGACCATCGACTCGATGCTCGCCCAGCTCAAGACCGGACGCACGCTGCAGCACGAAGCGCTGATTCCGGATAAGCAAGGGCGTCCCCGATGGTATTCCTGTGTCACGACACCGGTGCTGGCCGCGGATGAGCGGCTGGAAAATGCCCTTTGCGTCCTGACCGAAATCACCGATACCAAGGTACGCGAAACGATCCAGAACCGGGCGCTGGAAGCCATGGTGCGTGACGTTCCGACCGCGGAGATCCTGACCCGGATGTGCCGGCAAATCGAACGCATGGTGCCCGGCGTGATCGTCTCGGTCCTGCGGCTGGAGCAAGGCAGGCTGCATCCGGTGGCCGCCCCCAGCCTGCCGGAGGCATTCTCGCAGGCGATCGACGGCCTGCGGATCGGCCCGCAGGTCGGCGCTTGCGGTGCGGCGGCATTTCTTGGCGAAGCGGTTCTGGTCCGCGATATGGCAAGCGACCCAAGGGCAGCGCCCTTCCGGGAACTGCTTGCGCCGCTGGGCCTCGTCGCTTGCTGGTCCAGCCCGATCCGGACGAACGATGGCCGCGTGCTGGGCACCTTCGCCATTTATTACCGCCATCAGCGCGGGCCGGACGGCTTCCAGGAGTCGATGGTGGCGATTGCCACGCATCTTTGCGTCCTGGCCTTCGAACGCGACCGCTCCCGGGAACGCATCCGCGAACTGGCGTTCTCCGACTCACTGACCGGGCTGCCCAACCGTCAATCCCTGTTGATGCGCGCGGATGAGGCGCTCCTGGCGGCAACCGCTTCCGGCTCACCGCTATCGGTCCTCGTGATCGAGATCGACAAGGTCAAGCATATCAACGGCTTCCTGGGACAGGCGGTCGGAGACCACCTGCTGTGCGAAGTCGCGACGCGGGTCCAGACTGAAATCGGCGGGAAGGGAGAGGTTGGACGGCTCGGCAGCCACGAATTCGGGGTCATCCTCCCGCAACTTGCACAGGCCAACGCACTTGGCGCGGCGCAAGCCCTGGTGCATGCGCTCGCCCAGCCACTGACGATTGCGCGTCTCGACGGCGTGCGGCTTTCGGTGAGCATCGGCGTGAGCGTGCTGTCGGA
The DNA here is from genome assembly GCF_029335485.1 of Cupriavidus basilensis. Classification (GTDB taxonomy): domain Bacteria; phylum Pseudomonadota; class Gammaproteobacteria; order Burkholderiales; family Burkholderiaceae; genus Cupriavidus; species Cupriavidus basilensis_E. Next base: position 32,982 of record NZ_JARJLM010000654.1, read on the forward strand.
CAGCAATCGTGATCGCGAAACGCTGTTCAGGCAGGCCGAGCTGGCCATGTATCAGGCCAGGAAAGCCGGACGCAATATGGCGTGCCTGTACGATGCGGCCATCGCGAGGCGGCTGGAAGACCGGCAGACACTGGAAAAAGCGCTCCGCATCGCTGTTTCTTCCCGGCAGTTGACCCTGCACTATCAACCGCAGATCGACCTTGCCAGCGGCCGCTTGTGGGGACTTGAAGCGCTGGCTCGCTGGCAGCATCCGCAGCGCGGCGAGATCTCGGCGCACCAGTTTATCCCGCTGGCCGAAGAGTCCGGCCTCATCACGGAGATTGGCAACTGGGCCATTCAAGAGGGTTGCCGGCAGTTGAGCGCCTGGCGAGCCCAGGGCCTGGCCGTTCCAACGGTATCGGTCAATCTTTCCCCGATCAGTTTCCGTGACCCGGACCTGATCGCGACGGTGGCCCGGTCCCTGCGCGCGCACGGGCTGTCCGGCGGCGACTTGACCGTCGAGATCACCGAGGGCGTCCTGCTGGATCACACGACGGAGGCCGAAGCAGCCCTCACCGCCCTCCACGAACTCGGCGTCCGCCTGTCGATCGATGACTTCGGCACCGGATTCTCCAGCCTCAGCAGATTGATCCACCTGCCCGTCAATGAGATCAAGCTTGACAGGAGCTTCCTGGCAGACCTGCACGAGAGCAAGGCAGCCCAGGTTCTGGTCGACGCGGTCATCCGGATCGGCCGCAACCTTGATCTAAGCGTCGTCGCCGAGGGCGTAACCACCGATGTCCAGCGGCAATTCCTGGCGGAACACGGTTGCCACATCGGGCAAGGCTTTCTCTTTTCCCACCCGCTGGAGGCGTCCGCTGCCGGCGAATGGCTGGCGTCGAATGCGGCAGCAATCCGGTCGATGCGCCCCCAGGGGCTGGCATCGAATCGTCGCTGTGGGCGCAAGCGCGCCAAGCCGCTGGCCGAGGACTGACCCGGGCGCCCCGGGGCAGCTGCATTGCCCTCAAGGCAAGCACGCGCATACTGCGACTGTGCCCGTGGCTGGCGGCCAGCGAGCCGATTCAAGTACTGGGTACCTTCAGCTAACTCAGCTAACTCAGCTAGCTCAGCCAACTCAGGTAAGGCTGTCGCAAAGCTTGAGCCCGCGCGACAGCAAATCGGCTGCCTGTTCCGGAGGCAAGGCATGGGTTGCCCTGATCCAGTGATGCGAGCGCGCACGCAGGCGGGCGTAGCCATTCAGCGCATACGTCTTTCCATCGGGTGACGTGTAGGTAATCACCTTCTCCGTCAAACCGTGCCTGTGGACCTTTTCACATCGCAGGCCGCTCTCGGCCCGCGCATGTGCGGCGCTGCCGGCAAGAACCAGCAGTGAGCCGATCGCAATCTGCTTTCGCAACGCGGCGGCGGCGCTGCGTGCATTCCCCTGATGGTGATGTCCCATGGCTTTCATAAAAAAATCAGCGCGACAATACGTCGCCGGGGAAGATACTAGGCAGCTTGCGCAACGTCTGCAAACAATAGTGTCGATGTCGCAAGTTGAAAATACCCGGCGGCCCACATCCATCACAATCCCAGGGCGCTCTTGGCGCCGGCCGGCGCAATCGGAGTGGCGGCGGACCGACTTCGGCCCCCGTTGCTCGCGCGAGGTGCGGTATCGCCATCATCTTTCCCGCAAGCGGAAAAATGACGGCGGCGACTACGCCACAATCCCGGCGCCAACGCGACATGGCGCTGACATTTGTGAGAGCATGTGTTTCCACGTTCAACCTGGATGGAGATGGCAATGGGAATTCTGGATGAGGTAGGCAAGATCGCAGGTGCGGTGGTGGCCGTAGAGGCAGCGGAAAAACTCGACCCGGACGCTTCGCTGCTGACGAAGGGCATTGCAGCCGTGGCCGGCTTCAAAGGCGCCGCTGCACTGGAGGCCGCTGTCGAGAAAAAAGAGGATGAGCAAGCCAACACGGATTCGACGGACGGTACCCAGTCGCAAGCCTGATTTGCCGCTGCGCCCGGCATGACGGAAACCCCGCCTTGGCTGCGGGGTTTTTCTTTTCCTGAAAAGCCATGCTGCAGGTTTTCCTGGCCATGCGACTAGCGGACAGACGCGGGCCGCGCGCTCCGCGCATGACCGTTTCCACTCTCACCCGCGATATCCCGGCCTCGCATGAACTGCCCCCCAAGGGATCCGGGGCGAATGCGGCGGCGAAGCGCGAATGCAAACAAATGTGGCCGCCGCCTCCTGGCTTTGCCCGCACGGCTACACTGCATTCAACCGCCTGCAGGTTTTCCATGAAACACTTGATCGCCGCCATTGAGGCCGATCCACGCGGGCGACACCCGATCAGCGCATGTCCCCGGTCTATGCCCCCTGCAACGCCAAACAACCTGGCCGCTCGCCCCTTCTGATCCGTCCCCCGATGGCAACCACCCCAGGCGGATCATGCAGCAAACGCAGGCCGTTGCGCTTCCCTCGTATTCTCCCGGCACTGTGTGCGGCAGCGCTGTCGGCTTCGATGCCGGCGGCCACGGCGGACGCTGCCCGGCCGCGCCTGGAGACCGTGGCCCAGGTGGTGCTCAACCTGCTCAGCTATGCTCGCTGGCCCGCCGAGCGCGACGTGCTGCGCCTTTGCGTGGACGGTTCCGCGCTCTACACCGGCAAGCTATTGGAAGGGGCAAGCCTGCCTACCGGACGCCCGGTGCAGGCCAGGCGCGTCGACGTGGTGAACGATGGACTGGCGAGCGACTGCGACTCGCTCTATCTGGGCGCCATGACGGAGGCCCGGCGCAAGAAGATGTCAGCCGAACTGAGCGGCAAGCCGGTTCTCGTCATCGCCGAACACGACGACGAGTGCGAGGTGGTCAGCATGTTCTGCCTCGACATCCGCGATAACGACGTTTCGTTCCGCGTCAACCTGGATTCGGTTGCCCGCAGCGGGATCCACATCCATCCCGGCGTACTGCAGCTTGGCCGCCGCCGCGAGCCGCCGTCATGAAAAGGCAGTCCCGCCCCGGCGCAACCGCATCGCGTCCGACGCTGTACCACTCCCTGCGCCGCATCCACTTCAGTGTGGCGCTGATCGCCGTATGCACGGTCGGCATTTCGCTGACCACGATCGGCCTGGCAGCGCTGCGCGTCTATGCCGACCACAACCTGCACCTGGTGGCCCGCTCCATCGCCTACACGCTGGAAGCACCGGTGGTGTTCCGCGACCGGGCGGCCGCGGGCGAGATGCTGGCGATCATCGCCGCCGCGGAAGACGTAGCCCAGGCACGCGTCTACGACCGGGAGAACCGGCTGCTGGCCGCATGGCAGCGCCCCGCCACCGGAAAATTCTCCGGTCCGAGGCGAGCCATGAGTGACCTGATGCTGTCCGGCCCGGTGGAGCAGCCCATCCTCCATGAGACGCAAAAGGTGGGCAGCGTTCGCCTGACCGGCGACCCCATCAATCTGTTGCGCTTCGTGCTGAGCGGCCTGCTGGGCTTGCTGGCTTGCCTGCTGCTCACCGCGATCAGCGCGCACTACATATCGCGCCGCATGCTGGTCCACATTATCGAGCCCGTGCGCAACCTGATGCGCGTAGCCCACGCGGTACGCTCGGAACGCGCCTTCGAGCAACGCACGCCGCCGGCCCGCATCGCCGAGCTCAATGCACTCGGCGAGGACTTCAACGGCCTGCTGGACGAACTCGAGACCTGGCAGAGCCAGCTCCAGCACGAAAACCGGTCGCTGGCACACCGCGCCAGCCACGATGGCTTGACCGGACTGCTGAACCGCGGGGCGTTCGAGGATGCGCTGCAGCGGGCGGTTCGCGATGCGCAAGCGCAGCAGAAGCAGATCGCTGTGCTGTATCTGGACAGCGATGGTTTCAAGGACATCAATGACCGCTTTGGCCACGCAGCGGGGGATGAGATACTGGTCAGCATCGCGCGGCGCATCCGCATGTGCCTGCGCGAGGAGGACGCCGTTGCCCGCTTGGGCGGAGATGAGTTCGCGGTCCTGCTCGCTCCCTTGCGCAAGGACGCCGATGCGAAGCAGATCGCCGAGCAGATTCTGCTGCGCATGAAGGACCCCATCCCCTTGCCGGACGGCTTTGACATTGTCGCCTCGCTTAGCATCGGTGTTGCCGTGTTTCCGCTCCACGCGTGGACCGCCAAGGCACTGCTGCAGGCCGCGGACGGGGCCATGTACGATGCCAAGCGTCATTCGGGCGGCACCTGGCGGAGTGCCGGCCCGGGTGCGCAGGGATAGGAGAAACCGATGCGGCCATTTGCGATGCG
>NZ_JARJLM010000655.1 GCF_029335485.1 Cupriavidus basilensis
TCGCGCCAGCCGCCACCCCCTTCATGGCGGCCACCGGCACGGCGGCATCGACCGCGTCCAGGCGCGCCATGACAAGACAAGACGCCTCCCCGGGCCTGCCCGGCATCTCGCCACGCCAGCTGGTCTGGACCCTTGGCATCACCGAGACCATTTCCTGGGGCACGCTGTACTTCGCCTTCACCGTCTTTATCGGGCCGATGAGCAAGGCGCTGGGATACTCCAAACCCTTTCTTGCGGGCGGCTACTCGGTCGGCCTGCTGGTGTGGGCGATGTGTTCGTTCGCGGTGGGCAGGCTGCTCGACCGCGTGCCGGCGCGGGTGGTCATGTGCACGGGCTCCGTGCTGGCCGGCTGCGGCCTGCTGCTGTGGGCGTGGACGCCGAACCAGGCGGCCTTCCTGCTGATGTGGATACCGCTCGGGCTGGCCATGGCCACCACCCTGTACGAACCCGCCTTCGTGGTGCTGCGCCAGGCCTTTGGCGACGGCTACCAGAAGTCCATCGTCACGGTCACGCTGATGGCCGGCTTCGCCAGCACCATCTTCGTGCCGCTGGCCCAATGGCTGGTGCTGCACCTGGGCTGGCGCGAAACGCTGCTGTGCTTTGCCGCCCTCAACCTGCTGGTGTGCGCGCCCTTGCATGCCCGGCTGCGCTACGCGGCGCACGCCACCTACGCCGCGGCCCCGGCGCCCGCGCCGCTGGCCGATGCCGCGCAACCCGGCATCGCGCGACTCGCTTTGCGCCAGCCGGTGTTCTGGGCAGTGGTGCTGGCCTTCACGGCGCTGGCGGTGATCGCCTCGCTGCTGGGCGCCCACCTGATCCCGATGCTGACCGAGAAGGGCCTGCCGCTGGGCGAGCAACTGGTGGTGGCAGCGCTGATCGGGCCGGCGCAGGTGGTGGGCCGGCTGGTGATGATGCGTTTCCCGGTGCGCCATCCGCTGCGGCTGTCGTTGCCGGTGTACATGGTGATGAGCGTGGGGCTGCTGTGCTTTGCCCTCGGCTACGGCAAGTGGCTGATGGTGGCGGCCGTGCTCTATGGCTGCGCCAACGGCATCAACACCATGCTGCGTGCCATGGCCATGCCGGAGCTGATCTCGCGCCATCACTACGCCACCCTCAACGGCCTGATGATGACGCCGGTGCTGCTGATGCAGGCCGCCGCGCCCTGGCTGGGCGCGCTGCTGTGGCGCGCCGCCGGCGGCTACTGGCTGATGCTGTGGGTGATGGTGGCGCTGGCGCTGACTGCGCTGGCGGCCTTCGGCTTTGCGCTGCACCGGCGCGGCCTGCTGCGCGCAGCCAGCCACGCCGCCCCGGCCTAGGACGCTGGCGCAGCGCCCTGCGCACGGGGTCCGGGCATGGCAGCGCGCTAGTCCGGTCATACGCCCGACGCGCCGATGTGCGACGATGCGGGGCTCGACCATCATGCAGCCCCGCCAGGGCCCCCGCGCGCCGGACAGCGCGCCCGCCGCCAATATGCCCGACGCCACTTCCAGCAAGTTGATCCAGCCGCCCTCCCCATCCTCTCCCGCGGCGCCGGCCGCCAGCCCGCGCCGCGTGGAACACGCCGCGCGCGCCACCATGGCGCTGTTCTTCGTCAACGGCGCCACCTTTGCTACCTGGGGCGTGCATATCCCCACCATCAAGGCTCGCTTCGGGCTGTCGGACGCGGTGCTGTCGCTGGCCATGCTGGCGGTGGCCGGGGGCGCGATCGCGGCGATGGGGCCCGTGGGACGATGGGTGGCGCGCGTGGGCAGCGCGGGCGCCGCGCGGCGCAGCGGCCTGGTCTACGCCATCGCCACCATCGCGATCCTCGCCATGCCCGAGTTTGGCCTGCTGATCCCGGCGCTGATCGCCTTCGGCATGGCGAACGCGGCTTTCGACGTGGGCATGAATGCACAGGCCGCCACGGTGGAGGCCAGCCGCGCGCGCCCGGTCATGTCGGCGCTGCATGGCATGTTCAGCCTGGGCGGCATGGCGGGTGCCGCCGCCGGCGGCCTGCTGCTGAGCCTGGGCGTACCGCCGCTGGCGCACGCCACCGGCATGGCGGCGCTGACCGCCGTGGTGAGCCTGGGCGTGGCGCCGTGGCTGCTGGAAGACCATGCGGTGGTGCCGCCTTCCGCGCAGCATCGTGCGCATGCGGTGCGCGCGCTCTGGCTGCTGGGCCTGATGGCCTTCCTCGGCCTGGTCGGCGAGGGAGCGATGTACGACTGGTCCAGCGTCTATATGCGCGAGGTGGCGCAAGCGCCGGACGCCTGGATCAGCGCCGGCTATGCCGCCTTCTCGGGCGGCATGGCCTGCGGCCGCTTCGGCGGCGACCGCCTGCGCGCGCGCTGGTCGGACGCGCGCACGCTCGGCGGCAGCGCCTGGGTGGCGTTCGTGGGGATTGCGCTGGCGCTGCTGTGGCCCGACCCGGTGGCTACCCTGGCCGGCTTTGCGCTGATGGGGCTGGGCGCGGCCAATATGGTGCCGATCTTTTTCGTGGCGGCGTCGCGCCTGCCGGGCGTGGCCCCGGCCGAGGCAATTGCGCGCGTGGCGCGCTTCGCCTATATCGGCTTGCTGCTGGGGCCGGTGATGATCGGCGGCGTGGCCCACGCCAGCAGCCTGCGATATGGCCTGGGCGTGGTCGCCCTCACCATGGGCTGGATCGCGCTGGCGGGCGCGCGGCTGGCGCGCCCTTACCTTTCCGTCCGCCGGGCGTAGGGCCCGCCAGCGGCTCAGGCCGCCGCGCTCAGGACCGGAAGCGTGCCCAGGCCCTCGAACACGAAGGTATCCATCGCCAGTACCCCATAGGTGACCTCGTCGGCCACGCGCGCCACGCCGGCGGCCGGCGCCTGCCGCGCCGGCACGCCTTCGTGCGGCCCCAGCGCAGCGCCCAGCGCCACGAAGAACGGCAGCAGGTGCTCGTCGGTGGGATGCGCGCGGCGGGCGTACGGCGCCTGCGCGCGGTAGTCCGTAATGCGGGTGGTGTCGCCACTGGCAAGCGCCTCCTCCAGCGCATCGATCATCCAGCCGCGGAAGGCTTCCACGTAAGGCTCGACCGGCGAGCCATGCTGCTCGCGCCGTCCGCCCGCACCGAAGACTTCCTGCAGGTTGTGCGTAAAGCTGCCTGAGGCAAGTACCAGCACGCCCTCGTCGCGCAGCGGCGCGAGCGCGCGGCCGATCTCGATCTGCGCGGATGGCGGGAGGTAGGGATTCAGCGCCAGTTGCACCACCGGGACGTCGGCAGCGGGGAAGAAATGCCGCATCGGCATCCAGGCGCCGTGGTCCAGCGGGCGCTCGTCGTCCTGCAGCACCACGGCGGCACCCGGGACGTGCGCGGCTTCGACCAGCGCCTTGACGCGGTCGGCCAGCGCCGGCGAGCCGGGGGCGTCGTAGCGCAGCGCGTAGAGCGCGCGCGGGAAGCCGCCGAAGTCATGCCAGGCCTCCTGCCGTTCGCGGGTACCGACCACCAGCGTGCTGTAGATCCAGTGCGCCGAGACGATCAGCACGGCGCGGGGCTTGCGCTTGCGCAGCACTTCGCCGAGCGCATCGAAGGCGGCGCCGCTTGGACCTGGCTCGATGGCAAGCATGGGAGAACCGTGAGAAACATAGATGGCGGGGAGCATGATGTCAGCCTTCAAATCCTTTGGATAGCGGATATCAGTTTGACAAAACCGGGCTCCCGTTGCGCTACCCGTTTGCGGATACTTCCATCAAAAAACTTGAAGCAGAGACGCCAGGATGTGCCTGGCGCCGGGCCGGCGGCCCAGCGCGGCGCCATGCCAGCGTGGGGTGGCCCACACAACGCTTTAAAGTTTCGGACACGGTATGGGCAATCGGCTTATGATTCCAGTCACGGGGCCCGGTCCAGCCTTGCACGGTGCGGTGCGCCGTCCGCACGGACCGGGTGCCAGCCCCGCGACAAACGAATACGACGCGCCGCGATGCGCGTCAGGCTGGAGAACATCGTGGTCAAGCGCACAGCCCACAATTCCAGGCTGCCCCATGCGAACTGGTGGCAGCCGGGCGTGTATGCAAGCGGGCCGGCTGTGCTCCTCTGGATTGCAGCCCGCCTGCCCGCCCCCTGGCTGGCCGATCTATTCGACTGGCCAGCCGCCGCCGCGCTGCTCAACCATGGCGGCGACACCGTCTTCGTGGCCGGCTGGGTGGCCAGCGCGCTGTGGCTATGGCTGACGCGCAACCGCCCCGACACGGCAACCGCGCCCCGGCAGCCCGATGCGGACGGGCCAGCCAAAGCCGCCAGCCCGCCGCAGCAGCACGTCGGCTGATCCCTGGTTCCGGGAGCGCTATCCTGCGCGGGCCCTGCGGCGGCGTCCGCGCCTCAGTTCTCCACGACGCGCTCGACCACTTCCGCGTCCGGCGCCCACGCCGCCGGCACTTCGGCCGCGCGCAGGCCCGGCGCCCAAGCAATCACCTCATAGTCGGCCAGGCCCTCCTTGTGGAAGGGATCTTCGACCAGCCAGCCACCCACCTCCTCGCGGCTCAGCCCGCGTGCCAGGATGGCGCCGCCCACGCGTGGCTCCTGCCGGCCCGACAGCAGGAAATGACCAGCGGCATAGTGACGGTGGAGGAACTCGCGGTGCGCCGCCAGATAGCGGTCGAGCTCCGCCAGGGGGGCGCGGTAGCGCAACAGGATCAGGTAAAGCATGGAATGCTCCTCAAGTTGTACAGTCCCGGCCGGACTGCGGGGCGGCGACAGGGCGGCGCTCATGGCAGCAGCAGCAGGGAACCGGCAGTCTCGCCGGCTTCCAGCCGGCGATGCGCCTCGGCGGCCTCGGCCAGCGGCAGGCGCGCGGCGATCTCCACCTTCAGGCCTGCCTCCAGCCGTGCGAGCGTGGCCTGGGCGCCTTCGCGGTAGCGCGCCAGGTCGGCCATAAAGCGGAACACGCCGGGCCGGGACAGCGCGATCGACCTGGCCGGGCCGAGCACGGCGAGGTCCAGCGGCCCGCTGTCGCCGCCCACCTGCCCGATACTGGCCGCCATGCCATAGGGCCGCACGGCCGCCAGGGTGCGCGCCAGGGTGTCCGCGCCGATGCCGTCGATGGCGAAGTCCACCCCGTCGCCGCCACCGAATTCGCGCGCGGCGGCAACGAAATCCGCCTCCCGATAGCGTACCGCGCACTCCAGGCCATGCGCCAGCGCCAGCGCTGCCTTGGCCTCGCTGCCGACCGTGCCGATCACGCGCGCGCCCAGCGCACGCGCCCACTGCACCAGCACCAGGCCCAGGCCGCCCGCCGCGGCGTGCACCAGCACGCTGTCGCCGGCGCGCAGCGGACGCACCCAGCTATAGAGCATATGCGCTGTCATGCCGCGCAGCAGGGCACCGGCAGCGGCTTCGTCCGGCACGCCGTCGGGCAGCGGCACCGCGCGCTCGGCGGGCAGGGTGCGCACGCGGGCATAGGCACCGGCCGGAAGACCGGCATAAGCCACCCGCTGGCCCACCGACAGGCCGCTGACGCCCGGCCCGATCGATTCCACGATGCCCGCGCCCTCCACCCCCAAGGTGGCGGGCAACGCCGGCAAGGGATACAGGCCGGTGCGATGGTAGACATCGACGAAGTTCACCCCGATGGCAGTGTGGATCAGCCGGATTTCGCCCGGGCCGGGCGCAGGGACGGGTACGCTTTCCAGGCGCAGTGCACCGCGCCCACCGGGGGCATGTAAGCGCACTTGAAGGGAAGGAATGGCAGTCATTTCAGGTTCCGCGAGATGGCATGTCGAATCGTTGAAGATCGGTCGACGTGGTGAAAGTCGACTCACCAAACGATAGTCCGGTGCAAAATAGATCGGAACTCCCAATCCACTCGCATTCATTGTGCAAATTTCGACAGATCGAGGCCCCCATTCGATGGACTGGGACGATGTGCGCTACTTCCTCGCGCTGGCCCGCCAGCGCAGCCTGTCCGGCGCGGCCAGAGTGCTTCACGTGGAACACTCCACGGTGGCGCGGCGGGTGCAGGGGCTCGAAACCCGGCTGGGCGTGCGCTTGTTCGACCGGCTGCCGCGCAGCTGGCCGCTGACGGCCGAAGGCGAAGCCTTGCTGGCGCACGCGGGCCGGATGGAAGAGGAGGCACTGGCCTTCGGCCGCGCCGCGCTGGGCGCCGGCGCCCTGACAGGCACGGTCAGGCTGTCGGTACCGCCCGTTTTCGGCAGCCATTTCCTGGTCCCCCGCCTGGCCGCGCTGCGCCACCAGTGGCAGGGCATCGTGCTCGACCTGACCGGCGAGGCGCGCGCCGCCGACCTCCACCGCGGCGAGGCCGACCTGGCCGTGCGGTTGTCGCGGCCACAGGAGCCCGGGCTGGCGGCGCGCAAGCTCGGCGACATGGGCTACGGCCTCTACGGCAGCCACGGCTGGATCGGGAAGCGGCCGGAAGCCTGGGTCTTCCTCGGCTATGGCGCCCCCCTGCGCGAAGTGCCGCAGCAGCGCTGGCTGGCGCGCCTGGCCGGCGAGCGGCCCTTCGCGCTGCACGCCAACGACCTCGCCACCCTGCACCATGGCTGCCGCGCCGGCCTGGGGCTGGCCGTGCTGCCGCATTTCCTGGCGCGCGACGATCCCGCGCTGTTCGCCATGGGGGAAGCGGATGCCGCCCTGCAACGCGGCATCTGGCTGGCGGTGCACCCCGACGTGCGGCGCTCGCCGCGCGTGCGCGCCGTAGCCGACGCGTTGGCCATGGCGGTGCGGGAGGCCGCCGGCAGCCTGCTCTGAGCGCGTCCCCGGCCGATCGGCAAAATCACCGGTGTGCCTGGATGTGAACTAACCTGAAGGTGCCGGACGCCGGCAAATTAAGGAATCGCTTACCATTGTGCCTTCCAGCCCACCTCCCCCTTCCCGGGCGAAGGTGGCTTCCGCCGATTCTTCATCGCTTCAGACGCATCATGCAAGCCAACGCTGCAACAACTCAACTTCCGGATATCTCCCAAGCCAAGCGACGAAAGGCAATCCTGGCGGCCACCATCGGCAACGGCCTCGAATGGTTCGACTTCACCGTCTACAGCTTCTTCGCCCTGATCATCGCCAAGCTGTTCTTCCCCACCGGCAATGACCTGACCTCCTTCCTGCTGACCGTCGCCACCTTCGGCGTAGGCTTCTTCATGCGTCCGGTCGGCGCCATCGTGCTTGGCGTCTATGCCGACCGCGTCGGCCGCAAGGCAGCGCTGACCCTGACCATCCTGATGATGGCGCTCGGCACCGCCATCATCGGCCTGGCGCCCACCTATTCGTCGATCGGCCTGTGGGCGCCCGCGCTGATCGTGCTGGCCCGCCTGATCCAGGGCTTTTCGGCCGGCGGCGAGGTTGGCGGCGCCACCGCCTTCCTGATCGAGAACGCGCCCGACAGCGAGCGCGGCGTCTACGCGAGCTGGCAGCAGGCCAGCCAGGGCATTTCCTTCATGCTGGGCGCCGGCATGGGCGCCCTGGTGATCAACGGGCTGGAACCGGCCCAGGTCGACGCCTGGGGCTGGCGCATCCCCTTCCTGTTCGGCCTGCTGATCGGTCCGGTCGGCATGTATATCCGCTCGCACCTGGAAGAGCCGCCCGCCTTCGAGGCGCTGCGTGCCGAACGCAAGGCCAGCAAGGTCAAGTTCTCGCCGCTGGCGCAGGTGCTGCGCGATCATCCGCGCGAAGTGCTGGCCGGGCTGGGCGTAACCATCCTGTGGACGGTCTGCACCTACGTGCTGGTGTTCTACATGCCGTCCTATGCCAAGCAGCAGCTCGGCCTGCCGCTGGGCGCCACCTTCCAGTCGACCGCCCTGTGCGGCGCCATCATCCTGGTGCTGTGCCCGCTGATGGGCATGCTGTCGGACCGCGTCGGCCGCAAGCGCATGCTCGGCACCGTGGCGCTGATCATCGGCGTGCTGGCGTACCCGCTGTTCCACTGGCTCAATGTGTCGCCCACCACCCAGACCCTGCTGATGGTGCAGGTGGTCCTCGGCATCCTGCTGGCGGCCTTCACCGGCCCGGCGCCGGCGGTGCTGGCCGAGCAGTTTCCCACCGAGGTGCGCTCCACCGGCCTCTCGCTGGCCTACAACTTTGCCGTCACCATCTTCGGCGGCTTCGCGCCGCTGATCGTGACCTGGCTGATCCAGTCGACCGGCAGCAAGCTGGCGCCGGCCTACTACGTGATCGCCGCCGCCGTGGTGAGCTTTATCGCCCTGCTGTTCATGCACGACCGTACCGGCAAGCCTTTGCAGTAATCCGCCCCTGCCGGCAGGGATGGCAAGATGAAAATAGGCCAACCGCGCGGTTGGCCTATTTTCATTGCGCTGGTCCGCGCCCCGGCGGGTCAGGGGGCGGGTCGC
>NZ_JARJLM010000656.1 GCF_029335485.1 Cupriavidus basilensis
TCGGCAAATGTAGCCTGCAGTTGGTGGCAGGCCCCGAATTTTCAAGAGCGCACCGGGATGGTGCGGTGAAACACACGGTTACAAAGAGGTGGGGGCCGAAATAGGGGCCATATTGCTTTGCTGCAGCGCACCCCCTAAGATGAAACCGTATAAAAATGACAAAAATACCGGGGTCGGAGATGCATTACAAGCGGGGCCACTCTCGAAAGGTTAGCCATGCATAAGCTGCCTGTTCTGGCGGTCTTGCTGCTCGCCGCATTATCGGTGATGACAGTCTTCATCTGCCTCTCCGGCGCCCTCACGCCACGAGACACCGAATACGGCAGCGGCAAGGCGGTCTTTAAGCACTACATCGTCCCCTACGTTCGCTGACGCGGCCGGGTGAGCCGGGGCGACCGCCTGCGCGGCCATCCTCCTCACCCCCTCACGTCGTCGATCTGGCGCCGGTCGCGCTTGGTCGGCCGGCCCTGCAAACGCGACGCGGGCTCGACATTGAGCCTGCGCAATTCGGCTTCCTCCCGCCGCCGCGCCTGGCTGGCCTCGGTTTCCGCATAAAGCGCCTGGGCTATCGTAGCCGAGCCGCGGGCTCCCACGATACCTTTCACCACCAGTTCCCAGCGCTGCTGGTGCGCCTCCAGCACGATCGTGTCGCCCGGCTTGACCTCGCGCGAGTTCTTGCAGCCCTGGCCATTGACCTGCACCTTGCCGCGTTCCACCGCCTCGGCCGCCAGCGAGCGCGTCTTGAAGAAGCGCGCGCACCACAGCCATTTATCGATGCGCAGACGGGCGCCGGCCTCGAAAGATACATTCATTTCCCTACCTCCATGCCATTGGCGGGCGGCTCATGCCGCCGCGCCCCGGGTCTGGGCCTGCGTGCGCCGGGCCTCCAGTTCATGCGGATGGGGCAGCCGCAGCGGCCAGCCCTGCAGGTGCTGCAAGCCGATCTCCGCAAGCCCGGCGATCCAGCTCTCGGCATCATTGAGGCAAGGGATGTAGTGGAATACCTTGCCCCCGGCCATCTGGAACTCGGACCGCCCTTCCATGGCGATCTCTTCCAGTGTCTCCAGACAGTCGGCCGGGAAGCCGGGGCAGAACACATCGACCCGGCCGGTGCCGACCTTGCCAAGCTCCTGCAAGGTGGGCGCGGTATAGGGCTGCAGCCACTCCGCCTTGCCGAAGCGGGACTGGAAGGTGACCTGGTACTGCCCAGGCTGCAAACCCAGCGCCTCGCCCAGCAGGCGGCCGCTCTTGAGGCATTCGCAGTGGTAAGGGTCGCCTAGTTCCAGCGTGCGGCGCGGCACCCCGTGAAACGACAGGATCAGCTTGTCGCCCCGGGCAAAATCCGGCGTGCCGTGCTGCGCCCAGTATGCCCCCACCTGATGGTGCAAGGCAGCGATATAGGCCGGATGGTCGTGAAAATGCTTGACCAGCCGCAACTCCGGCTGATTTCGCCACTGCCCGAGTACGCGAAACACCTCGTCGAAACCGGTCGCCGTGGTGGTGCCCGAATACTGCGGGTACAGCGGCAACAGCAGGATGCGTTCGGTGCCCTGGCGGCGCAGCGCTTCCAGCACCGAGGCGATCGACGGATTGCCGTAGCGCATCGCACAGGCCACCGTGACCTCATGGCCCTGCTGGTTGAGCAGCAATTGCAGGGCGTGGGCCTGGCGCTCGGTGTGGACCAGCAGCGGCGAACCAGTCATATGCGCCTCGCGCAGCCAGATCGACTCGTACTTCATCGCCGAGGCGCGCGAGCGCAGCGGCAGGATGATGCCGTACAGGATCGGCAGCCAGGCGGCGCGCGGGATTTCCACCACGCGCGGATCGGACAGGAATTGCTTGAGGTAGCTACCGACCGCCTTGGGCGTCGGCGCGTCCGGGGTGCCGAGGTTGATCAGCAGGATCGCCGTGCGCGGAGCCTGGCCATGCTGGTAGGCCGGTTCGGGAGTAAACGTCATGTAATTTCCGGTGTGGCGGGGCGGCGCGGGCGCGAGGCACGCCGCCACCAGGTCTCGCCGAGCTGACAGGATGAACGGGACAGGCAGCCTGTGAGACCCGGCCAGGACAAGGCTAGTTCTGGCTGAGCGCGCTGGACAATAGCCGCGCGGTGATGTCGACGATCGGGATCACCCGTTCGTAGGCCATGCGGGTCGGGCCGATCACCCCGAGCGTGCCGACGATCTGGCCGTCGACTTCATAGGGTGCGGTGATGACCGCCATGTCTTCGAGCGGCACCAGCTTGCTCTCGCCGCCGATGAAGATCTGCACGCCCTGGGCATGGCTGGAGACATCGAGCAGCTTGAGCAGGCCGGTCTTGTGCTCGAACACGTCGAACAGGCGGCGCAGCTTCTCCATGCTGGACGACAGGTCCTCCACCTCCAGCAGCTTGCGCTCGCCCGAGATGAAGACGTGGTCGTCTTCCTCCTCCGCCATGGCGCTGCTGCCCGCCTCCACCGCCGCCTGCATCAACTGCGACATGTCCATGCGCAGCGCCTGCAGCTCGCCGCGCAGGTGGTCGCGCACGTTGTCGAAGCTCATGCCGGCAAAATGCGAATTGATGAAATTGGCCGCCTCGACCAGTTGCGACGGGGAATAGGGCAGCTCGGTCTGGATGATGCGGTTCTGCACGTCGCCCTCGGGGGTGACAATGATCAGCAGGATGCGCTTGTCCGACAGCCGCATGAATTCGACCTGGCGGAACGCCTGGGCCCGCCGCGGCGTCATCACCACGCCGGCGAACTGCGACAGGTTGGACAAGGTGTGCGCCGCCGACGTGATCATCCGCTGCGGCCCGAGCTGCTGGCCGCGCAGCTGCCCCTGGATCTTGCCGGTCAGTTCGGCCAGATCCAGCGCGCCGTCCAGCGGCTGGGCGGTCAGCATGGTGTCGACGAACAAGCGGTAGCCGCGCGGCGTCGGGATGCGCCCGGCCGAAGTGTGGGGGCTGGTAATGAACCCCATCTCCTCCAGGTCCGACATCACATTGCGGATGGTGGCAGGGGACAGTTCGAGGCCCGAGTACTTCGACAAGGTCCGTGAGCCCACGGGCTGCCCCTCGGCGATGTAGCGCTCGATCAGGGTTTTGAGAAGCGTTTTCGCACGTTCATCCATAATATTCCTGATTTTACGCAAGTTTTCACCGTTCGGGCGGCTCATCCTCGATCCGGCCTGGCCGGGCACCCCCACCTGCTGACAATGGTCACGGCGGTATGGTCTAATCCCGGCATGTCTTCGCTCCCCACGCCCGGCGCCGCGCGCGCACCCTTTCGCACCGTCGCCCTGATCGGCAGGTACGCCACCGCCGGCATCGAAGGCCCGCTGGAAGAACTGGCCGCCTGCATCCTCAAGAATGGCCAGGATGTGGTGTTCGAGCGGGAGACCGCGCTGGCCACCGGCCTCACCGACTACCCGGCGCTGGCGCCAGAGGACATCGGCAAGCATGCCGACGTGGCGGTGGTGCTGGGCGGCGACGGCACCCTGCTGGGCCTGGCGCGCCAGCTGGCCGGCTTCCCGGTGCCGCTGATCGGCGTCAACCACGGGCGGCTGGGCTTCATGACCGACATCCCGCTGGAAGACGTGCACTCGGTGCTGCCCGACATGCTGGCAGGCCGCTACGAGTCCGAGGTCCGGATGCTGCTGGAGTCGCAGGTGGTGCGCGACGATGAGGTGATTTTCTCCGCGCTGGCCTTCAACGACGTCGTCGTCAACCGTTCCGGCATCTCCGGCATGGTCGAACTGGCGGTCTCGGTGGACGGCTACTTTATGTACAACCAGCGCTCGGACGGCCTGATCGTCTCCACGCCGACCGGTTCGACCGCCTATGCACTGTCGGCGGGCGGCCCGATCCTGCACCCGACCCTTTCCGGGCTGGTGCTGGTGCCGATCGCCCCGCATGCGCTGTCCAACCGCCCGATCGTCCTGCCGCACGATGCCGAGGTCTCGATCGAGGTGGCCACGGCGCGCGACGCCAGCGTCAATTTCGACATGCAGTCGCTGACCTCGCTGCTGCCGGGCGACCGCATCGTGGTACGCCGCTCGGCCAAGACCGTCAACCTGCTGCATCCGATCGGCTACAACTATTACGCCACGCTGCGCAAGAAGCTGCACTGGCATGAGTACCCAAGCGAAGACAACCGGCTCTGATCCGCACCGATCCGGCCCAGATCCACCCCCGAACCGACACCGACCCTGACCTGACCCGTCGCCCACGATGCTGCGCAGCCTGTCCATCCGCGATTTCGTCATCGTCGATACGCTCGACCTCGACTTCTCCCCGGGTTTCACCGTTTTCACCGGCGAAACCGGCGCCGGCAAATCGATCCTGATCGATGCGCTGGCCCTGGTGCTGGGTGAGCGCGCCGACGCCGGCGTGGTCCGCGAAGGCGCTTCCCGCGCCAGTATCAGCGCCATCTTCGCCACGCCGCCCGGACTCGACGCGTGGCTGGCCGAACACGACCTCACCGGCGACGAAGGCACCGTGCTGCTGCGCCGCACCGTCGACGCCGGCGGGCGCAGCAAGGCCTTTATCAATGGCGCCGCCGCCACGCTGGGCCAGTTGCGCGAGATCGGCGACCGCCTGGTCGATATCCATGGCCAGCATGCCCACCAGTTGCTGCTGCGCCCGGATGCCCAGCGCCTGCTGCTCGACGCCCATGCCGGCCTCACCGCCCAGGCCGGCGCCGTGGCCGAGGCCTGGCGCTCGTGGCGCGCCTGCGTGCGCCAGCGCGAAACCGTGGAGCACCGCTCGCGCGAGATGCAGCTCGAGCGCGAGCGGCTCGAATGGCAGGTCGGCGAACTCGAGAAACTGGCGCCGCAGGCCGGGGAATGGGAAGACATCCAGGCCGAATACAACCGCCTGTCGCACGCCGCCGGCCTGATCGAGGGCAGCCGCGGCGCGCTGGAAGCGCTGTCCGAGGCCGATGGCTCGGTGCTGTCGACGCTCAACGGCGTGGTTCAACGCCTGCGCCAGCTGGCCGGCGTCGATCCGGCCCTGAGCGACGTGCTGGCCGCGCTGGACCCGGCCCAGGTGCAGGTCGAGGAAGCCGCGCACTCGCTCAACCGCTATGTCGACCGGCTCGACCTCGATCCCGAGCGCCTGCAGGTGGTGGAGGCGCGCATGCAGGCGCTGCACACCACCGCGCGGAAGTACCGGCTGCCGCCCGAACAGCTGCCCGACGAGCTGATGGCGCGCCGCCAGCAGCTCGACGACCTGCAGTCCGCCCAGGACCTGAACAAGGTCATGGCGCGCGAAGCCGCCGCGCGGGCTGCCTACCTGACCATCGCCCAGCACCTGGGCGCCGCCCGCAAGGTGGCGGCCGAGAGCCTGTCGGCCATGGTGACCGAAGCGATGCAGGGGCTCTCCATGGCCGGCGGCAGCTTCGCGGTGGCGCTGCACCCGCTCGAAGAAGGGCAAAGCCATGGCCTGGAGCAGGTTGAATTCCTGGTGGCCGGCCATGCCGGCGTCACTGCGCGCCCGCTGGCCAAGGTGGCCTCGGGCGGCGAACTTGCCCGTATCAGCCTGGCGATTTCCGTCATCACCAGCGAGGCCGCGCCCACGCCGACCCTGATCTTCGACGAGGTCGACACCGGCATCGGCGGCGCGGTGGCCGAAGTGGTGGGCCGCCGCCTGCAGGAGCTCGGCCGCGCCCGCCAGGTGCTTTGCGTGACGCACCTGCCGCAGGTGGCCGCGCAGGCCGGCGCTCACCTGCTGGTCAGCAAGGAGACCAGCGAGCGCGACGGCAACGGCTCGGTCACCCGCTCGCGCATCCGCGCCCTCGACGCCGCCGGCCGGGTGGTCGAGACCGCGCGCATGCTGGGCGGCACCACCGTGACCGCCACCACCGTGCAACACGCCGAGGAGATGCTTGCGCAGGGCTCCCGCGGCGCCATCAGCGCCGCCAGGGAGGCACGCCGCCCGCGCCGTGCCGCCGGCTGATTGGCCAAGCGGCACCGGCCTCGTCATCATTCAGGAGTTACCCCATGTCCATCGGCAAGCTGCCCCACTCCCGCTCACGCTTCCGCCCCCTGCGGATCACCGCCGCCTGCGGCGTGCTGGCCCTGCTTGCGCTGACCGCTTGCCAGGCCCAGCAGCGCCCGTCGGCACCGCCCGCCAACAGCATCAGCGCTGACCGGGCCGTGGGCGACATCATGGTGCGGTTCAGCGCGCCGCCCGTCATCACCTCCGAAGAGGCCGGCCGCCTGCTCGAGCCGATTGCCGGGCCGATCCGCTTCGTGGTCAAGCGGCCGATGTCGGGCGGCGTCTGGCTGGTCACCGCGATCTCGGCTTCCGCCGACGCCACGCTCGACCAGGCCGTCGCCACGCTGCGCGCCGCCCCGCGCATCGAGCTGGCCGAGCCCGACCGCGTGCTAAAACCCAACCGCACCATGCCCAGCGGGCGCGACATGCCGCCAAGCTGAGCACCGGCGCCACGGCGCCGCCAAGCTTCATGTTCCTGCCAGATTCGTGTAGTCGAATGCCGTGCCGAAAGCGTTGAGCGTGAAACGTTCAACACTTTCACGTTCAACGCCGTAAACCGTAGTTCGCGACACGATCGCGTTCACACAGATTCCGGTGAGGCTCCACCAGGGGAAGCCCCACCGTGGCCGGGCCGGCCAGGGCTTAACGGGAGAAGGCAGACATGCAGCAACCGCATCGGTATCAAATTCGCGAGTCCGGGCGCATAGCGCGCCACGGCGCCCTGCTGCTGGCACTTGGCGCGGCACTGTGGCTGGGCGGACCGGCCACCGCCGGCGCGGCGCCCGACTCCGCCGCGCGGCCGACGCCGCACTACAGCGGGAATTTCATCGTGCGCTGGCGTGACGACACTGCCAGCACCACCACCATCGCCCCCGCCGCCGCGAGCAGCAGCGTTGCCGCCAGCAGCCAGTCCGACCGCATGCTGCGCATCCAGCAAAGCACCGGGGTGGCGCTTTCGGTCAAGCGCCAGATGGGCGGCAACCTGCAATTGCTGAGCGTGGGCGAGCGCGATGCCGCCGATCCCGAAGCCACCGCCGCGCGCCTGCGCCAGGACCCTCGCATCGCGGAGGTAGTGCCGGACCGCTGGCTGCGCCTGCATGACACCACCCCCAACGATCCCGAGTTCGCCTTCAACCAGCCGTACCTCGGCACGCCCGCGCTGGCAACCGGCGGCGTCAACCTGCCGCCGGCATGGGACCGGACCCGCGGCAACAGCGGCCTGGTGATCGCGGTGGTCGATACCGGCTACCTGCCCCATCCCGACCTGGCCAGCCGCATCGTGCCTGGCTATGACTTCATCACCGACCCGGCCATCGCCAACGACGGCGATGGCCGCGACGCCGACGCCACCGATGCCGGCGATGGCGTGCCGGCCGGTTTCACCTGCCCCGGCACATCGACGCAGACCACCACGGCCACCCCCAACAGCTGGCACGGCACCCGCGTGGCGGGAACGCTAGGCGCGCTTACCAGCAACGGGCTGAACATCGCCGGGGTCGACTGGAACGCCCGCATCCAGCCGGTGCGCGTGTCCGGCCGCTGCGGCGCCCTGCTGTCGGACACAGTCGACGGCATGCGCTGGGCCGGCGGCCTGTCCGTGCCCAACGCCCCGGCCAACCCCACCCCCGCGCGCGTGGTCAACATCAGCCTGGGGGGCGGCACCTGCTCCAGCATCGAGCAGCAGGCCGTGAACGATCTCGCCGCAAAGGGCGTGGTCGTGGTCGCCGCGGCCGGCAACAGCGCAGGCGCGGTCGAGGCGCCGGCCGACTGCGCTGGCGTGGTGGCCGTCACGGCGCACGCCAATGACGGCGAGAACGTCAGCTATGCGAATACCGGGCCGCAGGTCTCGCTGAGCGCGCCGGGCGGCGGCTGCGGCAGATCCAAGATGTCGAGCGGCAGCTGCACGGTGACGCCGTCCTACATCCGCACGCTCTCCAATGACGGCACCACCTCGCTGGGCAACTACAACGTCATCAACTCCGAGGGCACCAGCTTCGCGGCGCCGCTGGTGTCGGGCGTGGCTTCGCTGATGCTGGCGGTCAACCCGGCGCTGACACCGGCCCAGGTGCTTGCCACGCTGGAAAGCACGGCCCGGCCGCATCCGGCAGGCACATACTGCACGGCCAGCGCCAATATCGGCACGTGCGGCGCGGGCCTGCTCGACGCCAACGCCGCCGTGATCGCCGCCGCACAGGTCGCGCCGGCACCCCAGCCCGCCACGCCCGCGCCGTCCTCCAGCGGCGGTGGCGGTGGCGGCGGCGCGCTTTCGTGGCCCGTTGCGCTGGGCCTGTGCGCCCTCGGCTTGCTGCTGGGCCTGGGCGGGCGTGTCCGGCAATCGGCGAAACGGCGCTAAGGATACGGCGGAACAAGGGCCAGGAGA
The DNA here is from genome assembly GCF_029335485.1 of Cupriavidus basilensis. Classification (GTDB taxonomy): domain Bacteria; phylum Pseudomonadota; class Gammaproteobacteria; order Burkholderiales; family Burkholderiaceae; genus Cupriavidus; species Cupriavidus basilensis_E. The sequence goes on from NZ_JARJLM010000656.1 coordinate 8,355, forward strand.
CGGCGCGGAAGATACGGCGCCTGGGCCAGGCCGGGCGGCTATGCGAATGGCTGCCCGGGCCGGCGGCGCCACCACTCCTGCAGCAGCCACAGCGCGAGGCCGGCTGCCGCGCCGGCGGCATGCGCGGCACGCACCACGCCAAAGCCCCACTGCGCATCGAACACCACCGGAGCGAGCCAGGACTGTTCCAGCCAGGTCTTGACCAGCACGCCAAGGCAAAGCGCCACGCCAATCGCGCGCGAGGCGCCGCCGCCGGACAGCAGGCGCAGGCCGCCCCACAGCGCCAGCCCGTGCAACGCGCCCGATAACCCGCCGTACCAGGCCACCGAGGGCACCCGGCACAGCATCAGCTGCGCCGCGACGCCGCTGGCAAACAGCACGGCCAGCATGGCCCCGGCGCGCGCCTCGCGTCCGATCAGCAGCAGCAGGCCGGCAGCGGCCAGCAGGTTGGCCAGCCAGTGCCGCCAGCCCAGGTGTACCCACATCGCGGTGAACAGGCGCCACCATTCGCCCGCCACACCGCGCTCCATCACTGCCTCGCGCAGGTAGAGCCCATGGGCATGCAGCCAGGGCACGAAGGTGAAAGCGGCGCCCAGGGCGGCGACCGCCGCCAGCGCGCCCGGCAAGGCCGGCCAGCGCGCCCCGGCCGCGGACGGCAGGCTCATCGGCCGCCGGCTGCCACCGGCTCGCCGAACACCGCCTGCCAGAGCGTGCGCACCTGTTCCGCCTGCGGCGCCACCGCAGCCGGCGGCACCCGCGCGTGGACCTGCCCGTCCAGGCGCAACTGGTGCTGGCGGGCGCGGAACAGCCGATAGGCATCGCCCACCTCGCGCGCCAGCGCGGCGTCGATCAGGCCAAGCTCGCCAGCGGTGCGCAACAGCGCGATATTGCCGGCATTGCGCGTCAGCGCCGGATGCTCGTGGCTGTGCAGCAGCACCAGGTATTGCACCGTGAATTCAATGTCGACCATGCCGCCGCGGTCGTGCTTGAGATCGAACAGCCCGCTCGGATTGGGATGGCCCTCGGCCACCTTGTGCCGCATGGCGACGATCTCGCCGCGCAGCGTGGCGGCGTCGCGCGGTTCGCGCAGGATCTCGTCGCGCAGGCTTTCGAAGTGGGCGCCGATGCCGGGATCGCCCGCGCAAAAACGCGCGCGCGTCAGGGCCTGGTGTTCCCATACCCACGCGGTGTTGTTGCCCTCGCGTTGCTGGTAGCGGCGGAACCCCTCGAAGCTGGTCACCAGCAGCCCCGCCTCGCCGTTGGGGCGCAAGCGCGTATCGACGTCGAACAGCGTGCCGGCGGGGGTATGGCTGGTCAGCCAGGTGATCAGCCGGCGCGCATAGGCGGCATAGACGTCGGGCGCGCGTTCGTGTTCGTCCTCGTAGAGGAAGATGATGTCGAGGTCGGAGGCGTAACCCAGTTCCTTGCCGCCCAGCTTGCCGTAGGCGATCACGGCGAAGCGCGGCTGCTCGGCATGCCGGCTGGCCAGCTGGCGCCAGACCGCCTGCAAGGTCACGTCGAGCATGGCATCGGCCAGATCCGACAAGCGGTCCGCGATCTGCTCCACCGTCAGCATGCCTTGCAGGTCTTGCAGCAGGATGCGGAAGGTCTCGGCATGATGCTCGCGGCGCAGGATGTCCATCTGCGCTTCGATCTGCCCGTCGGCTGCGTCCAGGCGCGCGGCCAGCCGCCGGCGGAAACCGCCCCAGTCGGGCGCGCCGGCCAGCGCATCGCTGTCGAGCAGTTCGTCGAGCAGTTGCGGGTGGCGCGTCAGGTAAGCGGCGGCCCAGCTCGACGCATGCAGGGTATCGGCCACGCGCGCCATCGCCTGCGGGTATTCGGACAGCAGGGACAGGTAGGAGGCGCGGCGGCTGATGGCATCGAGGAAGTCGATGAAGCGCGCGATGGTGCTGTCGGCATCGTCCTGGCGCGCGGCCAGGTCAAGGGCGCGGTTGACCAGCAGGTCGAAGCGCGCCCGGCTCGGCTCGGACAGCGCCCGGTAGCGCAGCGAGGCACCGATCGCGCGCAGGCGGTCGAGCAAGCCGTTGCAATCGCCGAAGCCGGCCGCGGCCAGGCGCTCGCACGGGGGATCGTCCTGCTCTTCCTGTATCAGCGCCGGCCACAGCGCCTCGCACGTCGCGTGGGCTTCGTCGGGGTCGGAGAAGGTGGCTTCGAACTGTTGCGCGACCGGATCCTGCAGCGACGACAGCCGCTCCAGCAAGGCCGGCCAGTCCGCGCAGCCCATCATCCGCGCTACCGCCTGCTGCTCCTCCGGCACGGTGGGCAAGTGGTGGGTCTGGGCATCGTCGCGATACTGCAGGCGGTGCTCGAGCTGGCGCAGGAAGCGGTAGGCATCGGCCAGCTGCTCGGCCTGGCCGGCTGGCAGCAGGCCATGCTCCACCGCCACGGCCAGGACTTCAAGGGTGGGCCGGATGCGCAGCGCCGGATCCTGTCCGCCGCGGATCAGCTGGAAGACCTGGGCCATGAACTCGATCTCGCGGATACCGCCGCGGCCCAGCTTGATATTGAAGGCGCGCTGGTTGACTCGCTGGCCGCCGCCCGGCGCCGCCAGTCCGCCGCTGCGCTTGGCGGCCTCGGCGCGGATCTGCGCATGCAGCGAGCGGATGGCGGCGATCACGCCGTAGTCGAGGTAGCGGCGGAAGACGAAAGGCGTGGTCAGGCTGGCCAGTTGGGCCGCGGTGCGCTGCGCATGCGGACTGTCGAGCGCCGAGACCACCCGGCCCTTGATCCAGGCGTAGCGCTCCCACTCGCGCCCCTGCACCACCAGGTATTGCTCCAGCATGCCCAGGCTGCAGGCCAGCGGACCGGCGTCGCCGTTGGGCCGCAGCCGCATGTCGACGCGGAACACGTAGCCGTCCGCCGTCACGTCGGCGAGCAGGTTGATCAGGCGCCGTCCCAGCCGGATGAAGTATTCATGGTTGGACAGGCTGCGCGTGCCGCCCCGGGTCTCGCCGTCTTCGTCGTACAGGAAGATCAGGTCGATATCGGACGACACGTTGAGCTCGCGCCCGCCGAGCTTGCCCATGCCGACCACCACCAGCTCCTGAACCTCGCCGCTGGCCTCGCCCACCGGCCGGCCGTAGGTCGGCGCCAGGTCGGCCTCCAGCATGGCCATGCCGTACTGGATACCCAGCTCGGCCAGATCCGTCATCGCGCCGGTCACCTCGCGCAGGCTCGCTACGCCGCGCAGGTCGCGCTCGATAACGATGCACATCACTTCGGCGCGCAGCTGCCGCAGCGCTCGCTTGGCGGCTTCCTCGACGTCGGCCGACGGCTGGTGCAGGGCCTTCAGCCGTGCCTCCATCCAGGCGCGCGTGAGCGGCTCCCCGCACGCGAGCGCCACGATTTCGGCCAGCTCCGGCCGGGCCTGCACCATACGGCGGATGTAATGCGAATAGGCAGGCGAGTACAATGCCTTGCCGGCGCAGTCGACCGGCACGAGTTCCGCCGCGGCCACCACCGCGAACGGGCCGGTGGCCATGTCGGCCACGGCCTGCCTGGCAGCGCCGGAAGTGTTGCCGGGCGCATGTTCGCCGGCGTGGCCGGCCCCGCTTGCACCCTTGCTTGCGGCGGCATCGGGCGCGGCCGTGGAACTCGTGGGATCAGAGGAAGTCATTCCTGTTACTTGGAAGCGCGTGAGCCGGCCCCGTGCCGGCCCGCGCGTTGTGCACGGCCGGTCAGGCACCGAATTGGAGAGCGCCTAGTATTGTCGGATAATCTGCGCATGTCCAGCCGCGCCACCCCACCCGCCGAATCCACCACCGCCACCGCCGGCGGCACGCCTGGACACGAGGGAAGCGCCGGCCCGGGCACCTCTCCATGGCGGCAGGCCGCCCGGCTCGCGCGCGCGCCCGGCCGCGCCCTGCTGGCCGCCCTGCGCCACCCCATGTGGCGGGGGCTGGGCCGCGTGCTGATACGGCTGGCGCTCGCGCTGCTGATGGTTGCACTGCTGGCGGGCCTGCTGATCCGCTTCGTGCTGTGGCCGCAGGCGTCCGCCGCCCGCACCTGGCTGGAGCAACGTGGCTCGGTGGCCCTGGCCGCGCATTTCAGCATCGGCCAGCTGGATACCTACTGGGATGGCTGGCATCCCGCCTTCCACGCCCGCGATGTCAAAGCGGTCGATACCGAACAACGCGTGTTGCTGGCCGCGGGCAGCCTCGACGGCAGGCTCTCGTGGCGCTCGCTGTTCAGCATGGACCTGCTGTTCCAGCACATCTCCGCCCGCCAGACCGACCTGCTGGTGCGCCGCTCGGCCGACGGCAAGCTCCAGGTCGCCGGGCTGGCCGTGGACACCACCGGGGCCCGGCCACAGGACAACCGCCTGTTCGACTGGCTGCTGGCGCAAGGCAAGGTGGAACTCAGCGACGGCAAGCTGCGCTGGCTCGACGACAGGAACCGCCTGCCGCAACTCGATGTCGGCAATATCCAGTTCAGCGCCCGCCGTCTGGGTACGCGCCACATCGTCAAGCTGGAGGCGCAATCGGCGACGCTTGCGCCGCGCCCCCTGTCGATGCAGGCGGATTTCCGCCATGAGTACCTGCATAGCGCCGGCGACTGGCACAACTGGCACGGGCAGGCCAGCTGGGACCTGGGCCGGCTCGAGCTGCCGGTACTGCAGCGCTATACGGCGATCTTCGACCGCGTCGCGCGCGGTACCTTCAGCACCGACGGCACCATCGAGTTCCGCGGCGGCCAGGTCACCCGCAGCCAGGCCAGGCTGCGGGCCAGCGACGTCGACCTGCAACTGGCAGGGGCGCCGGAACCGCTCAAGCTCGCCAGCGCGCAGGCCTTCGTGATGCACCGCGCCGGCCGCGACCGCGACAACGTCCTCACCATCGATACCCTGCTGTGGCAGCCGGAGCCGGCCGAAGGCCCGGCGGCGTCGGCGCCGCCGGCGGCCTCGCCGGCCAGCCAGGCCGCCGCGGAGAGTGGCTGGCGCGAAGGCATGCGCAAGGTAGTGGTGGGCTGGGCCACCGACAACAAGGGCGCGCTGCGCAAGTTCTCGCTGAAGGCGCCCACCTTCGACCTGAACACGGTGCGGGCGCTGGCCATGTCGCTGCCGCTCGACACCGCGTTGTCGCGCCAGCTGCGGGCGCTGCAGCCCGCCGGCCACGTCGACAACCTGGACGTGAGCTGGACACGCGATCGCCAGGGCCTGCTCAGCCGGCATGAGGGCCAGCCCCACTTCAATGTCCAGGGCACCCTGCGCAATGTTTCCGTGCGCGAGCAGCCGGCGAGCCCGCCGCTCGCCGCGAACGGCAAGCCCCACCTGGGCGTGCCGGGGTTTTCAAGGATCTCCGGCAGCTTCAGCCTCGACGAGCGGCAAGGCAGCGCCCGCTTCGAGGGCAGCAACGCCGCACTGGTACTCCCGGGCATGTTCGAGGATCCGCGCCTGACCTTCGACCAGATCAGCGGCGAGTTGCGCTGGACCCACGACGACGGCAAGCTCTCGGTACGCACCGACGGCGTGCGTTTCGCCAACGCGGACACCGCCGGCACCGTGCGCGGCACCTGGCACGCCGGCGGCGATGGGCACGGCGGCATTGCCGATCTCTCCGGCGAACTGGAGCGCGCCCAGGTCAGCCGCGTGCCGCGCTACCTGCCCATGGGCATGCCCGCGGCGACGCGGCAGTACCTGGCCGGCGCCCTGGTCGCCGGCGAAGCCAGCGGCGTCAAGTTCCTGCTCAAGGGCGACCTGGAGCACTTCCCCTTCCACAGCCCGCATGAAAAAGCCGGCGACTTCCGGGTCGAGGTGCCGATCCAGCATGTGAGCTACCAGATCGCCCCCCACGAGAGCGCGGCGCCGGGCAGCATCGCCAGCGCCAACAACGGCGGCAAGGCCTGGCCGAACTTCACCGACATCAGCGGCCACCTGCTGTTCGAACGCGGCAGCCTGTCCTTCGTGGCGCAGCGCGCCGGCGTGCAAGGCATTGCCGGCGTCACGCTGCAGGACGTCAACGGCCGCATCGCCGATCTCAGCGATCATGGCCGCCTGATCCTCGACGGCAGCGCCAGCGGCGCGATGACGGGCTTCCTGCGCTTCGTCGCCGCCAGCCCGGTGCGCGACTGGACCGGCCAGGTGACCAGCGACGCGCGCGCCCAGGGCAATGGCGAGCTACGGCTCAAGCTCGACCTGCCGCTGACCGAAACGCATGCCGCCAAGGTGGACGGCCAGTTCCGGCTGCCCGGCAACGATGTCGTGCTGACCCCGCAGCTGCCTGTGCTGGCCGGCACCACGGGCGCCATCGCCTTCAATGAGCACGGCTTCCAGCTCAATGACCTGCGGGCACGTTTCATGGGCGGAGAAATCCGCGCCAGCGGCGGCAGCCAGGCGGACGGCACGGTACGCGTCAATGCCGGCGGCAGCGCCACCGCCCAGGGCATCCGCGAGGCGATTTCCGGCTCGCCGATGGCCGGGCTGGCGCAGAAGCTCGAGGGCAGCACGGCTTACAGCGCGGTGATCGGCGTGCGCGACCACCAGCCGCAGATCACCGTCGCCTCGGAGCTGGCCGGCCTGGCGGTGGGCTTGCCCGCCCCGCTGGCCAAGAGCGCCGCCCAGGCCGTCCCGTTGCGCTTCGACCTGCGCCCTGCCGCCGCCCGCGCCGGCAGCGACGAGATGCTGGTGCAGTACGGCAACGTGCTCAATGCGCGCTATCTGCTGCGCCGTAACGCCGACGGCGTGGAAGTGCAGTCCGGCGGCATCGGCATAGAGCAGCCGGCGCCACAGCCGGGCAGCGGTGTCGCCGCAGCGCTTACCGCCACCCGCTTCGACCTCGATGCCTGGCGCGGCCTGTTCGCGGAGAGCGGCAAGGCCGGCTCCGCCGCGGCCGTCTCGCCGTTCACGCCGGAGAAGATTTCCGCGCACGTGCACACGCTGCAGGCTTTCGGCCGCGAGTTCGACGAGGTGGTGCTCGAGGCCAGCCGCGAGACCGGCGGCTGGGGCGTCCAGCTCGATACCCGCCAGATTGCCGGCAACGTGCGCTGGCGCGAAGATGCGGCCACCCCCGCGGGGGCGCTTACGCTGCGCCTTTCGCGGCTGAATATCCCCGACAGCAGCGACGCCGGCAATATCGAGGATGCGCTGGCCGCCAATACCGGCGAGCTGCCTGCCCTGGACCTGGTCGCCGATCGTTTCCAGCTGCATGGCCGCGACTTCGGCAAGCTGGAGGTCAAGGCGCACGCCAGCGCCAACGGTGGCGAGCCGGTGTGGACGCTCGAGCGCCTGCTGATCGAGCAACCCGGCGCCACCTTCACCGGCAGCGGCAGCTGGCGCATGCCGCGCCGGCTGCGCGAAGGCGCCAGCGCCGAACGCCGCACCCTGCTCGATTTCAAGCTCGATGTCCGCAACGGCGGCCAGGTGCTCGAACGCATGGGCCTGCCGCACATGCTGGCCGACGGGCGCGGCACCCTGGAGGGCCGGGTGGCGTGGCGCGGCTCGCCGTTGGCCATCGACTATCCGACCTTGTCCGGCCGCATGAAGCTGAAGCTGGAAAATGGCCAGATCCTCAGCGTGGACCCGGGCGCGGCCAAGCTGCTGGGCGTACTCAGCCTGCAAGGCCTGATGCGGCTGGCGACCTTCGACTTCCGCGGCGTAGCGGGCCAGGGCATGCCATTCGACGAGATCACGGGCACCGGCACCATCGACAAGGGCGTGGCCAGCACCGGGGATTTCGAACTCAGAGGCGGCCAGCTGCGTGCCGCCATGACAGGCAGCGCGAACATCCCCCGCGAAACGCAGGATCTCGAGGTCACGGTGGTGCCGCGCATCAACGCCACTTCCGCCTCGGTGGCGGCGGCCTTCATCAATCCCGCGCTGGGCATCGGCACACTGGCGGCCCAGCTGATGTTTGCCGATGAGTTCTCCAAGGCCTTCAGCCGCCGCTACCACATCAGCGGCGGCTGGGCGAACCCGCAGATCACCAAAGTGGGGGAGAATAAGGCCGACTCCGCGCCGGTGCAGGGATCGTCGGGCCGTGTCTACCCAGTGCCATGAACCCGGCACGGATCGCGGCCGCAGCCAGCCGGGATCCGTCGCCATGCGCGCAGTCAGGCAAGCCGCGGCGCCGTTTTTGCAGGGATGGACCGGCCCGCGCCCCGGCGCACGCCGCAAGCCGCAAGCCAAGGAAACCGACACATGACCGCAACCGCCGCTCCCGCCACCAGTGCCGCCCCCTTTCGCGTCGCCGCCGTCCAGACCGTCAGCGGCATTTCACCCGAGGCCAACCTGGCCCGTGCCGAAGCGCTGATCGCGCAGGCCGCACACGGCGGCGCGGAGCTGGTCTTGCTGCCGGAGTATTTCTGCCTCATGGGCCAGCGCGAAGACGACAAGGTGGCCATCCGCGAGCGCGATGGCGACGGCCCGATCCAGGCTTTCCTGGCCAACGCCGCGCGCCGCCACCGCGTCTGGCTGGTGGGCGGCACCCTGCCGCTGTGGTGCGCAGACGAGGCCCGCGTCTACAACACCTCGCTCGCCTACGACCCGCGCGGCGAACGGGTCGCGCGCTACGACAAGATCCACCTGTTCGGCTTCACGCGGGGCACCGAAAGCTACGACGAATCGCGTACCATCCTGGCCGGCAATACCCCGGCCAGCTTCGACGCACCCTGCGGCCGGGTCGCCATGTCGGTCTGCTACGACCTGCGTTTCCCGGAGCTGTACCGCCAGCTGGCGGCAGGCGGCGGCACCAGCCTGATTCTGATGCCGGCGGCCTTCACCTACACCACGGGGCAGGCGCACTGGGAAATCCTGCTGCGCGCCCGCGCCATCGAGAACCAGTGCTATGTGCTTGCCGCGGCACAGGGAGGCAAGCATGAGAATGGCCGCCGCACCTGGGGCCACTCCATGCTGATCGACCCCTGGGGCGAGGTGATGGCGGTGCTGCCGGAGGGCGAAGGCGTGGTAAGCGGCCTGATCGATCCCGCGCGCCTGGACGAAGTGCGGCAGAACCTGCCTGCACTGCGGCATCGGGTGCTGTAGCATGTGCAACCAGACTGGTGTCCTGAATCTGGAGTTTTCAGGGCACCAGGCCGATTCGACAAGAATCGCGAGAATCCCAGCTTTTTACGTGGCGGCGCATGACGCCGCCACGGCACGACGACAAAAGGACAACCATGAACGCCGGCGACCTCGGAATCCGCAATCTCGCCACCGCCCAGCAATTGCTGCTGGCTCCCTACGGCCTCGACGAAGTCAAGCTGCAGCGCGTGCTGGCAGACATCTTCACACATAAGGTCGACTACGCCGACCTCTACTTCCAGTACACCCGCAACGAGGCGTGGAGCCTGGAAGAAGGCATCGTCAAGTCGGGCAGCTTCAGCATCGACCAGGGCGTGGGCGTACGCGCCGTCTCGGGCGACAGGACCGCCTTCGCCTACTCCGACGACATCAGCCTGGACGCCCTGCTGAAGGCAGGGGCCGCCACCCGCACCATCGGCCGCGCCGGCAGCGGCCGCGTCAAGGTGGCGGGCAAGATGGCTTCGCAGGGCGGGCGCAACCTCTATTCCCCCAATGATCCGCTCGACTCGATGGAAGCCGCCGACAAGGTCGCGCTGCTCGAGCGCGTGGAGCGCATGGCACGCGCCAAGGATCCGCGCGTGGTGCAGGTGATGGCAGGCCTGGCCGGCGAATACGACGTGGTGCTGGTGGCGCGCAGCGACGGCGTCATCGCCGCCGACGTGCGCCCGCTGGTGCGGGTGTCGGTCACCGTGATCGCCGAGCAGAACGGTCGCCGCGAAATCGGCTCCTCCGGCGGCGGTGGACGCTATGCCTATGGCTATTTCAGCGACGAACTGCTGCAGAAATACGTGGACGAGGCAGTGGCCTCGGCCCTGGTCAACCTGGAGGCGCGCCCTGCCCCGGCCGGCGCCATGACCGTGGTCCTCGGCCCGGGCTGGCCCGGCGTGCTGCTGCACGAAGCCATCGGCCACGGCCTGGAAGGCGACTTCAACCGCAAGGGCTCGTCGGCCTTCGCCGGCCGCATGGGCGAGCGCGTGGCGGCCAAGGGCGTGACCGTGGTGGACGACGGCACCCTGACCAATCGCCGCGGCTCGCTCAACCTCGACGACGAGGGCAATCCGACCCAGTGCACCACGCTGATCGAGGACGGCATCCTCAAGGGCTATATCCAGGACACCCTCAACGCACGCCTGATGAAGATGCCGGTAACCGGCAACGCGCGCCGCGAAAGCTACGCCGCGCTGCCGATGCCGCGCATGACCAACACCTACATGCTCAACGGCGAGCGCGACCCGCAGGAAATCATCGCCAGCGTCAAGCGCGGCCTCTACGCGGTCAACTTCGGCGGCGGCCAGGTCGACATCACCAACGGCAAGTTCGTGTTCTCCGCCAGCGAGGCCTACCTGATCGAGGACGGCAAGATCACCTCGCCGGTCAAGGGCGCCACGCTGATCGGCAACGGCCCGGAGTCGCTCAAGGACGTCACCATGATCGGCAACGACATGCGCCTGGATTCGGGCGTGGGCGTGTGCGGCAAGGAAGGCCAGAGCGTGCCGGTGGGCGTGGGCCAGCCGACCCTGCGCATCGAGAACATGACCGTGGGCGGCACGGCCTGACGCCAGTCCCGCCAGCCCGGCCTCCCGGGCCGGCAACGTCCGGCGCTTGCCCGAGGTCATGCCGGACGCTTGCCAAGCCCTGCAAAACGCGCTATAAAGATGCTTCGTTGCCCGATGGTCAACCGCTGCTGCCGGCAAATCCGGCAGTCCCGGCGCAATTTAATGCCATCCCGTGACGCGTTGCCGCAAATAACCAACGCTTGCTGAGCCAGATCCCATCCATGTCCGCTAAGTTTTACTTTTACTTTTTTAGCGATCTCGCACCGCTGGCGGATGGAGAGGGACGGTCGTAAGCACCCCCGGAATTCAAAAAAAGCCGCCAGCGAACCTGGCGGCTTTTTTTATCGCGGCACGCAACCAGATCCAGCCCAGACACCCCAAACACACGACCCACAAAATCCGGAGCCATCATGCTGAAGAACACCGACGACCTGCGCATTCGCGAACTCAAGGAATTGTTGCCGCCGGCACACGTGATCCGCGAGTTCGCCTGCTCCGAGACGGCGTCCGACGTGATCTACGGCGCCCGCCAGGCCATGCACCGGATCCTGCACGGCATGGATGACCGCCTGATCGTCATCATCGGGCCCTGCTCCATCCATGACACCCGCGCCGCGCTCGAGTACGCCAAGCTGCTCAAGGTCCAGCGCGACCGCTTCGCCGGCGAACTGGAAGTGGTGATGCGGGTGTATTTCGAGAAGCCGCGCACCACGGTGGGCTGGAAGGGGCTGATCAACGATCCGCACATGGATGGCAGCTTCAAGATCAACGACGGCCTGCGTATCGCGCGCGAACTGCTGCTGAACATCAGCGAACTGGGCGTGCCCACCGGCACCGAGTACCTGGACATGATCAGCCCGCAATACATCGCCGACCTGGTCAGCTGGGGCGCTATCGGCGCGCGTACCACCGAGAGCCAGGTACACCGCGAACTGGCATCCGGACTGTCGTGCCCGGTCGGGTTCAAGAACGGCACCGACGGCAACGTCAAGATCGCGGTCGACGCGATCAAGGCCGCCTCGCAGCCCCACCATTTCCTCTCGGTGACCAAGGGCGGCCACTCCGCCATCGTCTCGACCTCGGGCAATGAGGATTGCCACATCATCCTGCGTGGCGGCAAGGCGCCCAACTACGATGCCGCCAGCGTGCAGGAAGCTTGCGAGGCGATCGCCAAGGCCGGCCTGGCCGCGCGCCTGATGATCGACGCTTCGCATGCCAACAGCAGCAAGAAGCACGAGAACCAGATCCCCGTCTGCGAGGACATCGGCCGCCAGATGGCCGCGGGCGACGAACGCATCGTCGGCGTGATGGTGGAGTCGCACCTGGTGGCCGGCCGCCAGGATCACGCGCAAGGCACCCCGGTGGAAAACCTGACCTATGGCCAGTCGGTCACCGATGCCTGCATCGGCTGGGACGACTCGCTCAAGGTGCTGGAAACGCTGGCCGAGGCAGTCAAGGCACGCCGGCTGGCGAAGGGCAGCGGCAACTGAGCA
>NZ_JARJLM010000657.1 GCF_029335485.1 Cupriavidus basilensis
TCGGCCTTACTTCGTGGGAGTCAGGCCAGGCGGGACGGCTGGCTGGTCCTTGCGCTCGGACCTGGGCGGCTCCGGGACCTTGCAGTCCAGGTCCCGGAAGGGACCGCCGGGCTGTTGGATCCAGTCGGGGCTGATGGCGTACTGCGCGCACACGACCTTGCCGCTGGTCTTGTCCTTGAACAGATAGAAGCCACCCGAGGGCTGCGCTGCCGCGGTGCCGCCGAACGCCATGCCGAGGAGAACAAGGGGAACAGATCTGAGGTTCATGATCGAGTCCTTCATGGAATCAAGGGCTAGTCGGGCCCGGGGCCGCCAGGCTGTTGGCCACTGCGGCCACCAGGTTGCGGGTCTGCGCCACGATGGCGTCCCGGCGGGCCTCGAAGGTGGCGTCGGTGATCAAGTCATTGCTGCCGCTGCCGAACTGGGTCATGGCCGGCGTATGGATATGCCCTGCGGGAATGCTGAGCCCAAAAAGGTCGCGCATCAAGGTGTTGCGGTAGGCGCTGGCATTGGACAGGTAGGTTCCGCCGCCGCCCTGCAGTGCGCAATTTAGCTCAGTGGGCGCCGGCGCGGGCACCGAGGACCGCGCCGCGTTGGCGGCCTCGTACTGCTCATACAGGGGACCGGGGAACGGATAGCCTGCATCCCTCCATGCCGCGAGCGCATTCTCGGCCGCGAGACGCGCCGCCTCGTACGGTCCTTGCAGATCGGCCGCGGCCTTGGTGCATGCGATCATGGAATAGTTGTCATTGCGGGCCACGCTCCATCCGCCCTTCTTGCCCGTCCCCGGATTGACGATGTCCGCACCGGTGTTGGCGTCGATCATCTTTTGGAACGGCAGTGATGCCTGCGTGAACTGGGGCGGCATATCCTTTTTCCACGGCTTGCTCGCGTAACCCAGCCAGCGCTGCGGCGGGTGGATGTCGCAGTCGTCGGCGGCGGGGTAGCCGCCGGCGCAGCTGGGGCTGATGTTGTCGTTGCCAGGCGCGACATAGTGATAGCGGCTATTGAAATGCTCGAGGGCGAAGGATCCCCCCCCCTGGCTGACGGTGATCGACGCATCGACACGCTTGGCCCCCGGCTTGAACCATGGCCCCAGCGTGTCCTCCTGCATGCCGTCCATGAAGGGCCCGTAGTTCACCGGCAGGACGAAGGTGCGGATCACCGCGGTCGTGCCGTCGGCCAGCGCCACGGTGTGGCCGTCCAGTGACAGGATGGTCGCGCCCGACGGATTGCCGATGCGGATGTTGGGATTGCCGTCGAATCCCGGGGCGCCCAGGGTGAAGGGGTCGAAACCGCTGACCAGGATGCGCTTGTGGCCCGCGCCGTCCGGGAAGTCGATCGCGTACTGGCCGCGCGAGGCGCGCTCGAATTCTTTGTGCAGCGCCGCGCGCTGCTCGTCGCTGAGCGCGAAATCGGGCTTCCACTGGCGCAGCGCGTGCGTCATCGTCAGCCGTGCCCAGTACAGCATGCGGTCATCGCTCTTCGGCAAGGTGCCCTCGACCTTGCGGCCCTGCACCCGGTCCACCGCCGCCTGCCAGAGCTTCTGGCCTTCGGCCTTGATCAGCGTCACGGCCTCGTCATGGCTCGACGCCCCCGCCATGCCGTCCTTGCACAGCTTGAGCGCGAACTCCGGGCCGAACTTGTCGAAGCCGCTGGCCTGCAGCAGGCGCTGCGAGAAGCTCTGCGCGTCGCTGGCGTTCAGCTTGTTCACCAGGCGCTGCTCCTCGTACGACGCCGCAACGCTCGTGTCCATTGCGCACCGTGCCTGGACGGTCTGCGTCGGCGGTGCTGGAGGCGGCTGCTGCGGCGGCGCTACGCCGACGGCAGGGGCCGCGCTGGGCTGGTCGTCGCTGCCGCCGCAGCCGGCCACCACCGCAGCGCAGGCAAACAACAGCGCTCCGGTCCTGAAAGACGCCAGTTCCCAAGAAGCGCCGGCCTTGCCTGTGCTCCCGCGGTAGTTGTGAAAGTCTCTCTCCATAACGCTCTTCTCCTTGAAAGCGTTGAAACAGGGGGACAGCACAAAAGTCCGGCACGACCGGCAAAGGTCCAACCGATTGATCAACATTTACCACTGAATGTATCGATGAATATATGAATTCGTCTGTCAATTTCAGTGTTATGTCTGTCAATAAATCCAGTATTGTCCGTCATGTGCGCGTGGTACATTGGTACAAACCCGCCGTGATACATTGGTACAAACTCGCGAGAGTGCGCTGTATCGAAGCGGCCAATCTGCTACAAAGCCGCAGGCCGCGACGCCTCTCCCTCTCTCTTTCCGTCACCCGCCATGAAGCCATCACCCGCCACACCCGCCCCGCCCCTGACGCTGACGCTGACGGAGCGGGTGGCCGAGCAGATCCGCCAGAAGATCACCGAGGGCGAGTTCTCGCCCGGCCAGCGACTGTCGGAGCAGTCGCTCTGCAACAGCATGGACGTCTCGCGGCAAACGCTGCGCGAAGTCTTCCGCGTGCTCACCAAGGACGGCCTGCTGCGCCACGAGCCCAATCGCGGCGTGTTCGTCGCCGTGCCCAGCATTGCGGCCATCATCGACATCTACCGAGTGCGACGACTGATCGAGTGCCAGGCCTTGGCGCAGGCCTATCCACGCCACCCGGCCAAGGTGCACATGCGCGAAGCCGTGGAGCGCGCCATGCGGGCGCACACGGCGGGCGACTGGCTGGGCGTGGGCACCGCCAACATGGCCTTTCACATGGGTATCGTGGAACTGGCCGACAGCGAGCGGCTCAACCTGCTGTTCGCACAGGTGCTGGCCGAGCTGCGGCTGGCCTTCGGCATGCTGCGCGACCCAGAGTTCCTGCACGCGCCCTATGTGGACATGAACCTGAAGATCCTCGAGCTGGCCGAAGCCGGCGACTTCGCCAAGGCCGCGACGGCGATGAATGACTACCTCGTGCATTCCGAGCGCATCGTGCTGGCCGTGTACGCGCGCCGTATGGCCGACTTCGGCCTGGGCAACTCGTAGCGACAAGACGCTGGCGGCGGACTTCCCGCTGGTGGCCCGGGTGGGAGAGTTCTTCGCGACGGGACCGTCCGGTTCCACGGTGCTTTCAGACTAGGTCACCTTGCCCGCTTGCAATGCCAATCATTGTGACGATGATGCGAAAGGATGCGCAGATGTGACAATCTGTGCGTGCACCAGATGTCTCATCAAGCATGTAAGGGGTGGCTCGCGTCGCCGGAAGCCATTCATGTGACTGCGCAGATCATCCAGGTCAACGGCGGCGCCGAACGCGGGCGCTGATCCCGCCTTGCGCGGAACGACCATGTTCCGATGCCCCGGGCTGAGCGACGGCGCGTGCGCTCCGTACTCGAGCCAGCAGTTCCTATCTTTTCGATAATGGGGCGATGTGGAGAATCCCGCAGCATTCAAAGATGGCGGGTTCCTCGTATCCTGTGCGTCCGCCTGTCTGTCTTGTCTTTTTGTCGTTGTTGTTGTCCGTTGTCTGTCTACACCCAACCACCTTTTGTCCAGGCTAAATTCAAATCTATGGTCAGCCCGATCTTTGCAAGGTTGAGGTCGATGATCTGTGGCTTGCCTAAATCTATCCGGAGTCTGCTTGGAGATTGCTCTCCGCTCCACGATGAAAGTCGCGCCCGGTGGTCCTAAAAATGTCCGCAGCTTGTGACCGTACGACATTTGAGTCCGGCCTTGACAAGCAAGGTAAACAGAAAAGGTCAGAGCAGCGATTGGCATGGCGGTGGTTTGATTTGCTGTTTAAGGCGAGACGCGGGTTGCCAGGTCGCTCGTCGTGCGATTGCCCGTGTCAATCAGCCTCTGTCCTTCGGAATATGAAAGTCAGACGGATTGAGGTAAGTGGCAAGCAACCTGCCAAATGCATTCAGCAGTGCATCTGAGTTCATGCCCGATGTGCCTGCCAGAGCGGGACAGATGATCCAGCCGGTTCCACGCCGTTTGAACATACGCAAGTGTTTCGCCTGATCGGCTGGCTGCAACAGCAGTTCTTCGGCGACCACATCGCCGAGCGCGAAGGCTCGAATAAAGTCTTCCGTATGCCGATGGCCCAAGCACACCACGAGCTTTGGCTGCCAACGCGTGCAGATATCGGACAGAAAGCGAAAACGCCCGCCATGGCGGCAAAGGTCCAGGTAGCGCTGCTTGGGTACCAACTCCCTTTGTCCGCGGAACACCTTGGACCACGGCGTTAGGCCATCGAGATGCAATGGCAATGGAAACAGGCTCAGCTTGAACTCGGCGCCCCAGGGCCCATACAGCTGCTGTTCGTAATACTGCTGGCAGTCCGTGGCACCCAGGGGGAGGCCCAACACTTCGGCGCGAGCCGCCGCCATGATGCGGGCAATATGCTGGTGGCCCAGCCATCTTCCGAGGCTCTCGCGATACGTTGTGCGAAACGCTGCATCCCATGCCGGAGGGGCCATGCGCGGCTTCAGCGGCGCGGTCAGATGTTCGAACCACGGATGTGGGCTTCCGTCGCAGAACCACACCGACGCCCCTGGATTCCCCCCTTCCATCCCGACATACGAAGCAAAATAGCCGTCCAACTCCGACCTAGTAAACACGGCATTTTCCATACTGCTCCCCTACAGCTTAATGCGCCCCGCTGATTCAGCGCTCCAACGTGCTGATCGGCCGCCCAACCCGCCGCCCGTGCCGCTGGAATCGTCTCGCCTGATACCAAACGAGACATGGGCGCGGATGAAGTGTTTCGCTTCAAAGAGTTTCAGGCCTTCCCGAGTTGTTTACCGTTCAGTCCGACTCCAAGTCATGGATCTAGGTGGCCCGGAATTCCTGCTTTGGACTCGGCCTGGTTCGGGGTCCGGGTCAATGCGGTGGAGGCTCACTATGGTGCGGAAAGGGAAAAGGCGGTCAGCCGTGCGCCCGGATGGGGAGGGAAATCCGATGCGTCCAGCCGCCGCGCCAGGTAGGCTCCCAGCGCGTCAAGAAGCACATTGGAACTCAGCCCCTTGGGGCCACCGAGTGGAGGGCTAAGCACCAGCGCAGTTCGTTCATGTTCAAAGACATATAGCGATTGAGGCACATCTGCAGGCTGCAGAATTTCCTCAATTCCATCGATACCTTCGAAGCCGAACGCACGCAGATAATCGCACCTGTGCCGTTGGCCCAAGCACAGGATGACGCGCGGTTGATGCTGATGGCGCAGCTTGGAGATGAAGCGGAATCGGCCGCCATCGCGGCACAAGTGCAAGTAGGCTGATTTCGAGTGCAGGACGGAATCGTCTTTGAACGCCTCGTTCCATGGCAGGCTGGGACGTGGATTTTCTGGAAATGGAAAGAGATTCAACTTGAATTCCCAGCCATGCGGCGCATAGAGACAGTGGTAGAAATACTCCGTCGCGTCGATTGGGCTATGCTCTGGCGCCAGGGTCGATGCGTGGGCAGATGCGATGACGCGCGCAATTCGGTAGTGCGTTTGCCATTGCGGGAAGAAGTGAGCATTGGCCCGACGAAAGGCGACGTTCCAGGAGCCGGG
This sequence comes from Cupriavidus basilensis, assembly GCF_029335485.1. GTDB lineage: Bacteria > Pseudomonadota > Gammaproteobacteria > Burkholderiales > Burkholderiaceae > Cupriavidus > Cupriavidus basilensis_E. The sequence continues at coordinate 5,496 of NZ_JARJLM010000657.1, forward strand.
CTGCTTCTCCGGGCGCAGTGCTTTCAGCGGTGGCACGCAGCTGAACAACGGCGCCACATCGCACACCCAGAGGGCAGCATTGGGATTGCCGCCATCCATTCCAATGAACGACGTAAAGACAGCATCAAGCTTCGTGCGGCCCGGTGCTGATAATCGAATCTGCTGCATCCCACCAACCTCCAAGCGAGCAAACTAGGTCACCCACCTTCTTACCACCGATTCTTAAACGAATGAGCGCCCGCTATCCTCGTATGGGTCAGCAGCAACTGCGTGGACACCCTACAAATAGCTCATAGTGAAAGTCAGAATGCTACTGGCTGTCCCAGAACCGACGGTTGCTGCCGTCTGGTAAAAGCGCGCCTTGGCACGCTCCTGGCAGAGGACGTGTATCCGGCGCCACGACGGAATTGGCCGGATTGAAAGCGGGTGTGATGCGTCAATCTGCATCAGCCTGCGCGTCTATGCCTTCATTACTGATAGCTGAATGTGAACGTGGAAACTGCAGTCGCTGCGCCGGCCGTGACGGGGCCGGTCTTTGCAAAGCGCGCCGTCAGCGGAATCGAAGCGTTGCCGTTCAGCTGACTGGGCAGGACCAGGAACTGGTTGGTGTTGCCAGCAGCGCTGGAATCAGGCCCGTACTTGATTGGGTTCCCTTTCCACAGGATCTGGACCGCCACGCCCCTGGCCTGCGAGCCCGGGGCAAGCGACAGCATGTCCGTGGTGTTTGTGGGATTGTTGGCATCCGTGAAGGTCACGTACACGTTGCTGGAAGTGGTGGTGGGATTACCACCGGAGCACATCAGGTTCACGTTGAAATTCACCTGATTCGAATAGGTGTTCGCGTCGAGCGTGCCGGCTGCCACAGTACCCAGCGGTACCCCCTGATTCGGCACCGTCGGCGCACAAGTAGGATAGGTTGGCTTGATGACGATGCCCCCAGGACGGAGCCGATACGATACAACCTGCGTGTTATCGGGCGTAAACCAGCCAGCGAACTCACCCGTCAACGTTCCTCCCGACGTGACAGGACCGGTCTTGATAAGTTCGACAAGCAGCGGGTATGATGGGGTTAGGTAATTACCATAGTAAGTACCACCATCGAGCATGACATCGTTCTGCGACCAGTAGGTGCTAGGAAAGACGTAGCTGCCGAGAGTGATACGCACACCAATGCCTGGAATCGATGTGGGGTACACATTACCATTTGGTGCCCCGGTGGTTCCTCGAAAAGTGTATGGGTTAGGGTTCGTTGTACATTTCCACCCGACCGACATAAGGCCGGATCTAAAAACCGGCATCATCGAGGTTGTATTCACTGCCGCCGCTTGCGTACCGCTCCAGCTCAACAGAACTGATCCAACGGGCAAGTTTGGATTGACTGTGAAGTTTGGACCCGGATCAAAATTGAAATACCCGACCTGACTGTCGGAGGTGACATAGATGCAGCTCGCGCGCGCGCAGACGGGCAGAAGCGCGCCGGCCAGAATGAATAGAAGAGCAAGGATGCGTGACATGTTAGCTGGGAATTGGTAAAGCAATTTCAAAGGACTGGCCTCGTGCGTTGCGGCTCTCCCATCGCCGTGCCAATGCCTTGCGGTGTGCACGGGAGCCCGTCTACGGTCGACGTCTCGCCCTTCGGGGCGCGAGACAAATCCAGGTGATAAGCCAAACGGCAAGACGAGGCTGGGCCATCACCCCATTTCACTATCAGTTCACCGTTGTTTTCCTTCAGACTCGCCAGAATCTTGCTGCCCTGGGCGACGACACCGACTTCCTTACCCGACGCATCCAGCACCGTAGCCCCAAAGGGAAGAGGCTTGCCGTCAGCACGCTTGCTTCGAATCACGATCTGCGGGCCCTTGTCTTCGGTGTCGAACTTCACCACCGAAACAGCGCCGGCAGTGGGAGCGACATATTGCGTCGTTGACTTGAACTCGATTCCCGAAGCCAATCCCTTCGGATCGATTTCAATCATGTTGCGCGAGAACGGAATCACGTTGGCCACCACGGCATGACCCCACGGATCGACGCGCAGGCCCGCGCCATTGGCGAGGCGCGCCCCGCCGGCATCCTTGGCCTCGACGATCACCATCGTTTCACCCATGACGGGACTAAAGGCCACACCGCCGGCGTAGGCGACAATGCCGCCGGAGAGGCCGGCGCTGGCCTGCGTATAGTTGTTGCCCTTGCTGACGCTACCATTCAGCATCGTGAACGGTGTCGTATAGGCAACGTTCGCACCCGCCGACGTGTTGTTCGAGTTGCCGCGGCCCGAGATACGCGATGCATTCAGACCGTAGGTCAGGCTGCTATCGTCACCCAGCGCCCCGGACACGGATTCCCGCAGGCTGAGTGTACCGTTGGAATCATGCTGCACGCTCGTCACCGAGATCGGAGCACGAGCAGTCTTGCCCAGCGGAATGCCAACCGTGAGCATGACACGATTGACCCACTTGTTCTCGTTCAGGTTAAACTCACGAGCAGCCGTTACCCCGTAGCTGATGCGCTTGTAGTAATTGCTGTATCCAACTGAGAACTGCGTATCGCGCCCACTGCGGTTCCAATAGTCCTGCGTGGAACCCATCAGGTAAAAGTTGCCCCAGCCTTGCGGCAGCGCCTGGTTCATGGTCACCTGGAGGCGACCCCGCTGAATGCCCGTCATGCCCTGTGGAATAGCGCGCTCATCCAGGTCGCGCAGGGCCATGGCATTCGACAGGCCCAGGTACCCGCTGGTCGAGTAGCGATAGGCAGCCAGCGTCAGGTTGGTGCTTGTGGGTGCCACCATCTTGGAGTAGGTCAACCGGTAGCTCTGGCCGCTGCGATCGGCCTGATTCTGCAGTTGGGTACGAGCTTGCGTAACATCGAGCCCAATTGCGCCCCAGTTGGTGTTCAGAGACGCACCGCCCATTGCTGCGACATAGTTCTCGGACAAAACGGCACCGCCGTATCCGGTCACCATGTTCGAGAAGCCATGCTGCACCGTACCCTGGAACATGAAGGGCCGAATGTGCGCCCCGGTACTGCGGTATTGGCCGGCGGTCATGCTATAGCGCGTCACGCCAGGGCGCAGTGAGGTCACGGCCGCGGCATACGGCACCTTGGACACGTGAACACTGCCGTTCGCCTCGGTGACGGTGACTTCGAGGTCACCACCATAGCCAGTCGCATAGAGATCATTGATCTCAAATGCGCCAGGCTGGACCGTCGTTTCGTAGATGATGTTTCCGTTCTGCCGAATCTGCACTCGCGCGTTGGTCGAGGCAATGCCACGCACGGTGGGTGCATAGCCGCGCAGCGATTCCGGATACATGCGGTCATCGCTTGCAATCTGCACACCACGATAGCCCACCGAATCAAACAGCGTGCCGTCGGTGAAGCCGTCGCCCAGCGTCAGCTGGCTATTGATGGGCGCGATAGCACGCTTGACATTGGTCTGCATCGCCTGATACTGCGAGCCGGTCGCGTCGCTATGCGTATAGCTACCCATGTGGGTCAAGCGCCACGGCCCGACGTTCACGCCGGCGGTGATACCCGCGTAGCTCTGCGTGTACGACTGGCCCAAGTTGTCCGAATGATAGACGTTCGCGTTGTATTGCAGCTTGGCAGCATTGACGCCCTCGTCCCAGAATTTGGATTCCACGTAGCCGCGGGCATTACGCATCATGTACGCCTGAGGCACGCTCACATCCAGGCGCAACTCACCGTTGTCATAGCTTGCGGTGGCGTCCGGCACCAGCTGGGGCATGGTGACACATTCGCCCGAGCCAAGCTTTTCGAGTGCTTGCGGCGAAAGTTTCGTCAGGTCGACGCCCATGCGTTCCAGCTGCGCGCGATCTACACATGGCTGCACATTGGCTTTGTCATTGCCGATCTGCCGCATTGTTACTTCGGTACGACCGAGCCAGATTTCGTTCACAAACAGCCCGGCACGGTACTGACCGGGTGCCGCGATGTTTCCCTTGCTGAAGCGGCTGATGTCAATCTTGCCGCCCGAGCCCGGCTGGAGGAAGGCATCATTGAACTGGACTTCGGCGACCAGGGTATCCTCGATCTCTTGCGTTGCCGCATGCGCACTCGCGCCAGCAAACAACATCAGCACAACCGCACTGATCGGGCAAAGGTCCGAGGGAAATGACCGGCGGTGGGATGGTTTATACATGATGGCGAACCCTGAATGCTTGCACGTGCCCGCGCGTGCCACCTCGACGGGCTGCATGTCAACACGACGGGCCTTCTTGGAAAAATTTGCTCTACGCGTGACCCACGCAGCGCCTGAAGGGGCTACTTCAACGAGGCTTCCTCGGTGGTCGAGCCACCCCAGTCGTTGATCGCCTGGTACAGGACCTTGGCGTCCGGCAAGTTGGTGACATCGCCCTTGAGCGGAAACACCTTGGTCTCACCGGGGCCGACCATGCCGCCGTCTTCAAATTTGGCAACCTTGCTGCCAGCTTTGACTTCGATCGCGGCGTAGGAAACGTGATAGGACGTGGGGTTGCTCGCCTCAATGCCGCCCCGGACAAGCTTCCACGTCACTTGCATCGGTGCTTCTTCGGCCTGCCCATGAAGTCCGGCGGGGCGGAAGAACAGCTTGATGCGAGAGCGGAAAGCCAGTTGCAGTAGATTCACATCGCCTTCGGCCTTGGCCTTCGGCGGAATATCCAGCACGTTCAACCAGAACACCGTCTCTTTGTCTTGCGGCAGCGCTTCACCGGTGTAGGCAATGCGCAGCGTTTGCGCCTTGCTGGGATCCAGTCGCGACACCGGCGGTGTGACGGTGAAGGGAACGTCGAGATTGCTGGGCGACGCGTTGATATCGCCCTTGTCGATCCAGACCTGAGTCAGGCTGGGAGCCTTGCCATTATTGGTGAGTCTGATCGTGGTTTCAGGCTCCCCGGCATTGTAGATAACGCGAGTGCCTGCAATTACCACCGAGGCGCTCACCTGCGACGCTCCTGCCAGGCTTACTGCCGCCAAGGCCGAGCAAAGCGGGGTACGGAAGATGCGCCTCGTTTTCATGATCAATTCCCAATACTCAAAACCACTTCATCAAAAAGGACGGCGCCTTTTGTGGGCGCCATCCGAGTCATGCCTCGCCGCTTATTGGTAAGCGAGCGAGTACGTCACGAACGAAGTCACGGTACCGGCCGTGCTCGTGCCCGTGGCGTAGTAGCGGCCGATGTACGGCAGCGTGGCCGAGCCCGAAGCGATGGCCGTCGGCTTCGAGTTCTGCGAGGCGTCCGGATCGCCAGCCTTGATCACCGTGCTGTCGCCGTTCAGCAGCTGGATGTCTACGTTCGTGGCGGTACCAGCGGCCTGCTGGAGCAGACGGCCTTGAGCGTTGACGGTCGAGCCAGCTTCGAAGTGGGTACGGACCGGGCCGCTGTTGGGCGAGCATGCACTCAGATTGATCGAGAAGGCGGTGTCGCCTGCGGTCTGGCCGGCAGCAGCCAGGATCGAGGTCGACACGGTCGGCAGCACGACGGTGAAGTCCTTGCCGCCAGCCGAGCTGGCGATGGTGCAGGTCTGGGCGGTGATGTTGCCGTTGAAGGTGATGGTGCCATCGGATGCCAGCGCATTCTGGGAGATGGCGATGACGCCGGCGGCGATCATGGTGGAAAACAGTTTCGTTTTCATGGGTGAACCTCAAAGAGAAGAGATGAAACTAAAGAAAGCATGCGGGCGGCCTATTTATCGCCGAGGCACGCAACTACTTCACAATTTCGCCCGTAAATATGTAGAGCAAAAAGGTCCTTTGCAAACTCAAGAGATGGTATTCAATAACTTCCCATCCAGAGCGGTATTCTGGTCATGCATCGAAACTCATTATTCTGAGATGCGGACGACGTTTTCCGTCATTCACATCGCCAGGAGGAGAAAAGAATCCTAGTATCCAGCGCGCTTATCAGACAAAACAGCCCGAGGCAGATGTGCGTAGACTTCCCCGATCTGCGCCTGCGGGCGCCCGATATAGAACCCCTGGACTTCGATGTCTCCGCGCGCGGTTAGCCATTCGAGTTGCGCTCCGGATTCAACCCCCTCAACGACTACCCGAAGTTGCAATCTCGCGCACAGATCGAGAAGTGCCTCAAGGACAATGCAACTTCGCTCTCCGGTCGGGATTCCTCGAAGGAAGGATTTGTCGATTTTTACTCCGTCAATTCGCATGGAACTTAATGTTGAAAAGGGCGGATAGGCAGAGCCGAAGTCATCGCACATGAGGCGAATCCCAAGTCCTTTCAGCGGATCCGTAAATTCCCTCAGCGAAAGCAGTGTCGAAGCGTCTTCCGTCTCGATAATCTCGAAGTCGAATCTGCTGGGGTCCACATGATAATGCCCCGTGATCGCTGTAATCCGTTCGATCAACTTCTCATCGACCAAAACCGACGGCTCCATATTGACGGCAATACGGGTTGGAATTTTTTGATTTCGTTCTTCCAAAACGGCCAATTCCCTGCAGGCGGACTCAAAAACAAAATAGAAAGTCTCGCGCGCAAGTGCCTCATCAGAGAATGCGTGACGAAACGCACCGGGCAGCAGCACCCCGTAAGTCGGGTGGTGCCAGCGCAGCAGACACTCTACGCTGGTGACAGAGGCATTTCTCGCGTGCCATATTGGCTGAAAAACGAGGCCGAATTGCTCTGAGATCAATCCTTCATGTACGCGTTTTACAATGGCCCGAATGCCGGCTGCCCGAATGCCGGCTCGAGAGCCGTCGACAAGAAATATATTACCGGCGCCCTGCACCATCCCGTTCCCCTGTATTTTCAAGTTCTTCATGCGCTTTATCCATCTTTTCCGTCAATGGATAATCAGAGAGTGCGACTTCGGCTCCCCCAATCAATTGGTTCGAGATGAAATCTATCTGGATCGAACGCTCCGACCCACATGCGCAGCGTGTGCATGCACCATAGACTTCGGCTTCAATGGCCGTTGATCATTGATATGCGGTGCTACGCGATGTCAGCAGGTTCTGTCAGGTATCTTTGCTGGGGAGGATTATGACCGAGAGGCTCCGAAATCAGGTCGGAGTGGTGTCTAATGAAAATTGAGTCCGTTCTCAATGTGCAGAGACGTCCGTATGCGTCGGGAACGCGAGGCGGGAAGCTGCGTCTAGATGGCCTTTCCGCTTTTTTGTGAATTTCAATTGTATGAATAGCCAAGCCTAATTGAGCGCATAAAATATCTCATGTGCGCATATATTTTGTAACAGTTATTCAATTTCGGGTCAGAATTCGGGTGGGTCAATGCAGTATTTGAAACGAGCTTGGCGAGCGTCGGTATGTTCGAGATGAACAACCGCGCTACTGGTGCGCGGCGATCTGGGGTGCTCGCGTAGTGCTTGCTGAGGATTGCTGTTGCGACACAGGCGTCCAGCGCCAACTCGGATGCAGTTTGTTTGCCTGCGCTGTTCCCTCGCTCGCCGGACGTGCAGATCAGCTCGCAGAGTTGCTAGTCGGTCCCCGGGGCAGGACTGCCGGTTCCCTCGGCGACGTGTACACGTTTGTGCGCTGGAGTCGGCTGGTTGACTGACATCTCCAAGTATGGCCCGCGATGAGACCGCTACAAGTAGATCAACCTTAAGCGTTCCGCGAGCAGGGTCGGCGCCATAATCGTCATCTGGTCCATTACGAGCCCTAATATGGCGAGGCAAGAGTACCTTGACGACCTAGTCGACGCTCAGTCTGTATTGCGGTTTAACGCCCAGAAGGTGCTCAAGGGAGGAGGTGCCGGTCGGCACCGGGGCTGAGCGTGGACGAGCAAGTGAAGTATGTCGTTGCGGACGCGATGATATGCGCAAGCGCGGCGCAGGAAATTTGAATTCATCCTAAGTGCGACATTAAAAAAAACAGCCAACACCGCTACATCGTAAAAACACCGAATACTTGGAGATGTCAGTCAACCAGCCGACTGAGGGGATCCCCGAGGTGACAAACACGAGGTCCTTGTAGTTGCAAGCCAACGCCCTCGCCGCCCTACTGGGCGGCACACCTGGTGCCCTCTTGGCACTCGTGCATGCGGGCTACCGTTAATGGACAAAGGCCCGACAACTGAATTTCCGGCCCGCGCGCCGCGAAGAATTGCTGCAGGAGATCCTGCATTCAACTTAAACTGCGTCAAGACCTGAAACGGAGCAAAGTGATGCCTGAGGCGACGAAGTGGCGAGGCGGTGTGACGGTTGTGCGGGGGCGGGAACTTGAACTTGTCATGCGAGACCCATCGGGGACAGGTCGAGCGACCGCGCTCGACTTCGTCGGCACTGGAGGGCAAAAGACCTGGATTGGCACTGTGACTGTGAAGCCCGGAACGAGTACCGGGATGCATCATCATGGTCGCCACGAAGTGGCTATCTACGTGCTCAGAGGCCGTAGCGAAATACGGTGGGGTGATCGACTCGAATTTGCGGCTGAAGTGGCTGACGGGGATTGCGTCTACTTTGCACCCAACGTGCCACACCAAGAGTTAAACCTCAGCAACATCGAGGCCGTTGATTTCCTGGTTGTGCGCAGCGACAACGAGAAAATCGCGATTAAGCTCGACGGCGGTGTGCCCGTCGAGCGGCCGGAGATGGTGTTTTAGCGGTCCAAAAGGAAGGCGCGCTCCACTGCGACAGCTCCCCTGAGGGAGCCTCTCTTTCAGATCGGCACGAAAGCACCGTGCAGGCCCAGCGGCAGTGCATACGGCAGCGTGGCCTGCGCCACCGGTCCCCCTGACAGGTGATCGGCCGTGAAGCAGGACAGCACCGTCTTCCGCCGACCGAAGTCCAACACCGTGCCAAGCACCCAACCGGGCTTCGCACCGTCCGGCACATAGACATGCTCTTCCACGATAGCTTGCGTGCCGTAGCTGAAGCGCTGGCTGTGGCCGGTCTCGACATCGGTGCGCGCGATCGCGCCGAAGCCAGGTAAGTCGCGCCGGATCTGTGTCGCGTGGATCAGTTGGCGGTGACGCAGGCCGACCCGGCGCGGATCGATGCGCGGAAACTCGGCCTCCTGCGCCAGCACAACCTGCGTGGCCTGACCAGTGCCGAGGTTCAGTGTGGCGACAGCCAGGTGCGGGTCGGAGTTTCTCACGCGGCGCGCGCGCATCACTTCGCGGGTGGTCGTGAAGACCGAGTCGGCATTGTCCGAACGCACGTAGTCGACGTGGATGAGTGTGCCGCGCTGCGTGTCTTCTTCCCAGGCATTGCCAACGTGGAACAGGAAGCCGGCCGGCAGCGCGAGCATCTGGCGCCGCTCCCAGTTCCGCTTGTCGATCACCAGTGCGCGCATGCCGAGTTCGGGCCGCCAGACGTGGGCGTCGAGAAAGGTCGAACCGGCTTCCTTGCGCTTGCCGTCGTAGACCAGTGGCGGCATCAGGAACACCAGATGCCGTTCGGTCACGGCGAAGTCGTGGACCATCGGCATGTCGGCCACGGGCAGCACGGCCGCGCGTCGCAGCGTGCCCTCGGGTGCGATCTCGTAGAGTGCCAGCAGGCCCTGACCGGAGCTGATGCCGAAGTTCCACACCGTGCCGTCTGGGTCCACCTTGGGATGGGCCGAGAACGGCATGCCCGCGAGATCGGCACGCCAGGTCTTCGGGCCCAGCGTGTCCAGCGTGCGCGCGTCGATGCGGGTGGCCGAGCCGCCTTCCCACAGCGCCAGCATCTCGCCCTGCATCGGCAGCACGCTGGTGTTGGCGACATTGATGCTGTCGGCCGAGGTCGGCGGCTCGGCACCCGGCAGTATGGTGCCCGAGGCCTCGAACAGGCGGCGTCCGGCCCGCGCCTCGGCCACGCGCTTGGGCGTGGCGACGTAGCGGCCCTGGTGCCGCACGTCGGCTCCCTCGATTACGAAGCGGTGCACCATGCCGTCGCCATCGAACCAGTGGTGGTAGCGCTGGCCGCCCAGATCGTGGCCCGCCGGGCCGACGCGGAACAGCGTGCCGGCCACGGCGTCAGGGAAGCGCCCGCGCACAGTGGCATGGGTCGGCGGCAGGTCGTCCGCGGGCGTGGCGAAGCCGATTTTCCAGGGCGCGCCGCCGGCCGAGGCCAGCAGGAGCAGGAGTTCGCGTCGTTCCATGGCAGCCTCAGCGCAGGTGGATGACGGTCTGCTGGTCGCCGTCAACGCGGATCGCCGCGGCCTCGAAGTCGGGTGCGGCGCGGTTGCCCCTGGCATCGTTCGAGAAGCCATAGCGCTCGATCGGCATCCGCATGAGATTGGTGTCGAGCTTGCCGTTGCCATTCTCGTCTGCGAACGCGCGCAGCGCATAGCGTCCCGGCGCCAGTCCCGCGAACACGAGGTGGCCCTGGCCGTCATGCATCGGTGCCTTCTGTGACGCCATGGCCTTGCTGTCGGCGTAGCTGGCGGCGTCGCTGTAGAGCGCGACGTAGAGCGTGGCTTCTGCGGTGGGGCCATCGGTGACACTCACGCTCAGGTCGGCGGCAAGAGCGCCGGCGGGCGCGAGGATCGCGGTGGTGCACAGAGCGTGCACGACCGGGCGGGACAGGAAGGCGGTAAGTTGCATGACGGGCCTCGTTGGAAGTTGGAGGCCCGACGATCTCGCAGGTCGGCTGCGGCGCCCAGCGCGATGTGACGAAACGGGAAAATTCGCGCGTGAAATGCGCGTAGGCGGAGATGAAATGGGCCGGCTGACCAGGCGCACAAGGTGGCTGGAGAATTGGATGAGCGGCACCGCATTAGCGTGGAGGAACCTCTGCAGGAGCCGAGGCAATTGCGCCAGAAGCTCGGGGCTCTTGACTTCCGCTCGATCTCAATTCGTTCACATGTTCACGATTTAAGTATCACCTGCGATGCGACCGCTGCAAGCAGCCACCACCGGCAGGGTTAGAGGAATTTCATCTTTTCCGGTGAAGGCTTGTCGCAGCAGTCCGGCACAAACTGACGACAAGGACGCTGCGGCTAAAATGTCCGGGAAGCGGCCCGATAGGCGAACCAACCGATTCCGAAACCTGACCTGTACGATGACTAATCCTGCTGAAGAGCGTAAGTGTGTTGTTGGACAGTTGCGGTGGTTGATTGATGAACCAACACGAAGGAGCATCAATCACCGCAATAGCATCAACTGAAGGTGAGGGACGGATTGGCGATGACGCCCAGGCAGTTGATCGAGTCGACGGCCCGCGTTATCACCAAAAACCCCTCTGCTGCGGGAGAATATTTGGATGTTTTACTATTTTTCTTCGGCTATCGAGGCGCGATACTTGCAAACAGCAACACTAGCTCTGCCGGTGCTGCTTCACTTGTGAGGTTGACCCCCTCCAGGTTTTTCCCGTGAGCATCTGTCCCACCCGGCAGATGCTCTTTTTTCTTCCGTATCTTAGGAGCGGCGAGGGGCCTTCAAGCTGGATTAACAAGTATGTATGCTGTCTCTGTCGGATTCAGCCAGTGGGATCGTCGTTGGGCTGTTTGAAACACCGAACGGTCTGCTTCGGTCGTTCCGATCTGGAATAATGCTTGCCATGAGTCGACCGAAGAAGCCAAGAAAGCCTTACCGTGCTGGTCGCACGATTGCGCGTGTCGCCATGCGCACGCGTCCGTGGCAATTGAATGCCGCCTTTGCGCCGCTGGAGTCGTTGCTGGATCGCATCGAGCGTGACGGTACGCTGGAACTGTCGGAAGCCGGGGTGCCAGTTTACACGGCGTCTGGGGACGGCAAGGCTTACAGTCTCGTGGCGGTCATTCAGGGTATGGCCGAAATGTTCGATATTGCCCGGCTGCGCGACCCCACCTGCCCACGTACCGAGTTGTTGCATCGGCTTGCCGAGTTGCTGGAACAAGACGGATTGCTGACGCCGGCAGATATTGCTGGTTGCCATCAGTGTTTAGCGGCACTGCGCGCCTATGCGGCAAGTCTGCCACATCAGGAGATGAGCGATATCGTCAGGACCGCGCAGATCAAGTTCAGATTGGACGCGCTGTTGGAGTTATCGGATGAGGAGGGGGGCTGATCTGGAGTGTTGCAGCGCACAGAAGGCATGTACACACATGGATTTACATCTGGCCCGGCATAGTCTATAGTACATCCATGGTACATCCATCGATGAGGATCAACATGCACACCACCAAGGTTTTCAAGAATGGCAATTCGCAGGCCGTCCGTATTCCGGCTGACCTGGCCTACGAACGCATGGACGTCGATCTGGAAATTGAACGAGTGGGGGATGAACTGCGCATCCGGCCGGCACGCCGGCCTCTTGCCGGGGTGCTGAAGAAGTTCGCCAAGTTCGGGCCAGATTTCCTGGCCGAAGGGCGAGGCGAGCAAGAGCAAGCTGAGCGCGAGGCCCTGTAATGCCGCGCTTCATGCTCGACACGAACATGTGCATCTACCTGATGAAAAACCAGCCGGAACAGGTCGCAAAGCGGTTTGCGCAGTGCTACGTCGGTGACGTGGTGATGTCCGCGATCACGTACGCCGAGCTGGAGTACGGTGTCTCTGTGTCCGCAAGCCGCGCACGCGAACGTCGGAACCTCACTGCGCTGATCGAGGACATTCCGGTGGTGCCGTTCGATGCTGCAGCGGCGGAAGCCTATGGCCCCATCCGCGAAGCGACGCGCGAGCGTAAGAAGGATCACTTGGACAAGCTGATTGCTGCGCACGCCGTAGCTCTCGACATTGTGCTGGTCACCAACAACGAGCGGGACTTTGCCGGTTATCCCGGTGTCAAGGTTGAGAACTGGCTCCACGAATAGTCACGGAAAAGGATTCCATGATTGACGTACGGCGTCCTCTCTCCGCGTTCTTCCGAATGGGTTAGCCGGGACTCGGCCTGCTGTTGTGCGGCCTGCGCGGCCACTCGATTGGCATCGGCCACCGCCGCCGACTTTTCCGCCGCAACGCGTGCAACTGCTTCGGCGGCAACCTGGGTGCATGCATTGACAAGCTCCGCTTCCAAGCAGGGGACCGCATCCAACCACAGTTCAGCCTGGGCCAGTAGCCTGCGCACATCGCCAACCTCCAGGCGGACCCGCTCGATCAGCTGGCTGAGACGCGGTATCCCGGCGGACCGACCGCGGGCGCCTGGCCAGCCGCGCTGCGATTGTCCGACGCTTTCCCATTGGAGGGTGATGCGTAGATCGCCATTGACCACCCATGCGCCGCATCGACGCCTCACCCCTCGTCCGGATTGTCACGGACACGTCACATCCATCCAGTAACTTGCGGCTCATTTGCGGACGGATTTCCCTGTCCGCATGTCGAAGGCATCCCGCGATCTCGCAACGGAAAATGAAAGGCAGCTCGGCATCGGTCAGTAGGCTTGCGCTTGCGGGTTGCCTGAGTTGCCTGGGCCTTCCGGCGGCGACGGGTACGGTGTACGCGCAGGAAACGGCGCTGGCCGCTGGCGAGCGTGCGCAGTTCTTCGATGTCGATATTCCTGCGCAGCCTCTGGTTGATGCCTTGGCCCGGTTCGCGGTTATCTCGGGGCGTTCTGCCTTATTTCCCGCCTCGCTGGTGTCCGGCCGAATGTCTTCACAGGTGAGCGGTCGCTATACCGCCAAGGCCGCGTTGCATCGTCTTCTGGAGGGTACGGGATTGGACGTGGAGGAAATCAGCGGGGGGCGTGTCGCGGCTTTGGTCCTGAAACCCGTTGCCGCGGACGGCCCGGTGGCGGGTACCGGCGTCGACGCGAGCGATCTGGGCGGGTACGAAGCCCTCGTGCAGGCGCGCATCTGGGACGCCATCTGCGCATACCCTGAGACTTCGCTTGCAAGCTACCGTGCGCTCATACGCTTCAGGGTGGCGCCTGACGGTCACGTCTACCATTTGCGATTGCTCGGATCTACCGGGGACCGTGCGCGTGATGTGGTGTTGATGCGCGCCTTGGCGCCCGTACGGATGGACCGGGCGCCGCCGCCGAAGATGTCGCAACCCGTCACCATGGCGATCTTGCCGGCACAGTCCGGCGGTCCCGCTTGTGTGGCCGCAGGACATTGAGCCGATGACCGAAGACGTTCGCCCGGTCTTGCTGGACTTTCTGTCCCGGCGCTATGAAGATCTCAAGCGCCGGCTCACCCGTGCATTGGGCAACGATGAGTTGGCCGGAGACGCGCTGCACGATACGTGGTTGCAATTGCGCCGCATGGACGACCCGAAAGCGGAGATCCTGAACCCGCGTGCGTTCCTGCTTCGCATGGCGGTCAATACCGCCATCAGCAGCTTGCGGAGCCAGCATCGCGCCGTGCCGCAAAGCGAAATCGAGGCGCTGCTGGAGGTGGCGGACCCGGCGCCGGGCCCCGAGCAGACGACGGCCGGCCGTGCGGAATTGCATGACCTGATGGCGATCATCGAGCGCATGCCGCAACGGCGGCAGGATATTCTGCTGCTGGTGCGCGTCGACGGCATGGCGCAAAAGGACGTGGCCAAGCGTCTGGGCGTCTCGCTGAGCACGGTCGAGCAGGAACTGAAACGGGCCCACCTGCACTGCGCGGCGCGTATGGCCGGCAGAAAATAGTTTGAGGTTTTGGATGCCGACAATTGTCTTGCCTATGGCAGGGCCCAGCCCGTGGTGCGATGGTAGCGCATGTGCACCGGTGCGGTTCAGTATGTGCGCGTGAAATGACATCATGAAGACATCCATTCAACCCAACGACGCTCCCAGCATCTCGCCGGACGTGCTGCACGAGGAAGCGGTGATCTGGCTGGGACGGCTCACGGACGGTGGCGTGACGCAGCCGGAACTGCAGGCGTTCAAGCGCTGGCAGCAGACGAGCCCCGCGCACGCCGCGGCGTTCGAGGACGCCAAATACCAGTGGAAAGCCATGCGGCCGGCGTTGGTCGAAATGCTGCGCGCCAATCCGGCACGAAGCGCGCGGCACGCACGCCTGTCGCGCGCACCGCAGATGGGGCGCCGGGCTTTCCTGGGCGCCGGCGTTGGCGCGGCCGCCGCTGCGGGGGTCGCGATCCTCCATCCGCCGTTGGGACTCTGGCCGCCGATGGCCGAATGGGGAGCGGATTATCGAACCGGCACCGGAGAGCAGCGCATCGTGGCGCTGTCCGACAGCGTGACGGTCACGTTGAATACCCAGACCAGTATTCGCCGTCAGGCGGTCGACGGCGGCGTCGTGGGGATGCATATTCTGGCGGGCGAAGCCGCGGTCGACCTGGGTAGCGGCAGCGGGCCGTTCGCCGTCGTCGCCGGCGTCGGAACCAGTCTGGTCGAATCAGGACGGTTTGAAGCGCGCTACCTGGGCGACAAGGTGTGCGTCACGTGCATCGATGGCGCGGTTCGGATCATGCACCCTTCGGGCTCCCGACGGTTGCAAGCCCGCCAGCAGACGGTCTATGACG
Source organism: Cupriavidus basilensis (assembly GCF_029335485.1). GTDB lineage: Bacteria > Pseudomonadota > Gammaproteobacteria > Burkholderiales > Burkholderiaceae > Cupriavidus > Cupriavidus basilensis_E. The sequence continues at coordinate 20,781 of NZ_JARJLM010000657.1, forward strand.
ACAGCGGCATCAGCAACGTCGCCGCCGTCGAGACCGGCAGCGTTTCCGCCTGGCGCAAAGGCGAACTGGTGTTCAACCAGACCCCGCTCGCGCAGGTGATCGACGAGATCAACCGCTATCGCCCAGGGCGTGTCGTGTTGATGTCGGCTTCAGGGCGCGATCGTGGGGTGGTGGGGCGCTTTCGCATCGCCGTCCTCGACGAAGCGCTGCTGCAGATCCAGTTGGCCTTCGGCCTCGACGCCCGCCGGCTGCCGGGCGGCCTGCTCGTTCTGAGCTAAAGGCGCTTCCCCAATCACGAAGGCGTTGTCTGATATGACGGGCGCATGACACGCGATGTGTCATGTGCCGCTTTTCATCGTCCGTACATCTTCGCCACGTACGACGATGCGTGAGGCATTGGAGCGCACTAAAAATTTTCTAAGGTTTTTCGCGTTGGCCGGCGTCTATCAGCAACGGGTCTTTCGTCGTCAGTGCTTCGCGCTGTCGAACAGGAGATGCGTTCGGGCGTGGCTGCCTGACACGGGGCGGGCAGCCGTAGTGGAATCGACTCAACTATCGGGCGGGACTTCAGATGAGCAGACGCGGGCAAACGGGTGCAACAGGCAATTCACGCCATCCGTCACAAGGAGGACGGGTGTTGCGCACGGCCCCGATGGCTCGGGCCATCACGGCGGCACTGGCGGCCGGCGGCGTGTTCGGCTCGGCGCATGCGCTGCAGGCCTTCAGTCCCGCCTGGTTTACGGCGAAGGGGGCGGCCCAGAACAGCGCAGCGGTCACGGGAAGACTGCCCAACGGCATGCCGGTCTCGACCTTGACGAGCCCTTCCGAGCAGCAGCGCCTAGCCAACGCGCAGTTGCAACGCTCGGTCGCCAACCTCGGCGCTGCAGCGCAGGCGATCGCCGCACAGCAGTCGCTACAGGCAGCGGCCCGACAGGCGGCACGGAACGATCCTGCTTTGCCCGACGGATTGACCGATGGCGGACTCAAGGTCGATACGAACAGCCTGACCCAGGGTTGGCTTAACGCCAATGCGCCGGAACAGACCGTGGCGGACGGCAGGACGACGGTGGCGATCACGCAGACGGCGGATCGCGCCGTCCTGAACTGGGAGACCTTCAACGTCGGCAAGCAGACCACGGTGGCATTCGCGCAGCAGAAAGACTGGGCAGTGCTGAATCGCGTGAACGACCCGCAGGCACGCCCGAGCCAGATCCAGGGGCAGGTCAAGGGAGACGGCACGGTCATGATCGTCAACCGCAACGGCATCCTGTTCTCGGGCAGTGCGCAAGTCGACACGCGCAATCTGGTGGCGGCAGCGGCGAAGATCAGTGACGAGCAGTTCCGGTCCCGCGGCATCCACAGCGCGAAGGTCGGCAACGGCCTGGCGCCCGTCTTTACCGATGCCGCGGGCGCGGTGACGGTCGCCGCCGGCGCGCAGATCACGACTGCCACGCCCGCTTCGGTGACCCAGGGCGGCGGCTACGTTCTGATGGTTGGGCATGAGGTGAGCAACGCCGGCGCGATCACCACGCCACGCGGCCAGGTTCAGCTCGCCGCAGGCGACTTCTTCATCGTGCGGCCCGGCCAGAGCACGGCGACGAATCAAGGATCCACCACGCGTGGCAACGAGGTATCGCCGCAGTTCATTGCCGGCAGTACGGCGGGGCGTGTCATCAATACAGGTCTGCTGAGCGCGCCGGAAGGCGACATCACGCTGGCCGGACGCAAGGTGGTGCAGGATGGTGTCGCGCTGAGCACGACCACCGTCGACACGCGCGGCACCATTCACCTGTTGAATTCGGCCAGTGACACGCTTGGCAGTGTCACCGTGACGTCCAACGCGCTGAACGCGGTGTTGCTCGATGACAAGAGCGGTCGCACAGCGCTGGACACCCAGCGCGATGCGTTGATTGTCCCGCAGCTTCGTGAAACATTGGGGATATTCGACAATCTGTCGCAGTTGGACGACCGTCGGGATTTGTCGCGCATCGAGGTCGTTTCGGGCGGCAACGTACTGTTCGCAGGTGGCTCGAGTACGCTGGCCACGGGTGGCCAGATCGTCGTCAGTGCCGGCAATGCGGGTCGCACCACCGTGGCCGACGGCGCACGGCTGGATGTGTCGGGCGCGGTCGCCGTACACGTCGCGATGGCCACCAACAACGTGCAGGTCAACGTCCAGGGCAATGAGCAGCGCGACGCGCCGATCAATCGCGACAGCACCATGCTCAACAACGCCAACGTGTGGATTGACCGGCGTCGGCTGATACGCGTGGCCGCCGGCACGGGAGGCTACGACAAGGAGCGCTGGTATACGCCGGGCGGCCTGCTTGAGGTCGGCGGCTACCTTGGCCTGCAGGGGCACGGCATTGGCGAATGGGCCGCGCAGGGCGGCAGTGTCACCTTCTCCGGCGGGGAACTGGTTGCGCTGAAGGGGTCGAACATCAATCTCTCTGGCGGCACGCTCGACGTGCAGACCGGCATGATCCGGCAGAGCTGGCTCAAGGGGACGGATGGACGACTCTACGAGGTGTCGAATGCACCGGCCGATGTTGCGTTCACCGGCATGTACAAGGGCTTTGAGGATACGCACTCACGGTGGGGCGCGAAGGCCACGAGCTACTTCTACAATCCGCTGATCGGCCCGGCACATCGGCTGGAGAACGGCTATACGGTGGGCCGCGACGCCGGCCGACTGGTGGTGGCAACCGGAGCCGCGGTGCTCGAAGGCGACATCACCGCGACAGCATTCCAGGGGGCGCGCCAGGTGACGCGCGGCGATGCCAGGCTGGACGGCTACGCGCAGTCGCACAACGCAGCGGCGCAGGCGGCGCAACTGGTCCTCGGCAGCTATATCAGCGGCTACAACAGCGACGCGACGGTGGGGCCGGTGGGCGTCTTCCACAACCTCGCGCCCACGTTCAACCGTATCGTGTTCGACCGCTCGC
>NZ_JARJLM010000658.1 GCF_029335485.1 Cupriavidus basilensis
TCGTCATGCTCCGGTTTTCTCCTGCGGACAGGGGCAGGGGGGAGGGCGGGCGCTGGCCGAAGCGAGACGTCACGCCCGGCGCCTTGTCTCAGCGAACCTCTTTCAAATATTCTTCGCTGAATCCCTTCTGCGCATCGGCCATCTTGCTGAAATCCACCGGCTTGGCCCGCGCGTAATCCGCCGCCGGCAGGAACCGGGCTTGCACTTCCTTCGGGATGGCGGCATTGCGCACCGGCCGCAGGTAGGCATTGGCCCACAGCGCCTGTCCGGCATCCGACAGCACAAAATCCAGCACCTTCTTGCCTTCCGGCTCATGCGGCGCCTTGTTCACCAGGCTCATCACATAGGGCACTACCACCGTGCCTTCCTTGGGGATCACGAAGGCCACATTGGCCTTGTCCTTGTAGCGCGCGCGGTAGGCGTTGAAGTCGTAGTCGAGCAGGATCGGGATCTCGCCGGACAGCACCCGCGCATAAGCGGTCTGCTTGGGCACGATGGGCTGGTTTTTCTGCAGGTCGCGGAAGTACTTGAAGGCGGGACCGAAGTTGTCCATCGAGCCGCCCAAGGCCTGGTTGACGGCGACCGCGCCGACATAGCCGACGAAGGCGCTGGCCGGGTCGAGGTAGCCGATCAGGCCCTTGTACTCGGGCTTGAGCAGGTCCGCCCACGATTGCGGCACGGGCTTGCCGCGCAGGGCATCGACGTTGACCATGAAGCCAAGCGTGCCGGAGTGGATGGCGAACCAGTTGCCTTGCGGGTCTTTCAGGCCGTCGGGGATGTCGTTCCAGTGCGCCGGCTTGTAGGCGGCGGTGACGCCGTCTTTCTTGGCCTGGATGCCGAAGGTCACGCCGTAATACACCACGTCGGCTACCGGGCTGGCCTTCTCGGCCACCAGTTGCGCCAGCGACTGGCCGGAGTTCTTGTTGTCCTGCGGCACCGTGACGCCGGTCTTTTCCTTGATGGCGCGAATCTGCGCGGCCCAGTCTGCCCATTCGGGCGGGCAGTTGTAGCAGATCGCGGTTTGCGCTGCCACGCCCTGGCTGAAGGCGGCGGCGCCGAGCGCGATGGCGATCCAGCGTAGCGGTTTGGGCCAGGAACGGCTTGCTTGCATGGTGAACTCCTTGGGTTGCGGACAGGGGCTGGGGGAAGCGGGTTGGAGCAATGTCATGCCGGCGCGGCGACCGTGCCGCCCAGGCGCAGGGTGTGCGGCAACAGGGTGATGCGTCCGGGCGCTGCGTCATCCGGCGGCTTGGCGCGGGATGGCGCAAAGCGCGCGAGCAGGCGCGCGACGGCGCGCTCGCCGATTTCGGTGTTGGGCTGCACCACCGAGGCCAGCGCGGGCTCCACCAGCGCGCCGAGTGCGATGCCGTCGTAGCCCAGCACGGAGATATCGCGCGGCACGCGCAGGCCGAGCCGTTTCAGGTCGGAAATCACGCCGATCGCCAGCAGGTCGTTGGTGCAGAAGAAGGCCGTGGGCGCGTCCGGCCCGGCGGCCAGCGCGCGGATCTGCCCGGCATTGCTTGCGGTATGGGTGGGCAGGCACAGCGGCTCGGCCGGCGCCAGGCCATGCGCGCGCATGGCGTCGCGGTAGCCGTCGAAACGCTGGCGGGCACGGTCGGATGCCATGAACGCGCCGGAGACCACGCGGATGCGGCGGTGCCCGGCGGCAATCAGCGCTTCCACGCCTTCACGCGCGCTGCCACGGTTGTCGACCGACACCGAATGGCGCCGGCTACCCGTGGCTGCCTGGTTGTAGGCGAGCACATATGGCACGCCTTCCCGGTCGAGCTGATCGAGCACGGCGCTGTCGGCGGCGTCGGCCACGGTGAGCACCATGCCATCCACGCGGTGGCGCAGCAGGTACTCGATGCGTTCGCGTTCGCGTGCCGGGTCGTAGGCGCTGGTCACCAGCATCAACGAGTACCCGGCGGCCAATGCGGCGTCTTCCATGCCGCGCCAGCATTCGGCGAACACGGCGTTCTCCAGGGTCGGCAGCATCACGCCGATCATGCGGCTCTGCTGGGCGCGCAGTTTGCTGCCAAGCAGGTTGGGGCGGAAACTCAGGTGCCGCGCCGCTTCCAGCACGCGCTGCACGGTGCTTTCGCGCACCAGCGCAGGGCTGTTGAAGGCGCGCGAGGCGGTGGCGAGCGAGACGCCTGCGGCCTGCGCTACGTCCACCAGGGTGGCGGCGCCGGCGGCGTCAGGCATGCTGGGCGAACGGTCCTGGTTGCGCTTCACGTGTGTCGTTCCAGTCTCTGGTTACAGGATGGCGAATGCGCGCCACGCCATCCACGGTCGCGGCACCCGCAAAATGAAAACGTTTTCATTCAAGCCGCAAAAAAATCGGGTAGCAAGCCTTTTTGCTGCTGCGATGCATTGGGAATTCACTGCTGCGGCAAGGCCTAACCCGGTACAGGGCGAATTCTGGGGATGTTGCATGACAGCACGATGACAGGCCACCATGCCGGCGTGCCATTGCGCCAATGCCTCAGGCATGGCGGCTCATTCCGCCGGATCCAGATGGAGCCTGAGGTCCAGCAAGTCTTGCTCGGCCTGCCTGAGGAAATCGGCGCCGACACGCGCTTCGGAGCCGTCAACCCACCACCAGCGATGGTCCGTGTGGACTGAAATTGCCACAACCTCGTAGAAATACCCATATAAAATGCCACTGAAATATCAGATGCTTCGGGTGCGCCTCGTAGTGAAAGGCGCGCAAGACGCAAACTGTCCGGCGGTCGCGTCATGCTGTGTTCAATGGTTCATCACGTTTCAGCGGAGCAGTTGTCATGGATTGGAATGAATCGATTGCTGTGCAGCCGTTGAGCCAGGAGGCATTCGCGCCGTACGGTTGGGTGCTTGGCAAGCCGTTTCCGACGACGCAGGACAGCGTTGCATTCATCAACGCGGTTACGGATTTCCGCAGCGAACATGTATTCGACTGCGGCTCCGGCGGCCAGCCCGAAATCTTGTGGGTGAGCTATCGCAACGCCGCGGCGACAGTCGCGACGCTGGAGGTCCACCATCTGACGCAGCAGGCGATCGTGCCTCTCAATGGCGATATCGTGCACTTCGTGGCAGCCAGCACGGACGATGGGGTGCCCGACCTGCGCACGTTGTCCGCCTTTCGCGTCATCAACGGCGCCGGCATTTGCATGCGCCCGGGATGCTGGCATGCAACGCGCGTCGCTGGCGGCGAAGTGGCCTGTCTGATGCTGACGCGCCGATCCACGACCGCCGATCTGGTGGATCACCTGCACGGCAAACGCACCGCCGTCGAATCTGCGATGTTCGACATTGCGCCAGTCACGTTCGTCTAGACGGAATGGTTTGACCGTGTCAGGTGCTCTGTTTCCTGTTCATGACCGGTTGAATACCGGCGTGTTTGGGCCAGGCCCGGCGGTTCTTCGACCGTTGATCACTGCTACGCCATCGCAGGGTCACTGACACCGTGAGCGCCAATTTCCATGCGGCCCGCAGAGCGGCGCATGAATCCCGCCCGATTGTCGACGGTCACGGTGAAGTCATACCAATTGCCGCTGTCGGTAAGCGAGTATTGCCACTCTTTTGCCATGCCCGGCGCGACTGACAGCGTCCCAGGTCCGTCGTGGCGATACGCATTCGGCCGTATCGTCAGCACGCACGCGGCCTGGCCAGTGTTGGTAGCCTTCAGTCGAATAGCGCGGCTGGCGACGTCATACTCAATGTCGACTTCAGGATTGGCGTCCCCGCTGGCCGCATGCACGTTGCCCTTGAACGCCCTGCAGTAGCCGTTTACGCCGCAGATCCACAGGTCATAGGCGCCCGCGTCGAGTAGGCCTGTATCCCAGTGGTCGATCAGCGTCTTGCCTGTCTCGACCGTATATACGCGCGGCACGCGTTCCGGATGCAGTTTGTCGTAGACGTGAAATACCATTGCCGCCTGTCCCGTGTTGCGGAATGTCAGTGATATCGTACCGTTACCGCCATCGACACGTGCATGAACATGCGCCTCATACGGCAACGCCCGCGAACGGCGCGTACCGGGCTCCTGGAACAGGCGCTCGGGCGTCGCCGGCGCGGCCGGTGGTGGCCGTTTGCCCTGCGTCTTCACGATGGCCGCAGCCCGGCTGGTATCCGGCAGCGATGGAAACGGCGCGGTATTGGGGCTCGCAAAATCGAAGGCCGATGTCAGGTCGCCGCATACCGCCCGACGCCAGGCGGTGATGTTGGGTTCGATCACACCAAAGCGCTTTTCGAGAAAACGGATGATCGATGTATGGTCGAACACCTGCGAATTCACCCAGCCGCCTCGGCTCCAGGGCGAGATGACATACATCGGCACGCGTACGCCGAGCCCATAGGGAAGCTTGTCCGCGGCGTGAATATCGTCGGTGGTGTCGACAGTGGACAGGCCGGCGCGCGAGCCGTCGGCGTTGTCTGCCGCTGCGCGACTGCGGCACGGTGACGATCGGCTATCGCGTCTGGGACGAAGCGAATCCCAACACCAACCGCGCATCCGCGGTGTCTTCCTCGATGACCACGACCCGCTGGCCAATCGCGATGGCGCGCAGCACGCCGCCGGTCGGTGCGGGATTCATGCCGCCTCCCGCTCATCGGCAAAGGCGGCGCGCAAGGCTGCCGCAGCCAGGTCGAGCGCCGCGTCGGCTGTCCCCAGCAAGCCCTGCATGCTCATGAAGCCATGGATCTGGCCGGGCCAGCGATGCACGGCGCTGGCCACGCCGGCGCGCTGCATGGCGGCGCCGTAGGCCTCGCCCTGGTCGCGCAGGGGATCGTATTCGGCGGTGATGATGGTGGCCGGCGCCACGCCCGCCAGTTCGCGCTGGCGCAGCGGGCTGGCGCGCACATCGGCCGCGTGGCGCGGGTTGGGGAGATAGTGGCGGGCATACCAGCGCAGCATGTCATCGGTCAGGAAGCAGCCTTGCGCGAACGTGCGCCAGCTACCGGATTCGTCCGCGCAATCCAGGTAGGGATACAGCAGCAACTGGTGGCGCAGCGCCACGCTGCCGCGCAATTGCTGGCACGCGACCGCGGCCAGGTTGCCGCCCGCGCTGTCGCCGGCGACAGCCAGCTTGTCCGGCAGCGCGCCCAGTTCGGCGGCGTGCGCCGCACTCCAGCGCAGCGCCGCGCACGCATCGTCGGCGGCAGCGGGAAAGCGTGCCTCCGGCGCCAGCCGGTATCCGACCGACAGCACCAGGGTGCCCGCGCGGTTCGCCAGCGAGCGGCAGATATTGTGGTGGGTTTCGATCCCGCAGGCGACGAAGCCGCCGCCATGGAAGAACACCGTGAGCGGCCAGGGGCCATTGCCATGCGGCCGGTAGAGGCGGGCGGGCAAGGGGCCGGCGGCACCGGCCACGCTCAGCTCTCGTTCTTCCGCGACCGTATCGCCCGATGCTAACGGCGGTTGCGAGGCCAGTAAGGCCCGATAGGCCTCCGGCGTGATGGTGTTGAAATCGAGTGGCGGGAACTGCGCCATGGCGTCGAGCATGGCGCGGACTTGCGGATCGAATTCGAATGGCATTGGCTTTTCCTTGTGTAGGCGGGAGGAAGTGCAGGGGAGTGGATGCGGCGCGCTTTAGAAGGCGAATGCGGGCGCCTTGCCGCTGGCGATGCCGTTCGCGCGCGCTTGCGCGGCGGCGGCGGCTTCGGCATGCGGCAGGATCCAGAAGTCCCCGGCGGCCACGCCGTCGAGGATGTGCCGTGCCATGGTTGCCGCCGGCATGCCCTGCGCGATGCTCGCCTGTAGCGCCTGGTTCATGTCAGCGACGCCGTTTAGCGCACCGGCCGGCAGGTCGAGCGCAATGCCGGTGGCCACGGGGCCGGGGCAGGCCACCGACACCTTGAGTGGCAGGCCCGCCGCCTGCAACTCCATCGCCAAGCCCTCGCTCAACGCCACCACGCCCTGCTTGGACACGGTGTAGGGCGCAAGCCATGGACCCACGGCAAGCCCCGCCATGGAAGCGATGTTGACGATATGCCCGCTGCCTTGCGCCGCCATGCGGGGCACGAAGACGCGCAGGCTGTGGATCACACTCCACAGGTTGACGTTCAGCACGCGCTCGAACACGGCGGCATCCAGTTCCCAGCAAGCACCGGTCGCCAGCACGCCGGCATTGTTGATGAGCAGGTCGACCCGGCCCAGCAGTTCGAAGCTGCGCGCGCAGAGCTGCTCGATCTGGCCAGCCTGCGCCACATCGCTTGGCAGTATCGCGATCGTTTGCCGGTGGTGCGTCAGTTCTCCGTGCACGCGCAGCAGCGCATCGGCATCCTTGTCCGCCAGCACCAGCGCCACCCCCTGCGCGGCGAGCGCGTGGGCCAGAGCCCGGCCTATGCCGCCGCCGGCGCCTGTGATCACCGCAGTCTTTCCGGTCTCGTTTGCCGCCATGGCAGGTCTCCTCGCGAAGTGGTTGGAATGGATGGGGCGCAGGATCGCGTCCGCCCATTTCTACCGGCCGGGCCGGGCCTTCGCATCGTCTGTTTGAGTGAGGCGTGCGGCTGGAGCGAGGCTCAGGGATTGCCCGGAGAGGGGAGTTGCTTAGTCCGTTTGCAGTATGTGAGCGTGCGCGGGGAGGGTATGGTCTGGCCTATCCGAAAGCGGCGAAGCCGGTACGACAACAAGCGCCGGCAAGGCCGCTTAGCGCGAGTCTTGCGAGACCACGGCGGCATCACATGGCGCGCGGATAGGTGCAAATCATGAGGCACGATCGTGCCGCCGACACAGTGGCGATCCATATAATCGGAAGCCGCCGGGGGGGCCACAGCGCCCCTTTCATGGCGAACGCCGGCCGCAGAGCCAGGCGTGGAAGACAGGAGACAAAGAGGTATGTTGATGGAGGCAACCCACAGCCAGGAAGCGGCGCTTTGCCATGCGCCGGTGTCGCTCTCGCTGGCGGACTTCAGTACGCTGCTTGGCAAGATCTACCAGGGGCCCATGGAGCAGGTGCCATGGAGCAAGGCGCTGGAACTCATCCGCGCGCACTTGCGCGCGAACTTTGTCACGCTGATCCTGCGCTCGCCGGCCAGCGACCGGCCGGGGCTGATGGTGCACGCCAGCAAAGAGGGCGGCACCACCTTGCCCGGCGAGGCCATGTACAACAGCTACTACTACGCGCTCGATCCCTTCGTCGGCCTGCCCGCCGACCGCGTGGTGACCATAGACGAGCAGCTTGGGGCGGGTGCATGGTGCAACAGCACCCTGTACAAGGAGTTTCTGCAGCCGCTCGGCATCCGCTATCTGCTGGGCGCGGACATCCGCACCGACGACGGCGTGGAATGCCGATTCCGTGTCTGCCGCAACGCCGACGCGCCGGACTTCTCGGAGGCGGACAGGGCCATTTGCGCGGTGCTGCTGCCGCACCTGCGGCGCGCGGTCGACCTGCACTCGCGCATGGACGTGGTGGAGTCGGAGCGCGCCCTGTACGCCGGCGCCATCGACCGCATGCTGGTCGGCATGGCGATACTCGACGAGACCGGGGCCATCATGCGGACCAATTCGGCCGCGGACGAGATCCTCGCCGGCAAGGACGGCATCCGTATCACCAAGGGTTCGCTGGATGTCGAGTACGCCCAGGAAAACCGTCAGTTCCAGCGCCTGCTGCGCCAGGCCATCATGGGACATTTCGGCACCGCGCCGGCGGTGATGGAAGCGATGTCGATCACGCGGCCTTCGGGCAACGCGAAGCTGGGCGTGTTGATCCGGACGATTCCACTGAGCGAGTGGTCGGAAGACAACAAGCGCCGGCCTTCGTGCGTGATTTTCATCCGCGATCCGGAGCGCAAGTCGCAGGCCTCGCACGAGGTGGTGCGCAAGCTGTTCGATTTCACGCCGGCGGAGACCCAGCTTGCGCTGCAACTGGCCAACGGCCTCGCGCTGGAAGAAGCGGCCGAGGAACTGGGCATCAGCAAGAATACGGCGCGCGCCCACCTGCGCGCCATCTTCTCCAAGACCGGCGTGACCCGGCAGGCCACGCTGGTGCGCATGCTGCTCAGCAGCGTGGTGGCGCTCGGCTGAACGCGCTAGCCCGCCGTCATGGCGGGCTTGGCGGGCTTGGCGCTGACCACCAGCGGGAATCCCTGTGGCGTGGTCAGCACCGCGCGCAGCTCATGCGGGCCGCTGGCGAGCGGCTGCGCGATCTGCGCGCCGCGCGCCAGCAGTCGCTCGATCGCCGCGGCGATATCCGCGCCGGCTTCCAGCCGGAATGCCAGCGCGGGCTGGGACACAAGCCGCTCCTCGCCGGCCACCAGCGCCACCGTGATGGCGCCGGCATCCAGCGCGCAATAGCGCCCGCCATCGCGAAACTTCACCGCCAGGCCCAGACCCTGCTCGAAGAACGGCAGCGCGGCATCGATATCGTCCACCGGGTAAAGCAAGAGGTTCGATTGCATGCTGGCGCTCCTCGTCAACGGGCCGCCGCCTGGCGGCACACGGTGCCGCTGGCGCCTTCACAGGCCGCCACGAATCCGGACAACTGCTGGTAGACCGCCTCGGCCTGCGCGGCGGGTGCGTCGAGGCGGGCGCCGATCACGCTGATGGTGATGTTGCCGCGCTCCACCTCGCGTCCCTCGGAGTGCGCGGTGCCGCCATCGTACTGGGTCTTCGCATCGCCGAGCACCACCCCCGGGCGCGCCGGCAGCGTCATGCCCGGCAGCGCGTGCGGCGCCATATCGTCGACGAAGATCATGTGGTAGGGCGAGTAGTCGCCATTGACGGTTTGCATGACGCCCCGGATGGCGTCGGTGCGCGGCAGGTTCACGTTCAGCCCCACGCCCGGCGGCAACAGCGCCTCGGCCGGGCTCTTGCGGCTCGCCTGCAATTGCGTCACCAGCGCGGACACGATGCCGGCCACCTTGGCCGGCGCGTCCTCGCTGTGGTCGGCGCTCACCGCCATGGCCGGCACGCCGCGCCGCAGCGCCATTTCCAGCACGCCGATGGTCCCGGACAGGTTGACGAGATAGCCCGCGTTCCAGCCGATGTTCGGCCCGGCGATGACGAGGTCGGGCGCCTTGTCCCGGTACACCCGGTCCAGGCCATACATGGCCGCCACTGCCGGCGTGCTGTCGACGACATGCACGTTGGGATCCTGCGGGTCGCGATGCACGTCGACCGCGGTGAAGTACTCGAATGAAGCCGAAGCGCCGCTGAAGTTGCGCTTCGGCGCCGACATCACCACGCGGTGTCCTTCCTGCTTCAGCCTGGCGTACAGGGCGCGGATATTGGGCGATTGATAGCCGTCGTCGTTGGACAGCAGGATGTCGAGCGCATGGGCGGGCGCGGCGGTGCCGGTCAGCACGGCGGCCAGCAACAGCGTCTGGCGAAGCGGAGGAATCTTCATGAGGGGCGTATCCATTTCCATGGGGTGAGTGGTCCAGGACATGATAGGGACACGGTGCCGCTGCGCATAATCCAATCAGACGATGCCGCGCTTTCCCCGGCCGCACACACTGCGGTCACGCAGGCCAGCAATGACGGTGCCGGCGATGGCGCCGCCCGCCACGACAAGGCGGCGGCGCTCCCGGCCGATGGCCTGAAAACCTGGCCTGAAAACCAAATGCAAAGGATGGGGACTGCAATGCGATTCTCGCTGATCTACGAAGCGCAGACTGTCGACGCGTCGCGCGCCGGCGACCACAAGGTGTTCGACGAAATCATGGAGCAGGTGGAGCTCGCCGAGGACATGGGTTTCGATGTCGTCTGGGCGGTGGAGCACACGGCGTTGACCAACTACGCGCACATGAGCGCGCCGGAGACGTTCCTTGCCTTCGTGGCCGGGCGCACGCGCCGCATCGGCATCGGCCACGGCGTGGTCTGCCTGCCGCCGGCGATGAACCATCCGGTCAAGGTGGCCGAGCGCGTGGCCACGCTCGACATTCTCTCCGGCGGGCGCGTGCACCTCGGCGTGGGCAAAGGCGGCACGCAGCAGGAAGCGGGCACCTTCGGCTACGACCTCAATACGCTGCACCCGATGATCGACGAGTCGATGTACCTGATTCCGAAGATCCTCACCCAGGACGAGATCGAGCACGACGGCGAGTACATCAAGATCCCGCGCCGCCCGATCCATCCCAAGCCGCGCCAGGACCCGCATCCGCTGATGTACCTGGCATGCACCAACGCCGACACGCTGCAGCGCGCGGGCGCGCGCGGCATGGGCGCGCTGGTGCTTGGCTTCGGCGGCCCGGAGGACGTGGCCAAGAAGAACGCCATCTACCGCGAGGCGTGGGAGACGCGTCAGGCGAAGGACCAGGTCGGCTTCCGTCCGCACCAGCATCTGGCCGCGCTGTGCCCGACCATCGTGCTGGAAGACGGCGTGGCTGCGCGCAAGATCGGCATCAAGGGGCAGCGCTATTTCATGGAGTCGCTGGCGTACTGGTACTCCGGCGGCGAGCGTCCCAACCCCGAGGCATGGGACGCGGAGAACGTCACCGGGGAGGACGCGCAGGGCAAGGCCGTGATCAAGACCAGCTTCGCCTCGGAGAAGGTCACGGTGGACTTCAGCGATCCGTCGATGATGATGCTCAACCCCAACCATGCCTACGGCACGGTGGAGGACTGCATCGGCTATGTGCAGCGCCTGATCGACGCCGGCGCGGACGAGATCCTCTTCATCTGCCAGATGGGCACGGTGCCGCAATGGGCCCAGCTTGAAACCATCCGCAATATCGGCGAGCACGTGATCCCGCACTTCCGCGCCCAGGGCCGCAAGCTGCGCGCGCTCGCCTGAGCGAGCCATCGGACCATCGCTGCGCGCGCCGGGTCCGCCGAATCGGGTGAATGGCATACCGGGTTCGGTGGACAGTGGACTAGTCCCCTCGGACGATGACGCGGGGAGGCGGCAATGCCAGCATGGAGTCACGACAAGGCCGGCCCGGTGGCCGGCAAGAGGAGATAGCGGTGCATCGAGACAACTACCCCGAAGGACTGGCCGCCGAGATGATCGGCCGCGCGCACGAGATGATCCCGGTGCTGGCGCAGCGCGCCGGCCAGGCCGAGGCGCAAGCGCGCATCCCGGCCGAAACCGTGGCCGACATGCAGGCTGCGGGCTTCTTCAAGGTCCTGCAGCCGCGCCGCTACGGCGGCCATGAGCTGGACCCGCAGACCTTCTTCGACATCCAGATGGCCCTGGCCAAGGGCTGCATGTCCACCGCCTGGGTCTACGGCGTGGTGGGCGTGCACAACTGGCAGCTTGCCTTGTTCGACGGGCAGGCCCAGCAGGACGTCTGGGGTACGGACAACGCCACCCTGATCGCCTCGACCTATATGCCGGTGGGCAAGGTGATGCCGGTGGAAGGCGGCTTCCGCTTCTCGGGGCACTGGAAGTTCTCCAGCGGCAGCGAGCTGTGCGACTGGATCTTCCTCGGCGGCATGGTGCCGCCGCGGCAGGCCGGCGCGGCGCCCGAGTACCGCACCTTCCTGCTGCCGCGCAGCGACTACACCATCGTGCGCAACTGGGATGTGCTGGGCCTGCGCGCCACCGGCAGCCACGACATCGTGGTGGATGACGTGTTCGTGCCGGCATACCGCACCCACCGCGCCATCGATGGCGCCATGGGTACCAGCCCGGGCTTGTCCCTCAACAAGGCGCCGCTGTACCGGCTGCCGTTCGCCCAGATCTTCGTGCGCGCCGTCTGCACCGCCTGCATCGGCGCGCTGGAAGGCGGGCTGGACGATTTCGTCGCCTATGCCGATGGCCGGGTGAGCGCCAACAGCGGCGGCAGGACGGCCGAGGACGGCGGCGCCCAGCTTGCCTGTGCCAACGCGGCGGCCGGCATCGACGAGATGCGCACCATCCTGCATCGCAATTTCGACGAGCTGATGGCAACGGCGCACCGCGGCGAGCAGCTCGATACCGCGCGCCGCCTGCATTTCCGCTACCAGTCGTCGCAGGTGGCCGAGCGGTGCGCGCAGCTTGCCAACAGCCTGTTGCGCTATGCCGGCGGCAATGGCATCTACGTCACCAATCCGCTTGTGCGGCGCTTCCTCGACCTGCACGCGGCACGTGCCCACTACGCCAACTACCTGGATCGCTTCGGCCAGAACCTGGGCGGCGTGATGATGGGCCGCACCAATACCGATTTCTTCATCTGAGGCCGACGTGGAGCGGATCATGAGCCAGGGCACAGGGCAGGAAGGCGGTACCGGGGCGTTTGATGTGGTGGTGGTCGGCTCCGGAGCGGGCGGCATGCTGGCCGCCTGTCGCGCGGCGGATCGCGGCCTGTCCGTGGTGGTGCTGGAGAAGAGCGGCCAGTACGGCGGTACCTCGGCGGTATCCGGCGGCGGGATCTGGATCCCGCTCAACCACCATATCGAAGAAGCCGGCGGCAGCGACAGCTACGACGCCGCGCTCACCTATCTCGAAGCGTGCACGGAAGGCCGCTCCACGCCCGCCAAGTTGCGCGCCTACCTTGAACACGGCCCGCGCATGCTCGACTACCTGGAGCAGCGCACCGAGGTGCGCTACTACTCGCTGCCGCGTTATGCGGATTACTTCCAGCGCTTGCCGGGCGCGTTGCCGGGGTATCGCTCGCTGGATCCGATGCCGTTCGACGGCACGCTGCTGGGCGAGGAGTTCGCGCGGTTGCGGCCGCCTTCGCCGGGGACGCTGGTCGCGGGCCGAGTGGCGGTGACGTCCGCCGAAGCCCACGCCATGTTCAGCAAGAGCCGTGGCTGGCTCAGCGTGGCAGCCCGGCAGTTCGGGCGCTACTGGCTGGATCTGGGCTGGCGGCGCCGCACCGCGCGTGACCGCCGGCTCACGCTCGGCAACAGCCTGGTGGGCGGCTTGCGCCACGCCATGATGATGCGCTGCATTCCGCTGTGGCTCGATACCGCGCTGGAAGACCTTCTGGTAGCGCAGCAAGACGGCGCGGCGCGCGTCACCGGCGTGCTGGCGCGGCGCAATGGCGCACCCGTGCGCATCGAAGCCCGGCGCGGCGTGATCCTGGCCGCGGGCGGCTTCGAGCGGAACCAGGCCATGCGCGAGCAATACCTGCCGCACCCCAGCCGGGCCGAGTGGAGCGCCACGCCGCCGCACAACACCGGCGACGGCATCCGGGCCGCGCAGCGCGCGGGCGCGGCGCTGGAGCTGATGTCCCATGTATGGGGCGCGCCAACGGTGAAGGTCAGCGGCGAGGAAAAGCAGCGCGCCATCTTTGTCGAGCGCGCCTTGCCGGGCTGCATCGTCGTCAACGGGCAGGGCAGGCGCTTCGTCAACGAGGCCGCGCCGTATTCCGAGTTTGTGCCTGCGATGTACCGCGACCACGAGCAGACCGGCTGCAGTGTGCCGGCGTGGCTGGTGTTCGACGCCACCTTCCGCCGCAAGTATCCCTGCGGGCCGATCCTGCCCGGCTCGATCATGCCGGACCGCCGCATCCCCGCTCCGTTCGCGGACATCCTGCTGCGCGCCGATTCGCTCGACGCGCTTGCCCGCCTCGCCGGCATCGACCCCGCCGGCCTGGCGCAAGCCGTCGCGCGTATGAACGGCTTCGCGGCGAGCGGGGTGGACGAGGACTTCGGCAAGGGCGACAACGTCTTCGATACCTACTACGGCGACTCCCAGGTTCGCCCCAATCCCTGCCTGGCGCCGATCGGCCGCGCGCCGTTCTACGCGGTGCGCATCGACGCGGGCGATATCGGCACCAAGGGCGGCCTGGCGACCGACGCCAGCGCCCGCGTGCTGCGCGAGGACGGCTCGCCCATCGACGGGCTCTTCGCCATCGGCAATACCAGCGCCTCGATGATGGGCGCCAGCTATCCGGGCGCGGGTTCCACCATCGGGCCAGCCATGACTTTCGGCCTGATCGCCGCCGATGTACTGGCGGGCGGGGCAGCCGGCCAGGGCAAGGCGGATTAACACCATGACGCAGCGCGATGCGGCTACCGCGCCGCGCATCACACAGACAGGAGGCATGATGAACCAGACAATTTCCCCGTCGCTGCGCGACGATATGCTGATGGCAATGCGCCGCATGGCGCGCTCGGTCGCGGTGGTCAGCTGCCGCGAGGGCGAGCGCCGCTACTCGATGTCGGTCACCGCGGTCGATTCGCTGTCCGCCGATCCGCCTTCGCTGCTGATCTGCATCCACCGCAATGCCTCGATCTACCCGGCCCTCAACGCCGGGGTGGACTTCTGCGTCAACCTGCTGGCCGCCGATCACCGCGACATCGCCGTTGACTGCAGCGGCCGGCTCAAGGGCGAGGAGCGCTTCACCACGGGCCAGTGGGAGGCCGACCTGCTGCGCGTGCCCTACCTGCGGGATGCCCAGGCGAACCTGATCTGCGAGCAGGACGGCCGCTTCGACTACGGCACCCACGCCGTCTTTATCGGCCGCCTGCGCGAAGTCCGCCTGGCGGGCGAGGTGGCGCCGCTGGTCTATGTGGATGGCGCCTACTCCACCTCGGCGCCGCTGGCCAGCCTGCGGGCGGCGTGACGTGAGCCAAGCGCCGGAGCCTACGCCATGACCGCCAAAGCCCTGGTTCCCGATCCCGCTTCCGGCGGGGTCAACGCGGTGTCGCCGCCGCTGGTCGTCGCCGACCCGGGCGCCTACGGCTGGAATGCCCATTGCGACGTGGTGGTGGCCGGCTTCGGCGCGGCCGGCGCCTGCGCGGCGCTCGAAGCGGCGCGCGGCGGGCTCGACGTGATCGTGGCCGATCGCTTCGAAGGTGGTGGCGCCAGCGCGGGGAGCGGCGGCGTCGTGTATGCGGGCGGTGGCACGCCATACCAGCAGGCCGCCGGCTACCGCGACACGCCCGAGGCCATGGCGGCCTACCTGCGCCAGGAGGTTGGCGACGTCGTCTCCAATGCCACCCTGCGGGCCTTCTGTGAGCGTAGCACCGGCATGATTGCCTGGCTGGAGCAACTTGGCGCGTGCTTTGCCGCCACCGTGCCGCCACGCAAGACCTCGTATCCCGCGCAGGACTATTACCTCTACTACTCGGGCAACGAGGCGGTGGCGGATTACGCGCGGCATGCCGAGCCGGCGCCGCGCGGCCATCGCTGCAAGGGCAGCGGCATGTCCGGTCATGTACTGTACGGCGTGCTGCGACGCGCGGTGCAGGCGCAGGCGAGCGTGGCCGTGATACGCCATGCCGCAGCGCGCCGCTTGATTGTCGATGGCAAGGGCGCGGTCATTGGCGTGGAACTCCGGCGCATGCCACCTGGCCCCCTGCAACGCCGGCATGCCCGCCTGGCGCGCTGGGCCGAGCGCCTGCACAACCTTTCCCCGGCCCTGGCCGATGCGCTGCGCCGGCGGGTGACGCAACTGGAAGAGAACCTTGCGCAGCCCTATGCGGTGCGCGCCGGCGCCGTGGTGCTGGCCACCGGCGGCTTCATCTTCAACCCGGCCATGGTGGCCGCGCACGCTCCCAAATACCGCCGCAATTGGCGCCTGGGCACCACCGGCTGCGATGGCAGCGGGATCCGGCTCGGCCTGTCCGTGGGGGCGGCGGCGCGCCACCTGGAGCGCGTTTCGGCATGGCGCTTCATCAATCCGCCATTCGACTGGGCGCGCGGCTGCGTGGTCGACGCGCAGGGCGCGCGCATCGGCAATGAAGAGGTCTACGGCGCGCGGCTGGGCCACGCCATCTGCGAGGAACACGGCGGCCGTGCCTGGCTGATCCTGAACGCCGGACTCGCGCGCGCAGCCCTGCGAGATTGCGTCACCGGACGCCTGTGGGCCTTCCAGCGCGTGCCCGCCATCATGCTGATGCTGTTCGGCGCCACGCGTGCACCGAGCATCGAACGGCTGGCCGGCAAGCTGGGCATGCCGCGTGCGGCATTGCAGGCGACGCTGGCCGCGTACAACGCGGCGGCGCGCGGCGAGCGGCCCGACCTCACGGGGAAACCTGCGGCGATGTGCGCATCGCTCGAGCGCGGGCCTTATCTGGCCATCGATATCTCCGCGCACAGCCGCACCTTTCCCTGTCCCGCCATCACCCTCGGCGGCCTGCGCGTGGACGAGGCGTGCGGCCAGGTGCTGGCGGACGGGCGCAGCGGGCAGGGGGACGTGATCCCGGGACTGTACGCGGTCGGCCGCACCGCGGTCGGCATCGCATCGAATCACTACGTAAGCGGCCTTTCGCTCGCCGACTGCATCTGGTCGGGGCGCAATGCCGGGCGCCATCTCGCAGCCATGGCGAGCCAGGCCCGGGCGGACGAGCCGGGCCGCATTGAAGACATCCATGAACACACCAAGGAGACAAGCCATGAGCAACCGGGTTGAAGGAAAGATCGCCATCGTCACCGGCGCCGCCAGCGGCGTCGGCAGGGAAGACGCCTTGCTGCTGGCGCGCGAGGGCGCGCGCGTGGTGCTGACCGACCTGAACGAGGAGGCCGGCCACGCCGTGGCGCGCGAAATTGGCGACGCGGCCATCTTCGTGCCCCACGATATCGCCAGCGAGGCCGGCTGGCAGCAAGTCATGAAGCGCACCCAGGAGCGCTTCGGCACGCCGGGCGTGCTGGTCAACAACGCCGCGGTGCTGGCGCTGGGCTCGGTGGAGGACACCACGCTGGAACAATGGCAGCGCGTGATGCGCATCAATGCCGACGGCTATTTCCTGGGCTGCAAGTACGGCGTGGGCGCGATGAAGGAGAGCGGCGGCGTGATCGTCAATATGTCTTCGGTGGCGGCGCTGGGCGGCATGGGCGTGTTCTGCGCCTACAGCGCCAGCAAGGGCGCGGTCGCCGCGCTCACCCGCAGCGTGGCGGCCTACTGCAAGCAGCGCGGCTACAAGATCCGCTGCAACTCCGTCCATCCGGACGGCATCCTGACGCCGATGACGGCCGCGCTGATGCAGGGCGCGGCCGACACCCCGGCCACACACGAGCAGGCGGGCGGCGATCCGATGCAGCGCATGTGCCTGCCCGGCGAGGTGGCAAACCTGGTGCTGTTCCTGGCCTCGGATGAGTCGCGCTTTGTCAACGGCGCCGAGCTGCGCATCGACAACGCGCAGACCATTATGGGCGTAGCCTGATCGCGGACATCATGGTGCAAGCGCAATTCCACCCTCTGCGCATCGCCCAGGTGGTGGCCGAAACCGACGAGGCAAGCTCGCTGGTGTTCGAGCTGCCCGACGGACTGCGCGATACCTTCGCCTACCGGCCGGGCCAGTTCCTGACGCTCAAGGTACCGCTGGAGGGCGACGCGCAGCAGCGCTGCTACTCGCTGTCCAGCAGCCCGCAGGTCGACAGCGCGCTGCGGGTGACCATCAAGCGCGTGCGCGGCGGGCGCGTATCCAACTGGATCTGCGACCGGCTCGGTGCCGGCGACACGGTCGACGTCATGCCGCCTGCGGGCGTGTTCACGCCGCGCAGCCTCGATGGCGACCTGCTGCTGCTTGCCGGCGGCAGCGGCATCACGCCGGTGCTGTCGATCGCCAAGGCCGCGCTGCGCCACGGCGGCGGCAGCGTCACGCTGCTCTATGCCAACCGCGACGAGCGCAGCGTGATCTTCCGCGATGCGCTGCGCGAGCTGGCGGCGCGGCATGCGGACAGGCTGTGCGTGATCCACTGGCTGGACAGCGTGCAAGGGCCGCCCTCGCAGGCCCAGCTCGAAGCGCTGGCTTCGCCCTGGCGCCATGCCGAATGCTTTATCTGCGGGCCGGGACCGTTCATGGACGGTGCCCAGGCTGCCTTGCAGGCCCTTGGCGTGGCGCGCGAGCGGATTCACGTGGAGCGCTTCGGCGCGCCGCCGCCCGCCGCTGGGCCGGCCGAAGAAGCGATGCCGCCGGCTAGCGTGGCCGCCGCGTTGGAAGTGGAACTGGACGGCGTGCGCCACCGGCTCCACGCGCACGCCGGGGAGACCGTGCTCGACGCCATGCTGCGCGCCGGCATTGCGGCCCCGAACTCTTGCCGCTCCGGCCTGTGCGGCGCCTGCATGTGCCAGGTGACGCGCGGCCAGGCGACGCTGGGCGAGAACCACGTGCTTGACGCAGCCGACCGCGAGGCCGGCTGGACCCTGGCCTGCCAGGCCCGCGCGGCCGGCAGCGAACTGCACCTGAAATTTCCCGACTGACATGATGACAACTGACACCATAGAAACCGCCCCGGCGCTGGCCGGGGCTGGACAAGCCGTTCCCGCCACAATCCCGGAGCTGGTACGCACAGCCGCCGCGCGCCACGGCGCGCGCATCGCCATCCAGGAAGACGGGCTGCGGCTCAGCTTCACCGCGCTGGAAGCGCTGCGCGCGCAGGCGGGGCGGGCGCTGCTCGCGCTTGGCGTGACACCCGGCGACCGGGTTGCCGTGTGGGCGCCCAACCTGTCGGAATGGATCGCCGCCGCCCTGGCCACGCACAGCATCGGCGCGGCGCTGGTGCCCATCAACACGCGCATGAAGGGCATGGAGGCCGGCGCGATCCTGGCCGACAGCGGCGCGCGGGTGCTGTTCTGCATCGACGACTTCCTCGGCGAGAGCTATCCGCAAATGCTGGCGCCGCACCGGCCCGCCACGCTGGAGCGCGTGGTAGTGCTGCGCGGGCGCGCGGGGCGGCAGATGGCGCCGGACGAACTGGCGTGGGCGGATTTCCTGGCCCTGGCGACGCGCGCCGGCGACGCCGAATTCCGCGCCTGCGAACGCGCGGTCACCGGCGACACCCTGATGGACATCATGTTCACCTCAGGCACCACCGGGCGCCCGAAAGGCGTGATGACCGCGCATGCGCAGAACCTGCAGGCCATCCACGGCTGGGCCTCGATCACAGGCGTGGAAGCCGGCGACCGCTACCTGATTGTCAATCCCTTCTTCCACGCCTTTGGCTACAAGGCCGGATGGCTGGCCGCCCTGATCAGCGGCGCCACCATCCTGCCGCATCTGGTGTTCGATGCCGAGGCAGTGATGACCCGTATCGAGAACGAGCGCATCACGGTGCTGCCCGGCCCGCCGACGCTCTACCAGACGCTGCTGAACAATCCGCGCCTGCGCGAGTTCGACCTATCCTCGCTGCGTGTCGCGGTAACTGGCGCGTCGGCGATTCCGCCCGTGCTGATCCAGCGCATGCGGCGCGAGCTGGGCTTTCGCAACGTCTTCACCGGCTATGGCCTGACCGAGTCATGCGGCTTCGCCACGCTGACCCGCGCCGGGGACGATACCGACATCGTGGCGCTGACCTCGGGCCGCGCCATGCCGGGGATCGAGCTGCGCTGCGTGGATGGTGCCGGCCAGCCGGTGCCTGCGGGCGAACCGGGGGAGGTGACGGTGCGCGGCTACAACGTGATGCGAGGCTACTTCCAGCTACCGGAAGCCAGCGCCGAAGCGATCGATGCGGGCGGCTGGCTGCGCACCGGCGATATCGGCACGCTGGACCTGCGCGGCAACCTGCGCATCACCGACCGCATCAAGGACATGTTTATCGTCGGCGGCTTCAACTGCTATCCGGCCGAGATCGAGAAGCTGCTGGTATCGCATCCGGCGATCGCGCAGGTGGCGGTGGTGGGCGTGCCGCACGACCGCCTCGGCGAGGCGGGCAAGGCCTTCGTGGTGCTGAGGCACGGCAGCAAGCTTGGCGCGGACGAGCTGATCGATTGGGCGCGCCGGCATATGGCCAATTACAAGGTGCCGCGCGAGGTTGTCTTCGTGCAGACGCTGCCGACCAGTGCGGCGGGCAAGATACTCAAGTACCGGTTGCGGGAGGGGTGAGAGGCCGTGGACGCGTTGACGCAATTGCAGCGGCGCCTTGCGCATCTTGAGGCGGGGGAAGCCATCCGGGCGCTCAAGCATCGTTATCTGCGGGCCTGCGATGACAAGGATCCGTTGGCCATGCGGGCGTGCTTTGTCCCGGAGGGGGCGCATATCCACTACGACCGCATCGGCAGCTTCAATAGTGGCGAAGCGCTGGCGCAATGCTTCGCCGAGCTGGGCTGCCGGCCGAGCTTGCTGGAGATGCACTTTGCCGGGCATGCGGATATTGTGGTGGAGGACGCTGGTCTTGCACGTGGAACGTGGGATCTGGCCTATCTCGGGTTGGATCAACTGGCTGGGATCAGCACGTTTCTGACTGGGCGCTATGCCGATGAGTACGCATTGGTCGACGGAGTCTGGCTGATTCGTTCGACGGTGTTTACCACCAGAGTGTTGACTCAGGGTTCTGTGCCAGTGGGGTCCTGGGGAGGTAGTTTGGGTGCTTCTAGCGGGGCGGTGACGGAGCGGGTCATGTCGTCGCGCGGCGCTAGCCGCGGGTAGCGCAGACCGTTATGTTGGGTAGTGCGAGCGGGCGTCGGCGCCCGGCGTGCGGCTAGTTGGCTCAGCCGGGAGAGTCGGGGCGCGAGTGGCGTCCACCATAGTAGGGTGCATCCACAGTTTGGCAACTGTATGTGTTGCTTGGCTGCGATTGGCACTCTGTCGCGATATGGTGCAGTAGCGCCTCGCGGTGTTCTGTCAGGTAAAAGTGATCACCAGGAAAACTCCGCGAGCTGTACCTTGCACTGGTATGTATAGCCCATTCGCGCATCTTGCTTGCACACACTTCGGGGTCGGCATCACCCCAGCAAGCCAGTATCGGGCAAGTCAAGATTGGACCTGCCTGGAGGCGATAGCCTTCGATCAGTCGATAGTCAAGGCGCATGGTCGACAACACCAGATGTAGCAGTTCCGGTTGATCGAATACACCGTTTCGGGTTCCGTTCAAGCGTTCCAATTCTGCGCGCAGTTCCGGATCTGGGCGAGTGTGCAACTTGCCCTGCCGTGCATACTGCGGTGCTTCGTGCGCGGAGACGATCAGCCCCGTTGGCGACGGAGCGCGTTGTCGCGCCAGGGCGCGCGCCACCTCGAATGCGATGCAGGCGCCCATGCTGTGACCAAGCAGGATGTATGGCCTGTCAAGCTGCGCTTGCATGGCCCGTGCGATATTAGCGGCGACCTGCGTCAATTGGTCGGGCATGGATTCTGCCAGCCGATCTTCACGTCCGGGGTATTGCACTGCCCAGATTTCCAGCGCGGGATGCCGCCATTGACGAAAAAAACTGGCTGCGCCCGCTGCATGGGGAAAACAGAACAATCGATAGCGGGCATCTTGCCGCCGATGAAAACAACGTGTCCAGAGCATGCGTGTCCTAGGTCTGGGTTGCGGCGGGATGGATTTGCGCCAGCGGGCGCTGCAGCCGACGGAAGATCCACGGGCTGACCAGCATGCCCGCCGCACCGGCGATCAGGAAGGTGGGAGCAAAGCCAATCGACTGCGCCAGCAAGCCGCTTAGCATCATGGCGAGCAGATTGGCCAGGGCTTCGATGGAGTAACACAGCGTGTAGTCGGTGCCCGCACTGTTTGCGGACGCCAACGACATGAACAGGGCGTACATGGGCACAGTCGCCATCACGATGGCGGCATACGCGAAGCCGTTCATCGCGATGGTAGCCGGGATGCTGCCTTTCCCTGCAAGCATGGACAAGCCCAACGCCGCCCAACTGCTGCCGGTCAGGGCCACCAAGGCGCCAATGGTTCGGGGCACGCCGTATGTCGCGCAGGTGCGTGGAGCGGCATGCGCGACGACGGTGGCTATGATCGCCACCAGAGTGGCCGACGTGACAGAAATCAGCCAGAACGGGGCACCTTGCTTAACCAAGAGCGGATTGATGAGGCTGTGCCCGAGCATGGCCGGCAGCTTGTAGGCAAGTACCAGCACGATCAGTGCAGGGGTATAGGGCTGGCGCAGGAAGGTCAAGATGGATGCACCGCCGGCGCTGGCGCTCGTCTGCGCAAAATGCCGCCACACGGTTGCCAATGGAAGGAGTGCGCATAGTGGCAACAGCGCCAGGGCGAGCGTCGTGGCGCGAAAGCCGAGGCCATCAACCAGCACTAGCGCCGTGCTGCCGCCAATCAGCATGCCCAAGCTGAAGCCGGAAGTCTGCACTGCATTGGCACCCAGCCAGCCATGGTCTCGCAGGGTGTTGACAGCGAGAGCGTCGACGGCAATGTCCTGCGTCGCGAACAGCGTGTTGACGACGATCAGCGAGCTCAGCAGCATGGGATACTGGCCGATAGGGTCGAGCCATGCGATCGCGGCGAAGGCGGGTATGCTGACGGCCTGGCAGCAGAAAATCCAGCCGACGCGTCGCCCGCAGCGGGCAAAAAGCGGAGGATTGCGATTGTCAAGCCAAGGTGCCCATAGTCCTTTCAGGACCCAGGGCAGCAGCGTGATGCCGAGCAAGCCCAAGGATGCCAACCCCAGGCCCCGGGTGGTAAGTATGGCGGGCAATGCGATCATCGCATAGCCGCCCGGTACGCCTTGCGCCAGGTACAGCGCGCCCAGGGTGATGAGCAAGCGGCGGTGCGACGGGGGGGAGTGCGTCATGGCGTCTGCTCCGCAGACTCGTCCAGCAGGACGGCTTCGGCCGCGGTAGCATCGGCGCGGTCCAGCGAGGTCAGCGACGAGTAGGCCGGCGGGCCGAGACGGTCGGTGAGGGCTTCCCACGCCAGGCAGAGATCCAGGCTGCGCTGCCCGGCGTGCAGGGGGTCGCGTTGCGCGCGCTGGTCCGCTTCGATCTGGCGCAATTGGCGGGCGATCGCGGCGGGCCAAAGGTCGGTGAGGATGGCATGCAAGGATGTACCATGGCTGGGACCGATCGCGCGCACCATCGGGATGGCGGCGACGGCGCCTGCATCCAGTTGCGCCTCCAGGCGCGCCGCGCCGATGTCCACTCGCGGCACATGAAAGCGGCGGGCCCAGAGCACCGGGCCATGAGTGTCGTGCAGGCACAGGTTGCCGGAGGGGAAGCCAACTGTGATGCGGTGCATCAGATGAAAATAGTTGTCCGGGTCGCGCAGGTCCATTTGGTATTGCAGTCGCAGATGCAGCGGCTCGCCGGGCATCAGCAGCAAGACCCGGTCGCCGGGCTGCAAGCGCTCGGTCATGCGCGCTGCCAGCGCCCGGATCTCATGATCGAGTTCGCCATAGCGCCAGATCCTGGGTTCGGCGGCGCGACCCAGATAGCGCAACGCAATGCGGTCTGGGGCGTGCTGGGCCATGGTGGCAAGGGCCAGGTGTGGTGGAGCCGATGGATTCATGGCGTTTCCTTTTGGCGCTACGTTTGGATTAGAATGCGAATCATTCGTATTTATAAAGTGGTTCGTGCGTGAGGAATGCCCGAATCGGTACGGCGCGTACTCGGATCGGGATTTTTTTCGGGAGGAAATGGCATGCGCAATATGAAAGCGTCGGAATTGTTCGACCGCGGCGCGAATCCGCCCGGCGATGACTGCGGGCCGCGCGCCCAATACGCGGACGGGGGCGGCGGCATTGCCCTGTACCTGGTGCAAGGAGGCGCTCAGGCTTGCCGTACTGCGGTCGATAACGATAGCGATCGGGTGCACTTCAGCTATTGGCTGCGCGGCACCGCGACAGGAACGGCCGCCGGACGTCGGTTCGATGTCGGCAGCGGGCAAGCGGTGGTGGCCTACGCACCTGGCCAGCATTTCGAGATGCAGTTGTCGGCGGGGTTCTGCAATGTCGAGATCATGGTGACGCCCGAGCGTCTGGCCAGCCTGGCGGGCGATGTGCGTCTCAACGACGAGATCTGCCACGGCGGTTGCCTGCACGCGGCGCCGGCTTGCCTGGCCGCGCGCGAAGCGGCTGCGCGACTGGCGCGGCTGATGGCGACAGGTCGGCGTGGCGGCTTGCTGTTAGAGGCGGTTGCCCTGGAAGCCTTGGCCTGGCAACTGGATGCAGGTTGCGGCGACAGCACGGCTTGCCCCTTGCCACGGCGTGAACGCGAAGCACTGCTGTGCGCACGCGAATGCTTGTTGGCCGATCTGGCGCAAGCGCCGACCATCGCCGAACTGGCGCGCACGGTCGGCCTCAATGCCATGAAGCTGAAGCGGGGCTTTCGCCTGCTGTTCGGCACCAGCGTCTACGCGCTGTATCAGCAGGCCCGCATGGCCGAGGCGCGCAAGCTGCTCGATTGCAGCAATGTCTCGGATACCGCGGCGGCGTTGGGTTACAGCAATGTCAGCCATTTCAGCGCGGCGTTCCGCAAGGCGTTTGGCGTGCTGCCCAGCGAAGTCCGGCGGCGCACCGATTGATCCATGCAGACTTGTCTGGCGCGATTGCTCGGCTGCGATGTCGCTTACGGGTTCTGGCGTTTGCGGCCCGACGATGCCAGCCACGATGTGGCGGACTGGCTGCTGCTCGATGCCCGCGAGCGCGAGCGGCAACGCGGCTTCCTGCATCCCGCGGATCGGCGTCGCTTCCTGCAGAGCCATGCTGGCTTGCGCCGGCGCTTGGCCGCCGCGCTGGACGCGGATGCCGCGAGCCTGCTGATCCGTTCCGGTCAGGAGGGCAAGCCGTATCTGCCAGCGCACGACGCGGTCGATTTTAGTCTCAGCCATAGTGGCGACTGGGCCGCATTCGCCTTGTCAATCTCAGGCGGCCTCGCACTCGGGATTGATATCGAGGTCGCGCGCACGCTGGCCTCGCCGCTCGCGTTTGCCCGCCATCCGTTGCCGTGCGAGGCGGCGCAACTTGCCGCGCTGCCACGAACCCGGCGGCAGCTGGCCTTGTTGCGCTGCTGGACGGGCAAAGAGGCCGTGCTCAAGGCACTGGGTCATGGTTTGCTGGCCCCCTTGGACAGCTTTACCCTGCAGCTTGACGACGGTGGTCATCCCATTGCCGTGCGTCGCACGCCGCAGGGAGCGTCATCCGAACTGCTGAGCGGGCGCGCCGTCGACGTGAAAGCCTTGCTGGCGCCGGAGGGCGTAGCGGCGGCGAGCATCGCCGCCGTGACTCAGCCCGGATCCTGAGCCGCCGGCCCGCTGGCCGCCGCTGGGGCGCGATGACGCGCGCTAGCGAGGCTCAGCCCGACCAGCAGCAGTGCACTGCAGACAAAGGGCAGCGCAGGGCCGATGCGGTAGATCAGCGTTGCCACCAACGGCGCGCACACCATGGCCAGGCCTTGCGCGGCTGAGACCGAGCCGGCCGCGATGCCCTGTTCGGCGTGGTCGACCGCATTGGACGCCGCAGCTTGAAAGGCCGGGAACAAGAGGCCCATGCCGGCGCCCGCGAGGGCGCAGGTGAGGATGACGGCGAGCATCGAGGTGGCCGTTGCGGCGGCGGCAAAACCGGCGGCGCCGAGCAAGGCGCCGACGCTCATCCAGCGTTTGGCGCTGACGTGTTTGCGCCAGGAAACCAGGCCTTGCGCGGCGATCAGCGCCAATCCCACCGCCGCCAGCGCCCAGCCGGCGGCGCGCGCGCCCTGCGCCGGATTCAGGTCGAGCCGATCCAGCACGAAGAAGCCGAGCACGAGTTGCGCGCTGACCACGCAATAGGTGCCGAGAAACGCGGCCAGCAAAGGCAGGCGTATGCGCGGGTCCGACAGCGCCAGGGTGCTTGTCTCCCGCGCGGAATGGCCGCGCGCCGGCGGCAGCGCGGGTACGAGCAAGGCGAGCGCCAGCCATGGCAGCAGGGCGGCCGCGTACAGAGGCGCGGACAGCCCCAGCGTGGCGAGGGCGCCGGCGGCGGCCGGGCCAACCACCATGCCGATGGCATTGCCGGCGCCAAGCATCGCCATTTGGCCGACGCGCTGCGCAGGCGCGGCGTGGTCTGCGACCAGCGCGTTCAAGGCCGGGGCGATCGCGGCGAAGAAGGCGCCAAGCAGGCCGCGCAACAGCACCAGCGCCAGGATGCTGACGAGCACGGCGGGCGGCTGCGTCAGCGCATGGTCGACGAAGAGGGCCAGCCCCAGATAGGCCAGGCCGACCCCGATCAGCCCCGCGATCAGCACCGGCTTGCGGCCGCGCCGGTCACTGGCGCGCCCCCAGGCGCGCGCGGCCAGCATCCAGACCAGTCCCGCCGCGGTGACCGTAAGTCCAGCGTGCCATTCTGCCAGGCCGAGCACGCGCACGATGGGACCGATGACGGCGACGAAGGCCATCATCGCGGCCATGCATAACGCGTTGCTGAGTATCATCGGGGTCAGGCGCATCAGTCTTCTCCGGCATTCAATGGATGGGCGTAATCCGTGGGGTTCTGTGCCCGCCACAGACTCGCGTACAGGCCATTGGCGGCAAGCAGTTCGTCATGCCGTCCACGCTCGGCCAGGCGGCCGTTGGCCAGCACCAGTATCTGGTCGGCATGGCGGATGGTATGCAGCCGGTGGGCGACGGCAATCACGGTTTTGCCGGCCGTCAGTTGCGCCACGCCGTGCTGGACCACGCCTTGCGTCAGCGCGTCGACTGCGGCCGTCGCTTCGTCCAGCAGCAGGATGGGCGCGTCCTTGAGCAGCGCCCGGGCCAGCGCCAGGCGCTGGCGCTCGCCGCCGGAGAGCAGTTGCCCGTCCTCGCCGATCGGGGTGGCATAGCCTTGCGGCAGATGGGCGGCGAAATCGTCGCAGCCGGCCGCGCGGCACGCCGCCATCACTTGGTCATCGTCGGCGTTCGGGCGACCGATGCGGACGTTGTCGAGCAGGTTGCCGTGAATCAGTTGCACCTGCTGGAACATGACGCTGATCCGGCGATAGAGCGCATCGGTGCCGATCTCGCGCAATGGCAGTCCGCCGAGCAGGATGCTTCCGCGATCGGGATCGTGAAAACGTGCCAGCAGTTCCAGTATCGTGGTCTTACCCGCGCCTGAGGGGCCGACGATGGCGGTCAGTTCGCCGGCGCGGGCGGTGAAGCTCAATTCGATCAGTGTGGGGGTGTCGACCTGATGGCTGAAGCTGACCTGTTCGAAGGCGATGTGTGCGGCGCCGGTCGGGACGATGCCGGTGTCGGCGGCAAAGGCCGGTTGATGCAACAGCGCCTGGATGCGCCGCATCCCGCTCGCAAGGTAGCGCAGCTCGGCGACATGGGCGGCGGCGTCGAGCAAGGGGTCGAGGATGCGATAGGCCACCAGCAGGAAGAGCAGGCCCGCCGCGGGATCGTCGTGCACAGGGGCGGCGGCGAACAGGAGCAGGCCGAGCGGCACGCCGAGTTCGAGCAGGATGCGATAGAGCTGGACCGGGCCGCCGGCCCAGGCCTCCAGTCCCAGGCTTTGCCGGCGTAGCTGCAGGAACAGCGCGTCGAGCCGCCTCAGCCAGTCTGCGCTGCGGGCGAACAGGCGCAAGGTCGCCAGCCCGCCCAGGAATTCGAGTATCTGCGAGCTGGCATCGCGCAGGCTGTCTTGCAGGCCGCGGGCGCGGCGCATGAACCAGCGGCTGCTTGCCAGCGGCGCCAGGCAGGCCAGCGGCAACACCGCTAGCAAGGCCAGCGCCGGGGCGGGCAGGATCAGGGCCAGCGCGGCGACGGCGAGCAACGGCAGAATCAGCGCCGCGGCCAGTTCGGCGAACAGATGCACGAAGATGGACTCGGTGCGCTGCATGTCTTCGCCCAGCAGCGCGCCGAGATCGCCGAGGCGACGCTGGCGCAGCAGGCCGAGCGGGAGGGCGCGCAGATGGTCGGTGGCGCGTTCGCGCAAGCGCAACGTCAGGTCATAGCCACCGAGAAATCCTAGCAACTGTCCTTGCCAGGCGCACAGATATTGCAGGCCCAGCAGAGCCAACAGGGCGGCGCACAGGGCCGGCAAGGTCAGTTGACCGTGCAGCAAGGCATAGAGCAGGAATAGCGGGGCGAGTGCGGCGCCGCGTTCGGCCACGCGCAGGACGACGCTGAGAGTCAGGCGTCGGGGAATACCTTGCGCGGCGCGCAGCAAGACAGCGAGGCGTCTCATGCGCGCAGCCTCCGTGCCGCGCCGGCGGCATCCTGCGGGGTGGAGTTCGACAGCCATTGGCGTTCCCAGAGTGCTTGATAGAGCGGCACAGTAGCCAGCAAGGCGTCGTGTGGCCCACTGGCGACGACGCGGCCGCCATCGAGCACCACGATCTGGTTCGCCCACGGCAGCGCGTGCAGGCGATGGGTGATCGCCACGATGGTCCGGTGCGGCGCCTGCGCGCGCAGTGCCGCGAGAAACGCGCGCTCGATCAGCGCGTCGGCGAAGGCGGTCGCCTCGTCCAGGATCAGCAAGGGGGTGTCGGCCAGGATGGCGCGGGCAATGGCGAGACGCTGCGCCTCGCCGCCGGATAGCCGCAGGCCGCCTTCGCCCAGCAGCGTGTCGTAGCGCTCGGGTAGGGCCATGATGAAATCGTCTGCCTGCGCCACGCTGGCGGCGCGCCGCAGGGCGGTGTCGCTGGCGACGGGGCTGGCAAGGCGCAGATTGTCGGCGATACTGCCGCGAAACAGAAAGCTGTGTTGGGTGACAACCGCAATCCGTGCTGCCCTGGTGGCATCGGACAAGCCGGCCAGCGCTTGGCCGCCCACCTGGATGTATCCGCGATCGGGCGCGAGCAGGCCGCCCAGCGCCATGGCCAGCGAAGACTTGCCTGCGCCCGAGCGGCCGACGACGGCGACCATGCTGCCGGCCGCCACGTCGAGGTTGATGTCGTCCAGCACGCGCCGCGCGCCGCGTGTCAGGCTCAGTCCGCGGATGCGCAGTGCGGGTGGCGGCTTGGCGGCCTGCGCATCGTCCGGCAGAGCGGGGGCATCCACATTCGACGCTTCCGTTGCCGGACGCAGCAGTGCCGAGATCTTGTCGACGGTCAGGCGGGTTTCCTGCAGCTTGGACGTCAGCGTCACCGCCCGCTGCAGCGGACGCAGCCCGCCGCTGGCCAAGGCCAGCGCCAGCACCAGGCCCGGGATATCGAGTTCGCCGCGCGCATGCAGCCACCAGGCCAGCGGCAAGGTGAACAGCAGGTTGGCGCTGAGCAGGCTGGAAAAGGCGCTCCAGCCCGGCACGATGCGTCTGGCGAAGTCGCTCACGCAGTGGTGGTAGGTGGCGAGCGCCGCGCGCATTTGCGCGAACGAGCGGCTGTCCAGCAGGAAAACCTTCATTACCGGCACGGCGCGTACGTAATCAATGACGGCCGCATGCAGCGTGGCCGTGGCGTGCTGGTAGCGCGCAATCTGCTGCGAGAGATCGCGAAACAGCCAGGCTTGCGCGCCGGTTGCCGGCAGCAGCGTCAGCAGCGCTGCCAGCGCCAGCCGCCAGTCGAGCCAGGCCAACAGCGCGCCGGCCGCCAGCGGCCCGATCACGGCGGCACTCAGGTCGACGCTGTGGTGGGCGATATAGCCTTCAATCTGCTCAACCTCCTGCAGCACCGTGCGCACCAACTCACCGCTGCGGTAGCCCGCTAGTTTGGGCAAGGGCTGCTGCGCCAGCTTGTGGACGATGGCCTGGCGCAGCGCGCACAGCAAGCGAAACGCGGCCTGGTGCGACAGCGCGCCGGCACCGGTGAGCAAGACGTAGCGCGCTGTGCTGGCGAGGGCCAGCCCACCGGCGAGACGGAACCACGCCGACGGTTCGGCAACGCCGGCGACGATCCACTGCGCCGCCTGGTAAAACAGCAGGTAGGGGGCCAGTTCGGCCAGCACGGCGAGCATGACCAATCCCAGCGCCGGCAACAGATAGCGCCACTGGCCCAGCAGCAGGCGCAGCAAGGGGGCAGCGCCGGCATCAGAACGCATAGCGCGCCTCGACGCCGAAGGTCCTTGGCCGATCGAGTACGCGCACGAATCGTTCTGGCTGCCCGCTCGGATCCGGCCGGTAGGCGCCCAAGGGGGTTTTGCGGTCGGTGAGGTTCAGCACATAGGCGGCCACCTCCCAGGCGCGAGTCCGATAGCCTCCGCGCAGATTCCAGCGCGTGTTGGCGGCCAGTTGGGCATCGCCCTCCGCCGAGGTAGGGCGGGTGCCGAGATAGTGCATCTCGGCGCGGCCGAACCAGGGTCCCCGGTTGGTTTGCAGGCCAAGCAGGGCGGTCGCCGTCGGCGTTTTCTCGACACGGCGGCCACCGAGGTCGATGGCGGTCGTTGCCCCGCTGGGACGGAATAGCGATCCACTGCGGTAGTGCGCGCTGATCAGCCCGATATTGGCGTCCGCCTGCCAGCGGGCGTTGGGTTGCCAAACCAATTCGAATTCGATGCCCTTACTGGCCGCGCCGGCGAGGTTGAGCGCGCGATAGCCGGTGGGCAGCCGTTCCGTGGCTTGGATGTCATCGATGCGAGCATAGAACAGCGTGCTGCTGGCCTGCAGGCCAGGCCAGGGCCGGCCCTTGTAGCCGAGTTCGATCTGGCGCGAGCGTTGTGGCTGATACTCGGCCTGGCGCGGGTCGGAGACCGGGTAGATCACGTTGAATCCGCCTGGCAGATAGCCTTCGCTGTAGCCGGCAAACACGGTCTGCTGCGGCCGAAAGGCCCAGGACAGTCCCAGCTTCGGCAGAAAAACCGTCATCGTTTTTCTTGCTTGCAGCGGCGCGGCGAAAGGACGGAAGCTCGCGTCGAGCGAATGGATGGTAACGTCGACCTTGCGCTCGACACGCTGCCAGCGGCCGCCCACGGTCGCCTGCCAATCGGTCCACAGGGGGATGGTCGCTTGGCCGAAGATGGCGCCGGTGCGTTCGCCCAGCGTGCCCTGGGTCTGCAGCAGATCCAGCGGCGGCGAGATCAGGCTAAAGCTATTGTCTCCCCAGTGCTGGGTTTCGCGATTGGCATAGGCGCCGACGATCCATTTCAGCGGAGTGTGATCGACCACCCAGCGCAATTCGGTGGCGGTATTGCGGGTATTGCGGTCGGCGCCGCAGCGGTAGAGCGGCGCCGGACCATAGTCGCAGTCGAAGACGCCGCGATGGCGATTGTCGGTCAGGCTGGCGAGCCATTCGAGCCGGCCCGGCCCCGCCTCATAGCTGCCTTTGAGCAGATGGCGGGTGTTGTGGTTGCGCCGGGCGCTGGGGAGGTCAAAGTCATTGCGGTTGCTGTTGCTGTTGTCGTTCAAGCCGGCGCGATCGACCACGTCCAGGCGGCCGTAGCCATAGCGGCGATTGTCGTCGCTGAACACGTAGTCGATCAGGCCACGCTCGCCAACGGCGAGCTTCAACGCAGCGTTGACATACTGCTCGTCCTCGCGGTCTTCATTGCCGCCACCCGGAAAAGCGCGGGTCAAGACCCCATCGTAGCGCTGTTTGGCCGCATTCAGCTTGAACGAGCCGATGCCGGCTAGCGGCACTTGCACGCTAGCGCCAAGCTGCGCGGTGCCGTGCGAGCCGACGCGGCTGCGCACACTGCCGGAGACCGCATTGGCCGGGCCTGAGCGGGTGGTGATATAGATGACCCCGCCCATGGCGTTGCTGCCGTGCAGGGTACCGGACGGGCCGCGCAGCACTTCAACCCGCTCGATGTCGTCGATATCCACCGCCAGGCTGAAGCGGTCGCTTTGCGGCACGCCGTCGATATAGACCAGGAGCGGTGACGCTTTCTCGAACAGGGAGACATTCAAGCCCCGGTAGTTCCAGTCCGCGACTGCGCTGCCGTATTCGACGTTGGCCATGGAGGCGTTGGGAATCAAGCGCAGCAGATCATCCAGGCGCCGCACATTGCGCTCTCGCAATTCGTCGCCGGAAAACACCGATACCGTTTGCGGGGTGTCCTGCAGGCTCTCGGAAAGCTTATTGGCCGTGACGGCAATGGCCGGCAAGATGGTAGCCGCCGTCTCGGCTGCTGCGGCTGCCGACCACGATGCGCTCTTGACAGCGAGGACTAACCCCAGACGAAAGCCGTAATGGCTGCGATAAGAAAAATACGCCATTGGCGCGCCCTTTATATTCAGAGTCAATGCCTTCGATTCTGTTGGGCGGAGTGATGGGGTGCTACCCGAAGCGGTATTGACGCTACCCGAAACGGCATCAATTTTTTTGAAAACCATGAGAACGAGCTCGAGTGAGCTGCCAGCCAACGATATGGGTAGCATCGCCGATGCCGAAGTGTGGCCAGATTTCCCAGCATGCTGCGTCGCGCCTTATCGCGATCGCCGCACTGTATGTGCCAGCCTGGCGGCATCGCCATGTATCTGACGCGCCACGCCCAGCTATTCTTGGTCAAGCGGATGCATGGCACCGGACACCGCCATCATCCGGCTTGTCAGTCTTGCGAACTAGAAGGGCATTCGTCCGGCTTGGGCGAACTGATTGACGAGGCGGTGCTGGAGCCGACGCCCGGGCCGGTGGTCATGAACGAGAAGGAGACGGCGGCGAAGTCCCGTGTCGCTGGCGAGACGGAGCAGGGGAAGTGGCTGTGGGCAACTGATCAGTGCATACCAGCCTTGCTGGCAATGGAGACCCGCCCGTAGGCAGAAGACGGATTTGCTTCCAGCAGCTACAGGCCCCCAAATTACCCCACGAAAGCCCGAAACTCCAAATACCACCTCACTAGTCCCAACAGACGATGCCCACATCCCGCTTCCCCTGAACAATAGCTTCACCAACCTGCCGCAACCAACGCGGCAGCGAATGAAGTCCAGGAACAGCGAGGAGGCAGCATGATGGACATCCGCGCGCTCGGCTATATCGTGGTCGAGTCCACCGACACCGAACGCTGGCGCCACTATGGCGAGCAAGTGCTCGGCATGGCGTGCACCAACGCCCCTCATGGCGCGCTCTACCTCAAGATGGACGAGCGCGACTACCGCTACCTGATCGTGCCCGGCAAGCAGGACCGCTACCTGGCATCGGGCTGGGAGCTGGCCGGCGAGGCGGCCTTCAACCACGCGCTCGCGGCTTTGCGGGCGGCAAACGTGGAGGTCACGCACAGCAGCGAGGCCGAGCGCATCCAGCGGCGCGCCCAGGCCGTGGCCTGGTTCACCGATCCTTCCGGCAACCGGCACGAGATCTTCTGGGGCATGCGCTCGGATTTCCTGCGCTTTGTCTCGCCCATCGGCGTGTCGCGCTTCGTCACCGATCCGATGGGCGCGGGGCACTCGGTGCTGCCCGCGCCGGCCTTCGACGAAACCTACGCCTTCCTGTGCGATGTGATGGGTTTCGGCCTGTCAGATATCTTCCGCGCGCGCTTCACCCCGGATCCGGCCGAGCCGGAGAAGCGCATCCACTTCCTGCATTGCGGCAACGGGCGGCACCACAGCCTGGCCATCTTCGAGGCGCCCGCGCCCAGCGGCTGCGTCCATGTGATGGCCGAGGTGCAGGACATGACGGAGGTGGGCCGCGCGCTGGACCGTGCGCAGCAGCACGGCGTGGCGCTCTCGGCCACGCTCGGCCAGCACTGCAACGACCGCGTCGTTTCCTTCTACATGAAGACGCCCGGCGGCTTCGACCTCGAGTACGGCTACGGCGGGCTGGTGGTCGACTGGAGCCAGCACGCCGCCTACGAGGCCACCCGGGTCAGCCTGTGGGGCCACGATTTCAGCATTGGATATCGCTAAGACTATGCGCAAGACACTGGACAAGACCATGACCGC